>CAZJLW010000099.1:3807-11522 GCA_964546895.1 uncultured Eubacteriales bacterium | reverse complement strand
TTACTTTCCGTACCCCGTCCAAGAATCTTATTCTCCTCTTCCTCCTTGAACTGGTTCGTGTACAGATTATAATAAATCCCGCGTTTTTTAATAAGCGCCGCGTGATTGCCGCTCTCGGCTATCTCCCCGTCCCTTATAACAAGTATCCTGTCGCTGGAACGTATCGTAGACAGACGGTGCGCCACGATAAAACTGGTACGCCCGCTCAGCACCTTATTAACCGCTTCCGAAACAACCTGCTCCGTCTCCGTATCAATCGACGATGTGGCCTCGTCCAGCACGAATATCTTTGGGTCGGCCAGTATCGCCCTCGCGAACGATATAAGCTGCTTCTCACCGGACGACAGTCGGCTGCCGCCCTCACCTACGCTCGTGTCGAACCCTTTATCAAGCTTCATAATAAAGCTATACGCGTTAACCGTCTTAGCCGCGGCGATTATTTCGTCGTCGGTTGCGTCGAGCCGCCCGTAACGTATATTATCCTTTATCGTGCCGGAAAACAAATGCGGGCTTTGCAATACATAGCCAAGGCTCGATTGCAGCCATATCTGCGAACGCTCGCGGTAGTCCACACCGTCTATCAGTATCTTCCCGGCAGTCGGCTCGTAGAACCGGCAAACAAGATTAACAATCGTACTCTTACCCGAGCCGGTCTCGCCTACGAGTGCGATTTTTTCACCCGCTCGTACGGTTAGGTTGAAATTCTCAAGCACCTTCTCGCCCGTCTTGTAGGAGAAGCTCACGTTCTCAAACGTTACCGCGCCCTTGATTACCGGCCAGTTCTCCTTTTTCGGGTCGAGCGCGTCGCCGTATATTTTTATGATATCGGCGGCGTCTTGGATGTCAGATTCGGTCTCGACTAGTGTCAGTGTACGTTCAGCGGACGCTTGCGCGGACTGAAACTCAGACAGCACGCGTGCGATCTGCTGTATCGGGTCGAAAATATTAAGCGCATACGTGATAAACACGGTATAAGTACCGAGACTGACAAGCCCGCCCTGCACCTCGACACCGCCAAGCCATATGACCAATCCGACACAAAGGCTACCAATCGACAGCACTATCGGCATGTATATAGCCGAGTACAGATTCGAGCGCAGGCTTGCGGCTCTCATGCCGCTCGTCAGCTCCCTGAATTCCTCAAAGTTCTTCTCCTCGCGGATAAGCGTCTTCGTCGTGCGCGCGCCGGTGATGCCCTCGTTGTACGCGCCCGTTATTTTGGAATTGATTTTGCGAACCTCGCGCTGGTTTTTCAATATATGCGTCTGGAAAAAGTACGACGCGATAATCAAAAACGGGAACACCGCAATCGTTATGAGCATGAGCCTGAAATTTAGTATGGCCATGTTGACGAAGCTGATGATAATCATCGCCGGCCCCCAAATAAGATCAAGCATACTCCACGCGATAACGTCGCCGAGCCGCTGGGCGTCGGACGTCATACGCGCCATAATCCAGCCGACAGGCGTATTATCGTAGTACGAGAACGACAGCTCCTGTAGCTTTTTGAATCCGAGCTTGCGGATATCGTAGACAATACCGGACTCCAGCTTCGCAGAGTTGTTCAGGAACGAAAAAATCGTAAACGCCAGCAAGCACGTAACAAACGCATACAGCAGCACAAACAGCGGGAAGTTACTGAAATCCCCTTTGTTAATAAAGCCGTCGATGGCGTACTTCGTCAACAGCGGAAACGCCGTATCACACGCCGCCGTCGTTATCATCGTTATTAGCAATATAATAAGGTTCTTCTTATGCGACTTCATTAGCGAATAAATCTTTTTCCACAGCTTTAAATCAAACTGTTTTGTATAGTCTTGTTCATCAAACTGGTTCAACTGAATCACAACCTTTCTGAGCAGGCGCGACGGATTTGTCCGGTTTGTCTGCCCCCTCTAACTCCTCGGCGAAATCATCCTCCAACAGCGTCTGAATCGTCCAGATGCGCTTGTACAGTCCATCGCGACTCACAAGCTCATCATGCGTGCCGGAATCGGTCATGCGCCCGTCTTCTATAACGAAAATACGGTCGGCTTCTTTAAGCGTAGTAATACGCTGCGAGATAATAAACGTAGTCGCGTCGCTGCGTTTTTCTTTGAGCGCGTTGCGAATCTGCAAGTCCGTCTCGGTATCGACGGCGCTCAGTGAGTCGTCGAATATCAGTATCGAGCTGTTTTTGATAAGCGTACGCGCAATCGCGACGCGTTGCTTCTGCCCGCCGGACAGCGTAACGCCCTTTTCACCGACGATCGTGTCGTATTTATGCTCGAATTCCTCTATCGCGTTATGAATAGCTGCCGTTTTCGTAGCGTCGTAGATGTCGTCGTCATCGGCAGCGTGGTTCGCCATTCTTATGTTCTCGCGGATCGTTTTGGAATATAGGAACGGTTCCTGTAAAACGATACCGATTTTTTCGCGCAGCCATTTTTTGCGGATGTTGCGCAGCTCGGAGCCGTTTATTTTTACGGAGCCGCTTTTGTAGTCGTAGAGCCGCAGCAAAATGTGCATTATCGTAGACTTACCGGAGCCTGTCGTCCCAAGCACGGCAATCGTCTCCCCGGCTTTCACGCGGAAGCTTAGCCCTTTTATTATTTCGTTGTCCTTTTCGTATTCAAATACTACGTTGTCGAAGACGATATCGCCTTCGAGCGGGTGGTCGGTTGCGCCTTCCGTGTCCGGCTCAACAGGCGTGTTCAGTATCTCGTAAATACGCCCCATCGAAATACCCATCTTACCCATATCGCTAAGAATACGCCCAAGCTGACGCACCGGCCATATAAGCATACGCACATACGTGTTGAACACAATGAACTCGCCAAGGCTAATTTCCCCCCGCAGCGTCAGGAACACGCCGACAATCAGCGTCACGCCTATCTGCGTGAAGCACATGAAGTCGGAAATCGACCAGAAATATGCAAGCAGCCTAATCAGCCGGTATTGCAGCCCGCGGAACTCGCTGTTTTTAGCTTCGAATTTATCGACCTCGAACCGCTGCCGCCCGAACGCGCGCACTACGCGTATACCGCTAAGATTCTCTTGCAAGACGGTAGACAGCTCGCCTTCCTTTTCGTCGGCCAGCTTAAACTGCCGCTGTACCTTTTTGAAAAATATATATGAGAACATAAATATGAACGGCAAAATAACGACGGACGTCAGCGTAAGCTTTACGCTCATCGGAATCATCAATGAAATCGTAACGACAGCGATTAACAGCGTCCGCACAACTTCGATAACCTGCCCGGACAGAAACCGCCGCGTCGTCTCTACGTCGGACGTACAGCGTTGGATTAAATCACCTGTTTTGGCCTTGACGTGGTAGTCGTACGGCAGCCGCTGCAAATGATCGTACAGGCTGTCTTTCAGATACGTGCCGATATTCTCAGAAGCGACAGCGACACTGCGCCCGCGCGCGAACGCGAACAGACCGTTCAGCGCCGTGATGATTATTATCGCGAGCGAACACAGCCAGATATTACGCGCCAGCACCGACACGCCGCCGAGCCTCTCAATAAGCGCCACTACATACGCGGGCGCGTCAAGCGGCTGACCATCCAGCACGCTGTCAACAGTGATTTTTATAACGATCGGACTCATGACGGAACACAACGTAGCAAGCAGCGTCGATACAATCGCAACAATATACAGCATCCGGTTGCCTTTTAGCAGACGCCATACTTTTTTCAGGTTAGACATTTTCTAAAATCCCCTCCGAAACAAAAAGAGCCACAGGAAGAAATCCTATGGCTCAAACGACGACAATGATACAGCAAGACGCAAAGTCAGCTATACGCAAACGGGCGCAAATTGTCACACGGCTACAAGGTGTGGGGCGATGCAGCCGAGAAAGCGATAGAATAAATACCGGCAAACGAAAACAGTTGGTTAAAAGCCGGAACGACGGCCTTTGGGTCGTGCGGGAAAAAATTAGTGCCAAACATGTCTTCGCCTCCTCTCATTCATTTATCACAAACGCCCGAAACATGAATCAGTATAATAAAAACCTTGGAAAAAATCAACGGGTTTGTGTGTCAATTTTATTACATTTTCCGCGGTTACATTAGCTTTCCCCAACGCTCCTACCCTTATTATTCCGGTACTCATTAGGCGTAAGCCCCTCCAAACTCTTAAACTTCTTAATAAAATTCGAAGTATGATAATACCCGACATACTTAGATATATGCGAGATAGTATAATCCGTCTCCACCAACATCTTCTTAACAGTATTAAGCTTAAGCGTATTGATATAGTCCGACAGATTCTCCCCGGTCTTTCTCTTAAAAAAATGGCTCAGGTTCGACACCGTAGTCCCGTGCTGATCCGCCAGCGCCTTCATCGAAAAGTCCTCGTCTAAATAATGCTCCTTCACGTCTTTCAAAATCAGCTCGATATCAATAATCTTGGTATTCTTCGGCTTCTCGCTTTCCTTCGTCGCCTCGGCCTTAACTATTTCTATCTCCGCAATGACTTCCTTAAGCACATCCCATATAATCTGCGTCGGCGAAACTGGAGCCTGAGCGTCCTGCCACGACAGCCGCTTTACGCCGTGCGCGGCTTCCGTTATGTGCAGCCCCGCACCTTCGCAAGCCTTGGCACAGCCTGTTATTATCTGCAAACAAATAACATTTCGTATCTTGTCATCCGACAATTCCATCATCATATCCGCAATCGACTGAAACGATATGACTATCTTCTCAGTGTCCATATCTCCGACGGCTTTCAGCAGCACATCCGCTTCTTTATTAACCATAAGCAGCTGCATTCCGGTGTCGCGGTATACGTCGTTATAAAAAATAAGGTTGCGGTTGTTCTCCTCGCACAGACTGTTCGCGTGGACGGCTTCGATATAGCTTTTCGAAAGCAAAGCCGCGGATTCTTTGAAACAACCGACACCGATAGACGACGGCATAGATTGCGGGTTTATTATATGCGTAATCAAATCCGTTATAAGCCTGTCGATAACGCTGTAGTCCTTTTTTGCACTCGATACGAAAAACAGTATCCGCTTATGCTCCTCCTGCGCGAACAAGTACAAATCGAAGTCATCGCCGACGCGCGCGTTCATTTCGCGTACGTTGATGTCGAGCCGCACGGCTAGTTCCTTCGGGAACGCGTAAAACTCAAACAGAAAGCATATCAGGTGCGGATAGGCGAAGTGCATGTTCAGTTCGCGGCAGATTTTTTCGGCTTCGTCCTCCGCCGTGCCGTAGTCGTTGAAGTACATAAGCTTAAGCAGCTTCTTGTCCTTTTCGTACACTGTGTTTTTGTAAACGGCTGTCTGTATTGCTTCGGATATGCTTTCGAAGAAGTTGCCGTCGTTTGGGATACTTATTTGATAATCGGTTATTGCATTGTTCAGTTTTTTTATAGGCGTGTAGTTGTATTTCGTAAAGAAAAAGATAAGCGCGCAGCCCAGCATAAACGTAATAAAAATAATGAGGAAGTTTAGTACGAACACCTTCCTGACCATATTCCTGACGTTTTTGTACGGCACGAGCGATATAACATCTATGTTATTAGCGTCGGGCTTTGTTTTCGTGAGCATGTACTTGACGCCGCCGATGCTGCTAAAGGTATAACCGTCGCCGCCGTCGGTGCCGACGACTGCGTCCGTCAGCGCCGGATTGGTCGAAAAAACCGGCCTACCCGCAATCATTATGACTACAGCGGACTCTTCGTCTATAGTAAGCTGCGCCATCATATCGCGCAGCGCGTTTTCACGTATATTAAAAATGACGGCTGAAACGACGTCGTTCTGATCGTTATAGCTTGTCTCAAAAGGGACTATGAGCGTTACGAACGAGCCTTTGTAGTTGTCAATCGATGCTGTATACGCCGGAATCCAGACGGGAGTGTTTTTCGTCAAACCTTCCTCAATCAGCCTCGCCGTACCGTCATCAATACCAGTCGTAGAAAAATAAGAGGCCTTCGGCAGAGTATTAGGTCCGTAAAACAAATCCGTCGAGCGGCTGTAAAAAAACGCGTCGTACTTCGAGGCGTTCGTGAACAGCTTTTTCATAATAACGTCTATGTAAACGAAGGCTCCGCCGTCAGCCTCCAAATAAAAATCGTAGAAGCACCTCTCCTTGTACATGAGGTTGCGCAGAGTGATGAAGTTATTAACAAGCTCGGTAAGCTTGAACGATACGATCTCATTGGCGGAGTTATATTTCTGCGCGATGCTCTTCGTCTCGGCTCGCTCGACGGACGAAAGCATCGGCGGCGACAGAATCAGAAACGGAACAAGCATAATAAGAGTAAACGACAGTATAAACTGCACCAGAACTTTGCGGCTGCTTTTCATAATTTCGCCTCCTGTAAATAGTCTATAATATTACAGGAATAATTTCAACCCCGCGCCGTCTACCCCTCCGGTTAACTCAAATTCAAAAAACTATTCAGCAAAACGATGCCCGTCGATTTCAGGCGTTTTTCATCGTAGTTGTCGATGGTTTTTATAAAGCTTTCGTCTACCGACTGATATAGGTTGAAAAAACAGCTTTTGAAGTAATTGAAAATCATATCGTTAAGAAACATTTCGCCCGCGAGCAGAACCTTTTCGGGGTCTACGATTTTGCAAGCGTTAAACACAGCCTTTGCCAAGTCCGACAGCGCTTCCTTTAGCACTGCATAGTTGTTTGCTTTCGACAGCTCCATTATCGTATTGAAATCCACCGTGCCGTGGTTAATATCAAAACCGCTGTCCATTTTTGCGGCCAAACTCTTGAACCCGACGATTGATTCAAGGCAGCCGAAGCTTCCGCACACGCGGCACTTCGTATCCGAGTGCCCCCACGCAATATGTCCAAGCTCACCGACCTTATCGTTCGCGCCTGTAAAAATCTTGCCGTCTATAATAATGGCCGAGCCGACGCCGGGGCCGTACTTGACGAGGAAAAAATTCCGCAGCTTATTACCAAAGTAGAAGTCCGCAATAGCCAGCGCCTTGATGTTGTTAATCAAGTATACCGGCAAGCCCAGCACTTTTTCGGCCTGCTGCTTTAAATCCTTAACGGGCAGCCCGTGGCAGATGCCCCCCGTCGTGAAGCCGTTAACCGAAATACAAAAGCCAAGCAGCGCCGACGTCTCGTAAAACGACAGCGACGACGCGATATAGTTCAAAATAATATCCAAAACGTTCTGCGTAAGGACATCGTACTGCCAATCCATATGCGCGACGATGTTAAGCTTTAAATCCAGTATCGTAAAGCACGCCGTAGTAGTATTCACATCAAGCCCCGCCGCAAAAGCACAGCCCGCTCGCACGTCCAGCAGTATTTCTCTGCGCCCTACGCGCACATCCTCGACCGCGCCTGTCTCATACAGCAGCCCTTCCTCTATTAAATCCCGCGTAATCAGCGAAAGTGTAGCCCTCGTCAGTCCAAGCTCCGAAGCCAGCGCCTTGCGCGACGATGAACCGTTCTTCAGAACCGCCGAAAATACACGGTATTTGTTTACCGAATTAACCAAATCCAAAATGCCGTCGATAGTATCTTCACCCCTTGCGTTAAGTCTTATATGTCCCTAAAGATAGCATTATTCCTAGATAGTGTCAATACAGATGCTTGGAGATTTTCACGATAATCTTGACAAGGCATATATGCCATGATAGCATGACATTAGTTAATCCATTGAACCAAATACAATTTTAGATGGAAGTAATTGCATGAAAAACTTAAGACCTGATGTTCTGGCTATAGATTAGAGGAGGGATTCTT
>CAZJLW010000099.1:1955-3707 GCA_964546895.1 uncultured Eubacteriales bacterium | reverse complement strand
AAGCGGTTCGAATAAAAAGGACAAAACCACCGAGGATTGTATAAATGAGGCCAAAGCCTACAACGAGCTTGGTAAAAAATGCAAGACCTACGGCTTAACACTCTGCTATCACAACCACGACTGGGAGTTTAAAAACAACGGCGACGGTTTTCGGTTTCTGCTCGAAAACACCGAGCCTGAAAACTTTTCGCTTGTGCCTGATGTCGGCTGGGTCACTAGGGGCGGGGCGAATCCCGTCGAATTCATCAGTGAGCATCTGAGCCGGGTTAAGGCTCTTCATTTTAAGGAGTTCACGGCCGAGTGGAGCTTCTCGGAGATCGGTACGGGTGTTGTTGATTTTGCGGGTGTGTATGAGTTTTTTTCGAAGCACGCCGATGATTTCTGGATCGTGGCCGAGCAAGACAGAACCACGCGCACCCCGCAGGAAAGCGCAAGCGCGAACTTCAAAGCCATAAAAAAAATAACTGGTTGGGAGGGAATGCTATGTTCAGAGTAACGGTAATAGGCGCGGGTGACAGGGGTTCGGCTTATATGCGCATGATAAAAAAATACTTCTGCGACGCGGTAATCTTTGACACGATTTGCGACATACTGCCGGAGCGTATGCAAAAGGCTTATGACGAATACGGCTTCAAACAAAAAACCGACCGCTGGGAGGAAGCCGTACAGAACAGCGCCGACATAGTAATAATAGCCACACCGGCGTATTTTCACTGCGACATCGCAAGCTTTGCGATGCGCTGTGGCTCGCATGTGCTGACGGAGAAGCCCTTCGATCTCTCGCTTGCAAAATGCTTCGCGCTGTTGGAATGCCAGAAGGCAACGGGCAAGACGCTCTGCATCGGCCTACAGTACCGCAACATGCCGTTTCACCGTTCGATGAAACGCGCTGTCGAAAGCGGCGTTTTCGGCGACAACCTCATGATGCACTACTCCGACATCCGCGAAACCAGACCGAAAATCGCCATGCACGACGCGCGTTACGGTAACGGCGGGCCGATGGTGGATATGGCGTGTCATTTTTTTGATTTAATGAGCTGGTATTACAACAGCGATCCGGTGCGCGTGTACGCACAGTGGCGTAAAAACGCCATTAACCGCGAGAGCCTTGTGTCAATCGAAACAAAGGCCGCCGACTCGTGCTTTATGACGGTTGAGTACGAGAACGGGGCGCTCGGGAATATAACGCTTAACTGGGGGTTGCCGAGCGGCGTTATCGGCGGGCTGTTTGCGATGGCTTCCGGCTCCGAAGCGCTCATGAACTATAACAATTTAAAAGACGGCGTAAACGTCATCACGAAAGGCGGCGAAGTGACGAAGTACAACCCGCTGCCCGAGGACGAGGACGACTTGATTCAGCCCGAGCGCGCTGTTTTTAAGAATTTTCTTGCGGACATAAATAAAACCGGGACTGTTCAGGTTCCGTTAAAAAGGGGAATAGTAACGCTGGCAAGCTCGATGGCGGCGCTGCGTTCCTCTGTTATTGGGCGCCCGGTTACACTTGCCGAGATATATGAGAAAAAGCCTACGATTGCTCAGTGCCTGAGCGACGAAGAATGGACACAGAGCGGACAGCTGGGGGAATGCTGATATGAAATTCGGTTATTGTGCTAATTTGAACTTTCTTATAGCTCACAACATATGTATATTTGCACTAATTTCATTTGCGCAACAAAAAAGCCCCTAGAGCTTCTACCTCTAGGGGCTTTTTCCTTACTTAAACAAGTTAAGCAAGAACTGTACAACGAATGC
>CAZJLW010000099.1:0-1855 GCA_964546895.1 uncultured Eubacteriales bacterium | reverse complement strand
AGTATTATCCCAAGCCTCCCGAAAAACCCCCAACCCATAATCCGTAAACGGATGACAAAGCGCAGCCTTATAAACATCCAATCCGCAAGTAACAATATCTGCCCCGGCCTTGGCCGCTTCGACTATCTGCTTGCCGTTACGTAGCGCCGCTACGATTATTTCAGTCTCAAACCCATAGTTATTATAAATATCAACAATATCCTTAATATAAGTACAATCCTCGCCGCTGGAATCCTTCCAGCCCACGAACGGCGAGACGAACTTCGCGCCCAGCTGTCCCGCCGGTATCGCCTGCGACGGCGAAAACACGAGCGTAATATTCGTGCGTATGCTCTCGGCTTCCAAACATTATTTTTTATTAGTTAATTCGTTTAACTTATTCGATTATACAATAGCCGTCACTGCCTTGCAATAATAACAACGACCTCCACGCGCTATCCGGTTGAAATTTATCCGTAAATCCGGCTTATAGTGATTTGTTGAAAAAAATAACCTTCACAATTCGGATATAGACGTAAAGCTTCTTTGAAAATATACTGTGAAAAAAGCGAGGTGAATTTTCATGCAAAAATGGTTCAAGAAAAGATTTGTACCGAGCATACCTTTACTCATTATTATGCTGCCTGCGCTTGTGTACCTTTTTATATTTGACTACATACCGATGTACGGCGTGCAGATTGCTTTTAAGAACTACACACCCGTAAACGGCATCTGGGGCAGCGAATGGGTCGGGTTCTCTAACTTTACGAGTTTTTTCAGCTCGCCACAGTTTTCCAAGCTGGTTTTTAATACCGTTTCGATTAACCTTTATTTTTTGGCGACGTTCCCGATTCCGATACTGCTGGCGCTTATGCTTAACTACTGCGTGTTCGGTAAGTTCAAAAAGATCGTGCAAATGGCTACGTACGCGCCACATTTTATTTCGGTAGTGGTACTGGTCGGTATGCTGAACATCTTTCTCTCGCCGTACAACGGTATAATTAACGTCATCATCAACAAGCTCGGCGGCAAATCCATTAACTTCCTTATTATACCGGAGTATTTTAAGTCGCTGTTCGTATGGTCGGGAGTATGGCAGGGCGCGGGTTACAGCTCGGTCATATACATAGGCGCGCTGGCTTCTGTCAGCCCAGAGTATCACGAAGCCGCCATCGTAGACGGCGCAACGAAAATCAAACGCATCATCAACATTGATATCCCCTGCATTATGCCTACGATTATTATTCTGTTTATAATGCAAATCGGACATATTATGAGCCTTGGCTTCCAAAAAATGTACCTCATGCAAAACGGCGCCGTGCTTAACCAGGCCGAAATTATTTCTACATATGTATATAAAGTTGGATTACTTCAAGGTATGTTCAGTTATTCAACGGCTATCGGTTTGTTCAATAACATAATCAACATCAGTCTGCTAATGCTCGCCAATTTCATGGCAAAAAAATTAACTGAGACTAGTCTGTTCTAAGGGGGGTAGCGCTATGACTAAAAACTCAGCCGGAGATTACGTATTTGATGCGGTTAATACTCTCATACTCGGCATTGTTTTATTTATTGTTTCGTATCCGCTGTACTTTGTGCTGATAGCGTCCGTGAGCGATCCGGCATTTTTAAACAGCGGTCAGGTTTTGCTTATTCCGAAGGGTGTTTCGCTTGACGCTTACAGAAGCGTTATTAAAGACCCCCGCATTCTTACAGGTTATAAAAATACGCTCATCTATACATTTTTCGGTACATTGCTAAGCGTAACCTTAACGGTGGGCGCAGGCTTCTCTTTGTCCCGTAAGGAGCTTGTGTTCAGGAATTTTTTCATGGGACTGTTTATGCTTACTATGTATTTTAACGGCGGGCTTGT
>CAZJLW010000098.1:2509-12823 GCA_964546895.1 uncultured Eubacteriales bacterium | reverse complement strand
ATGCTCCGAAAGGCCGCAGAAACACCACAATTACCAAAAGCAACCGAACACTACAAGCTCCCAATCAGCCAGCAAGAAATAACAGAACTGTTCGCCGGCACCGTGCCTAAAAAAGCAAAAGGCAAGCGGGTTCTGCTCGTTGACGATGTACCTTTTATGCGGAAAATGCAGAACGAAATACTATCAAAGGCAGGGTACGAGATAATCGGCGAAGCCAAGAACGGAAACGAAGCTGTCGCGCAGTACAAGGCACTTTCCCCTGATATAGTGATTATGGATATAATAATGCCTGAATTAGACGGGATTGCCGCAAGCAAGCAAATTGCGGCTTTCGACCCCGAAGCGTGCATTGTTATTTGTTCAGCGCTGATTGAGCGCAACGTTGTGCTGGAAGCCAAGCAAGCGGGAGTTAGTGCGTTTGTGTCGAAGCCGTTTCATCCGGAGTTTCTGCTTGATACCGTAGGCGAATGCATTAAATAATATTCCGATAAATGGCTATCCATTTGACTAAGTAATAAAAATATTGCACAAATTAAGAGGTCGTAGTATTTAATACGATAGGGTCTATGTTATTAGATGCTGTTTTTAAACGCTTCGACTTATTTTTCCAGAAAGGGGGAGGGAGAATTACACACGGATTTAACGGATTAACATGGATTTCCACAGATTTCTAAATCATTACATGGTTTTTAAATCCGTGTTCATCTGTGAAAATCCGTTTAATCCGTGTCTAATGGGTTTATATCTTTCCCCAAAAACAGGCTTTGTGTTTGTATATTTTGCACAATGATTTGTAAGTGCCTTAGTGGAGGGGATAGCCATATACGATTATATACTAAGAAATTCTGTTATAGCTTGTTCTGCTATTGCCTTCATTTTTGGAAACCAATGTTTATCTGACTTGTTTTCCGGTGCGACATTAACAAGCCAGCGCAAATTAGCCAGCTGCATAAAAAATTCAATATCTTCGCGAGCTTCTGGGTTTAGTTTATAATACTCCGATAGAAACGCTTGAGCAATGTCACCGCTTATTTTGTCGTGAACTGCGCTTCGGCTTTGAAGCATATAAGTCCAACCGACGTCAAAACGGCAATCACCTTGTTTTAATTCCATATCAATAAGGTACAGTTTATGGTTTTTGTCCGACAAAACATTCCATACATGGTAATCTCTATGTATATAGCAAGGTTTATTTTCGCTAATTTTTGCTGATAAAACCTCCAGCTTGGCTAAAATTTCCCAATAATGTTCTATTTGTTTCTTTTCAATAATGGCTTTTATTTCCGCGAGCTCATTTTTAACAAAGCCATTGACCGGCTCGTCTTTCGGCTTTATTTTATGCAAATCATACAATAGTTTTACGAATTTCGCCATTAGTTCGTGTTTTGTTGTGTCATCAGCGGCTATTAAAATATCATAAAACACTCCGTTGTCTATATATTGCAAATACATGCCGTTTTCATCTTTCTTGTATGGTTCGGGAACAGAAAAACCCTCATTATAAAGAAAACACATTGCGTCCCATTCGTTATTAAGCTGTTCGTTATTTAAATAAATCTTGCGAACATGCTTTCTTCCATCTTGCATTTCTTCAAGCAAAACCTTACAGAACGGATTATCCCGAAATGCAGTTGTTTTTACAATAGTGTTATCCATTTGCATTCAACCTCCGATTATGCAGACTATATAATATCATCATTTTCTTCATTATATAAAAGTATAGTAGAAACCAGCTAAAAGCACAACGACCATCAATTCACATCAAAAGATATTTCTAAAAAAACAGCCGCCCTTTGTTTCGTAAGGGCGGCTTCGTTTATTGTCTTAAATGAGCTGTGCGATTCATACATAGTATTCTATTTAATATTATGCCAAGCATGTAACCCGTTGACCTTTATGGTTACCTGAGCTATACTAAAATGGCACAGTTGCATAAGGGTGGTTAGGTCTAGCTTCCGAAAGGAGGTGAAGCCATGAGCATATACGACACGTTATCTTTGATGATAAACTTCGCGACGCTTATTGTCTTAATCCTAGGATTCAAGGCAAAAAAATAACCGCCCCCAGTAGCAAGGCAAGCGGTTATTTCCATTAACTAACTGCGAAGCCTAACCGCCTTTTAAGCGGTTGTGCTTAAAGAGGGTGTTCACGCACCCTCTCTTTTTTATTGTATTCCAATTATAGCATTTGAATACATATCTGTCAAAAAATTTTCTCTATATCGCCTTCAAAAACGCATACTGCGCCTTATAAAGCTGATAATAATTTCCCTTGGCCTCAATCAATTCCTTATGACTTCCCGACTCGACAATAGTACCTTTATCGATATACATAATTCTCGTAGCATTCTTAATAGTAGAAAGCCTATGCGCAATAATAAAAGAAGTACGCCCCTTCAGCAGCCTTTCCAACCCCTCCTGCAACAGCAGCTCCGTTTTCGTATCGATACTTGACGTCGCTTCGTCCAATATCAGTATTCTAGGATCGGCAAGCAGCGCCCGCGCGAACGAAATCAACTGCCGCTGTCCAACAGATAACCGACTACCTCTCTCATTAACCTCGGTCTCATATCCCTTTTCCATCTCAATAATAAAGTCATGCGCTCGCACAGCCTTTGCCGCTTCGATAACCTGCTCATCGGTAGCATCCAGTCGAGAGTACCTGATATTATCCATTATCGTACCGGAGAAAATAAAACTGTCCTGCAACATAATACCCATCTGACTGCGTAAGGACTTTAGCGTCACACCCTTGATATCAATCCCGTCAAGCAATATCCGCCCGCCTTCGATATCGTAGAACCGGCTAATCAGATTAACAACCGTAGTCTTACCGGCACCCGTCGGGCCAACCAGCGCAATCGTATCACCCGCATTGCACTTAAAACTAACATCATTCAAAATCTTCCGACCGACATCATAGCTAAACGTGACATGCTCAAACTCGACATCGCCCTTAACAGTCGGCATGACCGACGCGTTCGGCACATCCTTAACATTAACCGGCTCGTCAATAGCTTCGAAAATACGCTCCAAATACGTCATGTTAACAACAATCGTATTATAAATATTGGCCATATTATTAATAGGCCCCCAGAACCGCCCAATATAGCTGACGAACGCGATAAGCACGCCAATCGTAACCCCGCCCGCACTATTCGCGACCATGCTGAGCCCTATAACATACAGTATAGCCGTAGTCCAAATCGAAATATTATCGGCGGCAGGTGACAGCAGAAACATTATGCGGCATGCCTCAAGCCACGTACGGCGCACGCTGTCGGCAACCTTCTTGAATATGCGCAGGTTCTCGTCCTCACGTACAAACCCCTGAGTTATCTTCATACCGGCGATGCTTTCATGAATGTACGCGTTCATATTCGACTGCTTCGCGCTGTTCAGCCGCCACGCTTTGCGCTGCTTTATTTTTATTACATTAGTAATAATAAGCAGCAGTGGTAGACCGGCCATACTGATAAGCGTCAGACGAACATTCAGCGTCAGCATGAATCCCACTATCAGCACCAGACTGAACATATCCGTCGTGAGGTTAATAATACCGTTCGAAAGCATATCGTTAAGCGAGTTAATATAATTCACAACGCGCACAAGAATCTTCCCGTGCGGGCGGCTGTCGTAATACGAAAACGGCAGCTCCTGCAAATGCGTAAACAGCGCCAGCCGCAAATCCCTGATGATGCTTTGGCCGACCTTCGCCATAGTGTAAATGCGGTACTTTGCAAACTGGATATTGACCATCAGTATGACAATAGTCGCGATGGCAAGCCCCGCGAGCAGCTTCAAATTTTTACCCGGTATGGCAGTGTCGATTGCAATTTTGAACAGGTACGGCCCCGTCAGTCCCAAGAAGCTCGAAAAAATCATGAGCGCCATTGTCGAGAAGATTTCCTTTTTGTATGGAGCGACGAACTGTTTAAGCCGAATAAGATGCTTCAGCTTAAACTCACTATCCTTCTCCAGTATTTCGTCCACGTCAAATTTATTTCTGGCCACTAACAGTCATCCCCTTCCGCGTTACCGTATTGGCTGACGAACAGTCCGTAATAATAGCCTTGCTTCGCGATCAGCTCGTCATGGCTGCCCGCTTCGATTACCTCGCAGCCGTCCAGTACAAGTATCAGGTCAGCCGGTTTCACGGACGATATGCGGTGCGCGATGATTATCGTCGTCCTGTCGGCGTATTTTTCTTTGAGCGCAAGTTGAATCTCATGCTCAGTCTCCATATCGACGGCGGACGTCGTGTCGTCCAGTATCAGTATTGCCGGGTTCGTCGCTATTGCGCGCGCCAGCGCAAGCCGCTGCTTCTGACCGCCCGACAGCCCAACGCCGCGTTCGCCTATTACGGTGTCGTAGCCCTCTTCGAGGGTTTTTACGAATCCGTCGGCACTGGCAACACCGGCTGCCTTGTAAACTTCCTCGCTCGGTGCGTCCGGCACGCCGTAGGCGATATTACCCTCGACCGAGTCCGAAAACAGGAACACATCCTGCGTCGCGGCCGCTATCCCGCGCCGCAGATACAGCAAGTCGTAGTCTTTTACGTTAACACCGTCCACGAGTACCTCGCCGTCGAACACGTCGTAAAATCTGCTGACAAGGTTAATGAGCGTAGTCTTGCCCGCTCCGGTAGCGCCGACGATGCCGAGCGTGCCGCCCGCTTTTATTTTGAAGCTGACGTTTTTCAGCACGAGCGAGTCAAGATTATTCTTGTCGTAGCCGAACGAAACGTTCTTAAACTCGATCTCGCCTTTGATGCGCTCCGGGCGTACGGGATTCTCGGGGCTGTAAATATGTATTTTCTGACGGATAAGCGTATAGATTTTTTCGAGCGACGCGACGAAACGCTGCGTGTCGTTTACGAGGTTGCCGGAGTTACGCATCGGGTTGTTGATTGCCCAGAGGTAGCCGTTTATCGTGACGAGCTGCCACAGTTCCATTTTGCCGTAAATAATGAGCGCCCCGCCGATAAGCAGGTTGAAAAACGACAGCAGACCCGCGCAAAATTCGAAGTACGGATAATACTTAACCCATACCTTATTGGCGTTAAGGTTCGACTGCAAATAGTCCTGGTTTTCCTTGGTGAACTTCTGGATTTCGAAGTCTTCCTTCGTGAAAGCTTTGACGACGCGGTTGCCGCTGATGCTTTCTTGGCAGACGGAATTAAGCCGCGAAAACTGCTCGCGAATGAGCATGAACTTCGGTTTGATTTCGGCGGATTGTTTGAAAGTGACGACAGAAATAATCGGGGCGACAACGAGCAGAAACACCGTAACCTCCCAGCTTATCATAAACATAAACACGAGGGCGGCGACGAACGTAAGGACGCTTTCGACGGTGGTATGCACGACGTGCGATAAGAAATGCCGAATCGCGTCCAAGTCGCCGGTCATGCGGGACATGATATCACCGACGCGGTTCGTATCGAAGAAATGAAAGTTCTGATCGGCGACGCGTTTGTAGATGCTGACGCGCAGGTCAAACAGCACGCGCTGTGTCGCCGACTCGATCAAATTTGCAAAAATATACCGGATAACCGTCCGGAAAAAAGTTACGCTGACCATTATCGTAATAAGCGGCATCAGCCTGTCCGCCATATTTTTTTGGAACACCTCGTCCACGATTTTGCCGACGATATACGGATTAATGAGCGCCAGCACCGCCACGATTACGCACAAAATAAGTGCGATGATATATTGCAGCAGATATTTTTTTATGTAACCCCAAACCCATTTGAACGGCTCGTTTTTATAATCGCTCATCGTTAAAGCCCCCCTTAACATACAGCTTATTTACTAGCCAGACGGCAACAGCCAGCTGGAAATACGCGTACACTGTATTGACAAAAACGTTTATAACAACATTTTGGACACTTGCAGTAGCCGGTACGATTGCTGCAATGATTGTGTTAATGCCTGAGTTCAGCGACATAATAAACACGACGATAAGAAGTAAAAACCCGAACGTACGCCACCAGTTGCCCTTGACTATGCGGCGGCTCTCAGACAGCGCGGCTATGCCCCATTTGTCGGTTACGGCGATTATACCGGTGTAAAAATTAAACGCAACGCCGAAATAAAACGCCGGAATAATAAGAAACGACGCTATAAAAATAACAGCCGAAAACATAAGCCCCGTTACTATGTGCTTCCCCCATTTGATAAGAGAAACGTCCATCATACCGGCATACGTAACGGGTTGTCCGTCCAGCGACTGCTTCGCGACATAAGTCATGGCGGCGACGATAAGCGGAGTAAACATTAGCGTAATCGCGAGGATAATAGAGAGCTGGTTAATTGCATCGCCTATGGCGGGGATAGTACCGTCAAGGGCTGGCCTTGGCAGCAGCTCAATAATCGTATAAACCGGGACATACACGACCAAACACGCCGCGATAATGAAGCTCATATTGCTTAAATAAATCTGCTTGGCAAGTACAAATATTTCACCGAGGCTTAGATTTCTGGTCCTTACATCAGTATTCATGCGTACCTCCTGAATTACTTACTAAAAAAGTAAAGAAATATCGGCAATGTCAACACGCTCAACAGCGTCGAGACGAAAACGATTTTCGAGGCTTGGACGGAATCGCGGCCGTACTGTTCGGAGAACACGACGGCGATCGACCCGCAGGGCATCGCCGTAAGCACGACGAGTATGTTGAGTATAAGCCTGCTTTGAATAAACGGGCTGAGTATAAAATAAATCAACACCGGTATTAATATCAGCTTCAAAAAAATAACGGAATACATTCGCAAGCCCGAAAAAACCTGAGCGAGCTTACCCTTCGCGAGCATCGAGCCGACGATAAACATGGCGAGCGGCGTCGTGATGCCGCCGATCAAATCCAGCGCTTTGTAAATAGGCGAGGGCAGGCTTATTGAAAACGCGAACATCAGAAACCCGATAATCGTAGCGTAAATAACGATATTACGCAGGAACAGGTTCGCGTACGAAACCGAGCGCGTGTCCTTGTTCATTAGCTTGACGCCGTACGTAAAAACGAGGAAGTTGAACGCGACGTTTTGAATGGCGGCAAGAAAAAGACCCTCCGGACCAAAAACGGCCAGCACAATGGGAAAGCCCATGTACCCGACGTTTCCGAACGTAAGGGTGAACATCCATATCATAAGCGTTTCGGAGCCGACTTTAAAAAATTTACCGAGAATAAAGCCGCAAAGCGCCCCGAAAAGAAAAATCGCAAAAGAAACAAAAAAAATCAGTGTGCTTTCGGCAAGCAGCGAGTACGAAAACGGACGCTGCGTCGCGATAATAATAGCGCAGGGTAAGCCGACTTTTATGAGCAGCGCCGACAGCCCCGCGTTCACCTGGTCGGTGATGATGCCCTTTTTGCGGCAGATAAAGCCCACAAACATACACGCCATCAGCACGAACATGCTTTCAAAAATAACACCAAGCATATAAACCTCCAGAACCCGCCTACATAACCTTCGGGCTGTAAATAATACCGACGACGGTAGGGCCTATATGTGTGCCGACAGTTATGCCGATTTCTATGGGGCTGTGGAGTACGGCGGCCTTTTTTGTGTTCTGCAAATAATCTATGAAGTAATCCGCGTCGCCCGGTTCCTCGGAATGTATAACGTTAAAGTTATATTTATTGTACGCACCGCCTATTTCGCGGTCGATTATGTTCAGTATTTCGCTCATGGCCTTTTTGCGGCCGCGAACCTTCGAAATCGGGTGAAGCTCGCCCTTTTCCAACACGATAATGGGCTTTATGTTAAGAATACTCCCCGCGAACGACGACACACGTCCGATTCGCCCGCCGCGCTGCAAGTATTCCAGCGAATCAACCGTGAAATACGCCTTGTGCAGGTGCTTTACGACGTTGATGACCTCGACGGTTTCGGAAAGCGACGAGCCGTTCTCGCGAAGGCGGCAAGCCTCAAGCACGAGCGTACCCTCCGCAAACGTACACAGCGTAGAGTCTATTACCTCAATCGTCCGCCCCGGGAACTCCTCGAGGGCGATATTTTTTGCGTTGATTGCGCTCTGGATCGAGCCGCTGAACTTCGATGTTATACAAAAGCACAGAACATCCTCTCCCGCCACAAGCGCCGGACGGAACGCGTCCATATAGTCCGAAACGGACGGCAGCGAGGTCTTTGGATACACGACCTGCGAGGTTAATACATTGTAAAATTCTTTTACGCTGATATCGACGCCCTCTTTGTAATACTTTGCACCGTCAAACGTCACGTAAAACGGAACAACGGTGATGTCGTATTTCTTTTGCAGGCCGTCCGGCAGATCGCAGGAGCCGTCTGAAACAATTTTAAACATGAGTTACCTTCCCTTCGTCAGATGAAAAGCAAATAGAACGGGTGAAAAAACTCGCAAGCGGCTTTTGTCACCCGTTTTCAAGTGTGGTTCGCCCGTCAAAAGCCCGCTGCGCGGGGACGCGCCGGGAAAAGCACCCGTCGCTGCGCCACTGCGTGTCGCCTTTTGACAGCTCATTTCCGGGTGAAAAAGCTCGCAAGCGGCTTTTATCACCCTCTTTAAATTATATACCAATTATCTGTTATATGCTATAAATTATTAAAATTTTCTTCGAATAATACAAAAACCCGCACCGCTCTCACTGCCGTAGCCACTGCCGCAAACCCGTTGCGACCTCGCTCAACAGCACAGTTCTATTTGCAACCCGCTGCAACTATTCTTTGTTGAAACGTATCCGCTGTCGTGGTTTAGTGCCTTCACGCAGTCGGAGGCGACGAGCATATGAAAGCCCCTCCGTTCCGGCGGGCTGTCCCACACGGTTACGTAAAAGTCAACATCGCCCTTTACTGGTTCGTCGCATACAAACGTTCTGACGGCTTTCGCCTTTCCGGTTACGACGATGCCGGTCTGTTCGCATTCGTCGGGGCATTGCACGCGAAGGCTTTTCGGGTACGCGCACAGGTGCAGCGACTGCTTATGTTTTTCCGTTGAATACGACGCGGAATATGTCAGCGAGCCTTCCTTCTTATGCTCATTCGAAAACACGAACGCGTTCAGAACCGCTTCCGCACCCGAAAAATCGTCGCATTGGCAGCGTATGATGCCGCGACCTTTGCCGACAAGCCCGCAGCAACGCTCGCGCGGCTTTGGCGGTTCCTTCGGCAGTAGCTTCGTCGTGCTTTCGAGCTTTAGCTGTAACAGCGTTTGCAGCTTTATCATATTCGATACGGTTGCGTTAACGCTTTCGTTTATCGCCAGCAAATCGCTCGCGCAGCACTTATGGCAGCCGCATTTTTCTATCACGTACTTTATTTTATCCGTTTCCGCGTCCATTAGCTTCGATAGGCTTATTTCCTCCATAGCAATCGACGTCAGCAGCAGGTTCACTGCATCCTTAAGTGTTATATTTATATCCGGTGTTATGTCCGGTATATTCGGCATTGACACTACTATCACTCCCTTTTTTGGATTCACACCTATGCCGCATAGGTCATACCATATATTATGACAAGCCGTGGCTTCGTGTGATTGCGCGTGACGTTGCCTGTCATATTTTTACTTTGCGGGCAGCGAAAATGTTTTCTTTGCCCGACAATATAAGAAGGTGGACTTTGTATGTCTTTACCAAATATACCCGACTTTATAGATTCCAATATTAATAAGGAACAAGTGATTAACCTGTCGATAGCGTCGATAGCGTTAGAAAAAATAAGCCTGTCGCATTTGGTGGACGCGCAAGCCGAAGAAATCCGGTACGCAGTCGGCACTCTGGGTGGCGGCAAGCCGCTCGTCCCCGCGACACCTATGGAGCTGAGCGCAATAAATCGTTCAGCTGACGAAACACTGCGCCGCTTAATAGCAAGTCAGGCGCTTATGATGTTACAGCTAGAGGATATCATAGACTACGCGAGCTTTTGGATTACCGAAGATACGGCCGTCGTAAGTGCGAAGTACAACGGCGAAACACTTACCGACAGCAACACCGCCTACCAACACACACGAGGGGGCGGCGCGTAATGAGCGTCATTGGAGGAATCAACCTCGGCTGGTTGGATGATTTTTTGTTTTTCTTTGCGAATGGTGCGGCGGGAGCGAGCTTGGCGGGAGCTAGGTGTGGGTTTGTGGGTAATGTGGCTGTGGATGGGTTGGCTAGGGGCGAAGCGCTCGGTGGAGCGGATACGCCCGCTGATGTATGTACTACAGCCTACGTCCCGTACTCCGGGACGATTTTCACAAACAGCCCGACGGCGGGCGCTTGGCAGCGCATCGCTAACGCAAATCCCGGACAAGTTTTCTGCGACGTCGGCGAAACTGAGCTGATTAGCGCGCTGAAGGC
>CAZJLW010000098.1:0-2409 GCA_964546895.1 uncultured Eubacteriales bacterium | reverse complement strand
GGGCAAATCGGCTCGGCGGGCGGGGGAAAATCGGTCGGCGGCAAGCCGCCGCCGTTTCCTTACCCGCAAGGGCCGCGCTACGGCGGCGGCACCGGCGCGCTTATTACCGGTGGGAGCGACTGGACGTCCGGAGGGTTTTTCACGGGATATTGGCTCACTACCGGCGAAGCCGCGGCGCTCGACCCCGAGGCGCTCAACCCCGACACAAGACTGTACTGCGGCGTCACGCCGCCGCTTGACAACGCAGTGTTCGTCGGTGGCTGGTATACGCTGACGCCCTGTTTTGCTCTGACCGAGCTGTCGGGTGGCGTGTATATCCCGCCGAATCCCGCTACGCTGCCGAACCCAAGCGTAGCCGTTAGGAAGTTCGTTTCCGCGGACGGCGGTATGACTTGGCTCACCGCTGATAAGCCGCCCGGGCCGCTGATTGTACGCGGCGCGAAGGCGAGGGTTAGGTATGTCGTGACGAATACCGGGAACACGCCGCTCACGGATATTATCGTACGCGACAGTAGGCTGGGAATTGTCGGGACGCTGGGGAGTTTGGCGGCCGGCGCTAGGTATGAGTTTATGAAGTAAGAAGTGCGGAGTGCGCCCCGAAAAAATAGTCCTGTCTGGGCATTTAGCCTAAGACGGGACTTTTTTGATGCAGTATGGGTATGAAAAAATATTGTGTATTTACTTGGGTTGCAGTAAACTTTAATTCAATTATTATGATGAGTGTATTTTTGGAATCTTAAAACGTGGTTTGACGACAAACAAATATGAATGTGGGGGATATTATGAAGAAGCAAATATTAAATACAATAAATGAAAGAAGCAGCTATCGGGGGTTATATAAAAACATCCCCGTGCCAAAAGAAGATTTAACACTCATAATGGAGGCAGGACTTTCTGCGCCATCAGGGTGCAACAAACAGACAACAAGCCTGATTGCCGTAGATGATTTTGAATTACTTGTAAAAATGAAGCAAGTCATTAAGCCACCTATCTGCGAAACCGCTCCGGCTTTTATTTGCGTATTAACCCAAAAAATCCGTGCCTATAAAAACATATCCTATAACGTTCAAGATTATGCTGCCGCAGTAGAAAACATGCTCCTTGCGATTAAAGCGCTTGGGTATGAAAGCTGTTGGTATGAAGGAAATATTACTGCCGAGGGTGATATAGCAAGAAAGCTTGCGGACATACTCGGCGTCCCTGATGATTATGAGCTCGTGTGCTTACTGCCTGTAGGTTATGCGGACGAGCCAACTAAGCGTGTTAAAAAGAGACCATTTAACGAGAGAGCTTGGTTTAATGGTTTTGGAAATAAAACGGAGGAATATTAAAAACAAATGATTATAGATTTTCATACGCACGTTTTCCCCGAAAAATTAGCGCCAAAAGCATTGTCAACCTTACTTAAAGGTGCAGATTATATTTATACCCCCGTGACTGATATGACGGTAACGTCCTTAATATCGTATATGGATAAATGTAGTGTTGATATATCTGTAAATCAACCTGTTATCACCAAACCTACGCAGTTTGCAAGCACCAATGCGTGGGCTAAATCCATATGCAATGAAAGGATTATTTCTTTTGGAGGGATTTATCCACATACAGAAGACTACAAAAGGGATATAGACCATGTTGTGAGTTTGGGTCTTAAAGGTTTGAAATTTCATGCTGAATACCAAGACTTCACAGTAGATGATAAAAGAATGCTTAGAATCTATGACTATGCTTTAAGCAAAGGACTCATTCTTTTGCATCACGGCGGTGCCGATCCCGCAGTGCGGGCGCCTTTTAAAAGTAGCCCGAAGCAGTTTGCCAACGTGGCTGACTCCATGCAGGGCGGCATCATAATTGCGGCGCATTTAGGCGGACATGCTCAATGGGATGATGTGGAAAAATACTTAGTAGGCAAAAATATTTATCTCGATACTTCGATGGGTTTTAATTATTACTCGCAAGAGCAATTTTTGCAGATTCTAAAAGCTCATGGTTCAGATAAGATATTGTTTGCTTCAGACTCGCCTTGGAGTGATGCGGGGGTTGAAATAGAAATCATTAAGTCGTTACCGATTTCGATAAACGATGTTAAAAACATTTTGGGTCTAAACGCGAAGCGCATCTTGAATTTGTGAAAGGATGTAAAGAATGGACTATGATCATTTTCTTTAATAATATGAGCGATGAAAGAGCTTATCAAGTTTTCACTTTGCTTCATATCCCTTTGTTTGCGATACCGTTTTACTTTTGGCTTAACAACAACCTTGTTTTCTATTATGTAGCGGATATTCTCTTAATCGGACACGCTTTTTTACATTATGGTTTTAAAAAACACAAAAATAATAGGATGAATAATGCACTATCAAAGTTTGCAATAAATTCGGCGGCAGTTCTATCTGCGATACATTTAGT
>CAZJLW010000097.1:11324-12848 GCA_964546895.1 uncultured Eubacteriales bacterium | reverse complement strand
TTAAGCGATTTGAACGCCTGACCAGGATTAGCGTCTACGATACCTTGCCAGTCACCCAGTGTCGCGTCGTTCGTACTGATAGTACCGGCATAAGGAACATTATTATTAGTGTGTTCGTTAGCTACGATACCGTTAACAGCTACATTGCCGAGATATCCGTGTTTAGAGTCCATCCAGTCGGCATGGTCACTACCGTTTGCGAAGAAAAACAGAAAGTCAGGTAGGCTGCCTAAATTAATTCCACCGATTATACTCATAAAGCAGCACCTCCTTGTGTATGGTAGTATGCTCTGTCGCTTGCCGTAACTGCTCCACCGTCGTAATCGGCCGTAACTGTAGCTATATTGAGAAATACATTCCAACCGTATATGCGTTTGATGTCTTGCAGTTTCATACCGAGCAGTATTTTGTACTGAAAAACTTCACGCATAGTCGCGGAAGCTGAATCAGTAACCGCTTGAATCTGTTCGGGACTCAAGGGAGTCGGCAACGGATGTCCTTCCAGCGTACCGAGCGCGTATTGGACTTTCTCAGCTTCAGCATTCACTATATGCGATAAGCCAAGGTTTTCAAGCGCGACAGACGCAAGCAGCATGGCGACACATTGCGTAGAGTTAATGTTGATTGTTGGATTTATATCCGGAATATTTGGAAAAGACATAACATGTCTCCTTTCACTTGTGATAAAACAGCGGCGTCATATGACTGCCGCTGTTTTGTATTAAAGTTAAGTTTTTAAAGCATTAAGCATTAGTCGGCTTCGGATCATTGTAAATGGCCAGGAGATCTTCCATCGTGTATGAAAGCATAAGCTGGCTCTTGGTTACACTGCGAAGCATGGCTGCGATGCTGTTATTGATATCAAGCAGCTGCTGGAACGTAGGCGGATCAGTCGGTGTAGTCGGATCAAGCGTACCCAGAACATACTGGAGTTTTTCCGCTTCGGCGTTGATGATATGAGCCAGACCCATTTCCTCCAGCGCGATAGCCGCAAGAAGCATAGCTTCACATTGAGCTATATTTATTGTGATATCCGGGGTAATGTCCGGAATGTTAGGCATTGACATAATTAAAACCTCTTTTATTTTTTATTTAACATACATTTAGTGGAGGGGAGGTAAGAACGTGAAAAAGCTATTATGAATAAAATGATATGCGGATAAAAAGTGTCCGGAAATGTGAAAATGGGTCACAGAAAATAAGGGGGAGGAAAGGTGGTTGCGATATATGTAAGACAATCTGCTGATAAAAAGGATAGTATATCAATCGAGACACAGATAGAAACATGCAAGGCTAAGCTGCCTGAGACGGAACGCGTGGAGCTTGAGGTGTTTTCCGACAAAGGGTTCTCAGGAAAATCCACGGCACGTCCGGAATTTCAGCGTATGATGAGAGAGGTCGAGAACGGAAGGGTTTCGAAGATTATCGTCTACAAATTGGACAGGATCAGCCGCTCGCTTATAGATTTCTTGTATATGCGCGAGGAATTTATTAAGCGCGGCGTTACTTTTGTATCCTGCGGTG
>CAZJLW010000097.1:8900-11224 GCA_964546895.1 uncultured Eubacteriales bacterium | reverse complement strand
TTGTATATGCGCGAGGAATTTATTAAGCGCGGCGTTACTTTTGTATCCTGCGGTGAGGACTTCGACACGTCTACGCCGATGGGTAAGCTTATGGTTAATATCATGATGATGTTTGCCGAGCTGGAACGGGAAACAATTCAGAAACGCATAACCGACAACTACTACGCTCGCGGAGAAAAGGGGCTGTATTTGGGTGGGTATGCGCCGTTTGGATATCGGAAAGTCGCAACCCATGTAAATGGAATAAAAACCTGCATGTTTGAAGAAAACGCGGAAGAAAGCGGTATAGTAACGCAAATGTACACGAAATATGCAAGCGGAGAAAGCCTAGACGAGATAGCAGTGTGGCTTGATGGGAACGGGATACTTACGCGTCAAAAAAAACAGTGGAGCAGTACGACTGTTGCAAGACTGCTGCGCAATCCTGTGTATGTACGGGCTAACGAGGCGGTGTACGACTATCTTGTCGGGTTAGGTGCGACTATGAATAATGATGTAAGCGAATATACAGGCGAGAGCGGCTGCTATGTATACGGGAAAGCGAAGGGTAGGACACGGTTGAAGTTTACTGAGCTTAGCAATGATTTTGTAACGCTGGGGCTGCATAAGGGAATAGTAGGGGCGTCGCTGTGGCTCGGAGTTCAGCAGGAGCTTGTGGAGAAGAAAACTAACAAGAGCGTATCGCGCGGCAGTGTTTCTTGGCTGCAAGGATTGATACGGTGCGGCTGCGGATGCAGCTATCACGCCAAGACGAGCAAATCAAAAGCCAAAGAGTATAAGTATCTGTACTGCCCCGGCAAAAAGGAAACAGCTTACCTGTGCCCGGCAGCTATGTTGCCGATGGTAACGTTTGAAAAGATAGTGGCATATATAATAATTTTTCATGCTTTTCGTTTATATGAAGATATGCAGCATAGTGATGTAATGTCGCATCACATGCAGAGCTTTAAAGAGATAGAGGATACGCTTGCTAAAAAATATACACTGGTGTTTCGCAACGAAGTGTCAAGGGATGCACTGGCTGAAGAATATGAAACTATTCTTAAGTGGCACAGCCTTGATACCGACATGAAAAGGAAAATATGCAGAAAGATTATTAAAAAGATAGTAGTCGAATGCGAAACGATTCACGTAGAGTACAGATAGTTTTTCGCGGTGTTACCTCTGACGGGCAAGACGTATTTCGCCCGCAAAAAATATGTTATACCATAATAGTATGTCCCATATATTGAATGTGTGAATAAAAAATTGGCACATTTTTTCGGGAAAGAGGCGTTCTATGTATACGATGAAGATGGTTATAGTTGGTGCGGGATTCGCGGGGTGTGCCGCGGCTGTTTGTGCAGCGAAAAACGGAGCCGATGTCACACTATTAGAACGTACAGACATGTTACTGGGTACGGGGCTTGTCGGTGGGATTATGCGAAACAACGGAAGGTTTACAGCGACGGAGGAAATGGTTGCGATGGGCGGCGGGGATTTGTTCGGTATATGTGACGGCGTGGCGCGTCATAGAAATATTACGTTCCCCGGGCATAATCACGCCAGTATTTACGATGTCGGGCGGATTCATAGAGCTGTGTACGATTATCTGGAAGGTCTTGGTGTAAAGATTTTTTTCAGGAAACGGGTTTGCGAGGTTACGATGAATGACGGGGCGATAGCGTCCGTATCAGACGGAAACGATGTGTTCGACGGTGACGTGTTCGTCGACGCGACAGGGACGGCGGGACCGGTTGCTAACTGCGTTAAGCATGGCAACGGCTGTGCCATGTGTGTGTTGCGCTGTCCAAGCTTCGGCGGGCGCAAAAGTCTCGCCGGGTGCTGCGGCGTTTCGGAGGTTACGGCTGGAAAGGCAGACGGTTCGCCGGGGGCCATGAGCGGCTCGTGTAAGCTGCTAAAGGAGTCGCTGTCGGCGGATATTCAGCGCGTGCTGAACGAATCGGGTGTTGCTGTTATACCCATAACGAAGGCGCTTATCGACGACAAGACAGGTATAAAGGCTTGTCAGCAGTATGCGAGCAAGGAATTTTCGGAGAATATTATTATACTTGATACGGGACACGCGAAGCTGATGTCGCCTTATTATGATTTGCAAATGTTGCGGCTTATTCCGGGGTTTGAAGGGGCGCGCTACGAGGACCCGTACGCCGGAGGGCTGGGGAACTCGATGCGGTTTTTTGATATGAGTCCGCATGATGGGTTTTTGCGTGTTAATGGGGTACGTAATCTGTTTTGCTGTGGTGAGAAGGCGGGGCCGCTTGTTGGTCATACCGAGGCGATTGTAACGGGAACGCTGGCGGGGTATAACGGTGTATTGGCGG
>CAZJLW010000097.1:4063-8800 GCA_964546895.1 uncultured Eubacteriales bacterium | reverse complement strand
TTTTACGGCAAATATGTAACGGCCTGTCTGCCCATCTGCTTCCACGCCTCGATAAAACCTTTGCGGCCTGCCTTCGAAGTATAACCGTACGGGTCGTTGAAGTAAATGTAGTTATCGTCATAACCCGTCACTAATACCGAATGTTCTCTGTAAGTAATTTCGATGGGGCCGTCGGCCGTATGCCAAGTTTCGAACTCAGATGCAGGCAGCCGGTTGAACGTCGCGTTCGTTATAATCCATACAGGCACGTTTGAGTTCAGGTAATAAAACAAATCCTCAAATTCTAAACCCGTAAGATTAATCGTGCTGTCTGGGACATATTTGCGAAGCAGCTCCTCGATCGGCTCGTTGTAAACCCCAAGACCGTTTCCTTCGAGCGTATCCATGCGCCCGACGAAACCGTTGTGCGGGTTGCCGTAGTTTATCTTGCCGCCTATTATACGGTAGGGCGTTGTGTCCTTTTTAACCTCGTCGGCGAGCGTCATTTTGCTGACATTTACGCCCCTGTAGCTTAACAGCATAGCAAGGCTCGTGACCTCGCAACCGCGCGGCAGCTCCGGCAGCTGATTTATAATCGGTGGCTTAAGCAGGACTGAGTCCTTTAGTATTATGGAGTTTGTCCACAAGAGCACGCTGTCTTTGCGCTCGTAAACATAAGCGCGGCTTGTGCCGCGTGCGTAATCAAACGCATCCTTAAGCGTATCGAACTCCGAGTAATCGTCACTCGACAAGAAAACGATATACGGCGGGTAGTTGTCCCATATCCATGCCGATTTTCCTTTTTCGCGTATGCTGCTACGCTCGTAGGATTGTGCGAAAATAACGGCTTCGTCGTAAGTCTCGCAGGAGTCGCGGTATATGCTGTCTACGTAGATTTCGTACTTACCATCTGTGCGGAAGCTCCCGTCCGGCGCGGCGGAGATACCTGAGCCTGAGCCGACGGAACTGCCTGAACCACCAGAGCCATTAGCGTCGGACAATTTCACGGCATCATTAGCCGTACGTGACGCAGGCTTCGCCGCCGCGATGTTATTCGACAGCAGCAATATGTTAATAATCGTGAACAGGTACAGCACGGTTATGACTAATATTGCCACCATTGTGAATATATAGAATTTTTTCATTAGCGTCGGCCGCCCCCTAACAATCCATAGTTGCACCGCTTCGCGCGCAACCATCCTAATGTACGAAAATTCGCTTATGATTCAGTTTAAAACTGTAAGCGAATTTTCGTATTACATGCGTGACGTGATGTGTTTCAGTGCCGAGTGCGCGGCTACCGCGCCGTCGGACGCCGCAGTGACGATTTGGCGCAAGGGCTTTTGTCGTATGTCACCGGCGGCGAAGATCCCCTCGACATTCGTATGCGTATGCTCGTCCGTCAAAATATATCCGCTCTCGTCAAGAGTGATGATTCCTTCAAACGCCTTAGTGTTCGGTATAGCGCCGACCGCAATAAATATTGCGCTTACGCTTATCGTAGAGACGGATGCTTCTGACGAGTCGCCTGATTTCGTGGAAACCTCCAGCCCCGTCAGCACGTCCTCGTGTAACAGCTTCGTAACGGAGCTGTTAACCACCAGCTCGACATTCGGCTTCTGCGATATCTTATCAATCTCGGCCTTCGCCGCACGGAACGTATCGCGACGGTGTATCAGATAAACCTTTTTGCAGAAGTTACTCAAAAAAGCCGCTTCTGTAACGGCCGTATCGCCGCCGCCGACTACGGCTACGTCCTTCCCTCTGAAAAACATGCCGTCGCATGTAGCGCAGTATGACACTCCTCGTCCGCGAAGTTCCTTCTCGCCGGTTAGTCCAAGCTCCTTCGGCTTCTGCCCCGTCGCAAGTATTACGGCTTCGCACTCGTGCGAGCCTTCGGTAGTCTGCACTGTTTTGACGCTGCCCGTAGTAATACCCGTTACCGTCGCGCGAATAATTTCCGCACCGTAGCGCTTCGCTTGTGCTTCCATCTCGGATGTCAGTTCAAACCCGGAAATCTGTCGGCTTACGCCGGGGTAGTTTTCTATTTCGTGTATGTTTACGATTTGCCCGCCCAGATATAGTTCCTCGATAATAAGCGTTTTCAAACCGTAACGTAGCGTGTACAGCGCCGCCGAAAGCCCGGCAGGACCGCCGCCGATGATTATTACGTCGTACATGTTGTTCCCCCGTTTCAATAGGATTTTTAACAAAACTGTATCGTTGTGCATAAAGTGATATGTGTTTAATATTTGTTATTATTGTATGGAAAATTCATTTAACAGTCAATAAGGCAAAATATAAGACGCTGAAAACGCGCTGCCCGCTTAACATAAATTTGACATATAAATTATTTAACATTAAAATGTATCTGAAATAATTCTCAATATTTTCCGCAAAAATTTAAGGAGGAACAGGAATGAGTAAGTTTAGAAAAATGATGGCGATGGCCGTAGCGGTTTTGGTTACGGGCTGCTCCGCTGTAAAACCCGCCGCTACACCGGTAGCAACACCGGAACCGGCCGCAACACCGGCAGTATCCGCAACCCCCGAGGCGAGTGCTACGCCCGTAGCAACCTCGCAAGCACCAAGCGGCGATGTGCAGAAAATAACCGTAGGGACAATGGGAACGTACAGCCCGTTTACGTTTACGGAAGCGAACGGAGCGCTGACGGGTTACGATGTCGAAGTGCTGAGGCTGCTTGATACAAAGATACCGGATATACAGTTTGAGTTTGTTACCGCTGTGTGGGACGCGTTGTTTCTAGGTTTAGACGCGAAGAAGTTCGACTTGCTTGCAAACCAAATTTCGCGCACGCCGGAGCGCGAGGAAAAGTACGCGTTTATGGATAAGGGCTACTTCTTCGCACAGACGAAGCTCGTCGTAAAATCGGACGACACGAAAACAAATCTGTCAGAGTTTAAAGGTCTGACGATGGGCGGCGCAACGGGCGACGTGTTTACGACTATGCTTGAGGATTACAACAAGGCGAACGGCAATCCGTTCACGGTAAAATATTACGGCGAGGATTATACGCCGATTTTCGTAGATTTGAGCGCGGGACGCATAGCCGGAACGCTTAATGATACTATTGTCGTGGACGACATCGTTAAAAACCTCGGTCTTAACGTAAAATGCGTCGGCGATGTGCTGGAATCGTCACCGTCGTTTTACGTAATGCGTAAGGACGAGGCCGGTCTTGCGCTTAAAGCCAAGCTCGACAAGGCTATGGACGAGTGCTTAGCCGACGGCTCGCTCGTTGAGCTGTCGAAGAAGTGGTTCGACGCGGACTACACGAAATAACCCGCGGAACATACAGAGAGGAACAGACGCTATAATGGGTAAACCTTTTGATGCCAAATATATGATAAATATGTTTGGCGTAATTTTTCAGGCGCTGCCGACTACTATACTGATTACGGCCGTGGCGTTTGCCGCCGGGCTTATTATTGGATTTTTGTGCGCCATAATAAGAATTTATCGCGTGCCGGTGCTTAGAAACCTTGTGACTTTTTATGTGTCTGCCATACGCGGTACGCCGCTGCTCGTGCAGATATATTTGTCGTACTACGGTTTACCCATTATTATCGAGCAGCTCAATCTTTCGTACGGTCTGAAAATAGATATATCATCCATTCATGCGATATATTTTGTGTACGTGGCGTATTCGCTTAACACCGGCGCGTATTTGTCGGAAACGATACGCGGCGCGATAGAAGCCGTCGATAAGGGGCAGTGGGAAGCCGCCGCTTCGATCGGCATGACGGGATATCAGACGTTGTGGCGTATAATTATTCCGCAAGCGTTTTTGATTGCGTTGCCGAATCTTGGCAATACAATAATATCGCTTATAAAGGACACGTCGCTAGCGTTTAGCGTATCGATCGTGGAGCTGATGGGGCAGAGCCGTATCGTCGGCGCGAGGAACTACAGATTTTTTGAGGTGTACATAGACGCGGCTATTATTTACTGGGTGTTCTGTATCATAATCGAGCTGGTCTTTAACCGTTTTGAGCGGCTTCTAAAAAGAAAAAGTGGTGGATTGGACTAATGATGGTTAAGCTTGAACATTTGGAAAAGTCGTTCAAAACGAACGCCGTATTGCGCGGGATAGATTTAGAGGTGGAAAAAGGCGAGGTTGTCGTAATAATCGGGCCGTCCGGCTCGGGTAAGACGACGATGCTGCGCGCCATTAATTTTTTGGAACCGGCCGATAAGGGAGTTGTGTCGGTGGGGGATATTCGCGTTGATGTGGCTAGTGCTACTAAGCGGGATATTTTGGCGATACGCCGGAATACTGCGATGGTTTTTCAGCATTATAATCTGTTCGTGAATAAGACCGCCGTCGAGAACGTCATGGAAGGGCTTACGGTAGTCCAGAAGCTGCACAAGAAGGAAGCGCATGAGAAAAGCGTTTTTTTTCTGAATAAAGTAGGGCTTGCCGACAAAATAAATGAATACCCGAACAGGCTGTCCGGCGGGCAGAAGCAGCGCGTCGCTATCGCGCGCGGTCTGGCGCTTAACCCGAAGGTCGTGCTATTCGATGAGCCTACGTCCGCGCTTGACCCGGAGTTGGTCGGCGAGGTGCTGGCTGTTATGAAGGAGATTGCGTCGGAGGGTATGACGATGATTGTCGTCACGCATGAGCTGAGCTTCGCGAACGAGGTCGCTAATCGTGTAGTGTTTATTGACAACGGGATTAAGGTGGAGGAGGGGACACCCGCCGAGATTTTTAACTCGCCTGCAAATGAGAGGAC
>CAZJLW010000097.1:0-3963 GCA_964546895.1 uncultured Eubacteriales bacterium | reverse complement strand
TCCCTCCGAAACTCCGTAGGAGGCACCCCCGTAGCCTTCTTAAAAACCCGGCTAAAATACAGCGCATTCTCATACCCCAAAACATTAGCAATCTCCGTAATATTAAGAGACGAGTCAATCAAAAACTCCTTAGCCTTATCTATACGAATCTTCGTCAAATACTGTATCGGCGACATGCCGGTATAAGCCCGAAACTTATGCATAAACCGATACCTGCTAAGGCTGCACAGCCTAGCAAAATCATCAATACCCAAGCTCTGACTATAGTTCGAGTGCATTTCCTGCAACACCTTTTGCATACCGAGATCGTACTTACTCCGTCCCGCCGAGTGTTCATTCCGACGCCGCCCGAGGTGCGCTATCAGCGCCATCATCTGCGCGTTTGCGGATTGAACGAACAGCGGGTTTTTTATTTGCAACTCGAGTATTATTTTTTTAAACAGCTCAATACAAGTATTGCTATGCCCGACGCTAAACACATTCCCCTCGCCAAACCCCACTTCACCCAAAAAATCCGCCGCCATGTTCCCCGTAAAATGCACCCAGTAAACCTCCGGCGCATTCTCGCACAGATAAGTATAGCTCTGCGGCTCGCCGGGGCGGTACACAACAATATTACCCGCGTATACCGATTCGGTTTTTCCGTTTATGACGAAATCCCCCGCTCCGTCCGTTACATAAATAATCTGAAAATCCAGCCGCCCATTTTCCCTGACGCGGCTAAAATTTTTTGTTACGAGCTTCTGATATCCGCAGCAATTCACAATCAAAAACTTGTCTGCTTCTTCATAACCCCTCTCGTTTCGCTGTTCGCGTAAATGTCCTGATATATCGATCATGCTTTTACACCACCCGGCACTATTGTACATATATTTGGCACTAAAATTTATTGTTTGAGATAAACGCAGACAATAATATATATATGATATTTTCAATAAAAAAACAAGCTATATATTTAGTATGAATGAATTATCAAATAATAAAAGAGAGGATGGTTAATTTGTTAGTAACTAGTAAGGAAATGGTTTTGGACGCGCAGAAAAAAGGCTACGCCGTACCGGCGATTAACACGCAGGGGGGTAATTACGACATCATACGCTCGATATGCTTCGCGGCGGAGCAGATGAAATCCCCGATTATCCTTGCGCACTACGTAGCTACGGGTAAATACTCCGGTGACGATTGGTTCGCGGAGACGGCGAAATGGCTGGCCGGTAAGGTTTCCGTACCGGTGGCGATTCATCTTGATCACGGCGACACGTTCGATACATGCATGGGCGCTCTGAAATACGGCTTCACGTCAATAATGCTTGACTGCTCGGCAGAATCGATTCAGGACAATATTTTACATACGAACGAAGTAATAAAGGTCTGCAAAACGTTCGGCGTACCGGTCGAAGCCGAGGTCGGCGAGCTTGTGAGGCTTGACGCAGGAGGAGACGTTACTGATAACAAAAACATCGCCGACATCGCCGACATCAAGACGTTCCTCGCGGGCTGTACACCGGATATGCTCGCTATCGGCATCGGCAACGCGCACGGCTTTTATCACGGAGAGCCGGTCATTCGGCTGGATATTTTGGAACAAGCCGCTAAGCTTACCGATATTCCACTCGTTCTGCACGGCTGCACGGGTATGCCCGACGAAACAGTCAGGAAAGCAATTAAAACAGGCGTCGCGAAAATAAACTTCGGTACGCTTGTACGGCACAAATACGTCGAGTATTACAAAGAAGGCATTGACACGCTTGATCATCAGGGGCATTCATGGAAGATATCGCAGTACGCGGAAAAGAAGCTCGAACAGGTTATCTGCGACATAATAGAGCTGTCCGGCTCGGCCGGCAGGGCGTGAAAGGGGTAAAAAATGGATAATAACAAGTTAACGGTTGGTTTTGTGACGACGGTTTCGGGGCGCTGGCCGCTGCAACTGCCGAACGAGCGCAACACTGAGTATTCAAAGCTACTTACGTCCTCGTTCCCGGATGTGGGTTTTGTTTGCAGGGAGGAACTGAGCGTTAATCCCGACGACGCAGCCGAAGCCGCCGATACGTTTAAGAAAAGTGGCGTGGATTTGGTTATAATGCTTATCGGCGCGTTCACGGGCGATAATATCTGTACATATTTGGGCGAGAAGCTCGGCGTGCCGGTTATTATTTGGGCGGTTAAAGAACCTCCGTTTACCGGCGGCAGGCTCATGGCGAACGCGCTCGTGTCGGCGACGATGAACAACGCGGCTATGCACCGGCTTGGGTTTAAGCGGCATTTTGTGTACGGTGACTTTAGCGATGCGCGCGTCGCGGAGGAAATCGGGCGTTATCTGCGCGTTTACGGCGTAATAAAGAAGCTGAACAATAGCTATATGGGGCTTATCGGTTACAGACCGACGGCGTTTTACAGCTCGACGTTCGACGAAACACTTATCAGAAGGCGCTTCGGTATTAAAATGGAAGAGTTTGATTTGAAAACGATTTTTGACTTGATGGCTGACGTCGATGCGGAAGCTGTCAAGAAGGATTCGGAAGCGATTGTCGGCGAGGTCAAAAACATCGAACTGCCCGAGGGTCATCTTGAAAATCATTCGAGACTGTACCTGACTTTGAAGGATTTCGTTAAGAAGCAGGGCTTTAACGTAGCGACGTTAAAGTGCTGGCCTGAAATGGGTACGTTGCACACGACGCCTTGCGCGGCTATATCGCGGCTGGCGGACGACGGGTTCTTGATGGGTTGCGAAAGCGATATCGACGCGACGATTACGATGCTCGTGCAGAAATATTTAACCGGACAGCCTACGTTCATGGCCGATCTCATAAACATCGACGAGGACGCGAACTCGGTGTTGTTCTGGCACTGCGGGCAAGCGCCGCGCGCGCTTAAAGACAGCGCCGCCGAAATCAAAATGGCGAACCACCCGCTCGCCGGACAAGGCGCGGCGTTCGAGACGACGCTGATGCCCGGCGACGTGACGGTCGCGCTGTTCACGAAAAACGACGGCGACTACAAGCTGTTACTCGCGAACGGTAAAGCCGTGCCTACCGAGAAAGTTACAAAAGGCGTCATGGTAAACGTAGTCATGGAGGAACCAGTCCGCGACATGATTTACAAAATCGCCGAAGAAGGCGTGCCGCACCATTACGCCATCGTATGGAGAGATATTCGCGACGACATGAAGCTGCTTGCTAAGATGCTTGGTATCGAAGTGATTTAATGTATTAAACTTTAGTGCATTAAATCCCGCAACCGGTCTATTTCGCGGTCGTCGGGATTGATGCCTTCGTAAGTCGTCAACACTTTGTTGGCCATATCGTATTGACCGTTACTTATCATCTCAAAAATTTTGTGCTTAATAGCCTCTGTGTACATTTTCAGCTCGACCTTGTTGCTTTCAGCCTCGGCTTCGGCTTTCGCCCGGCGTTCGTTTGCGCGTTCGGTTGCGCGTTTGATGTGCAGCATCACAACGTCCTTTAACGCATTCGAATGCGTCAACGCCGTTTTCAAATGCCGCACGTACTCCGTTAAGTCGCCGGATTCGAGACGGTCGAGCGCTTTTTTTACGAAATAGCCGAAGCGGTACGCACCCGGCAGTAGACCGATGTCGTTGTCGTTTAGCACGTATGGTGAGTAGATTTTTAGCATGTGCTTGTACAACGCCGCAGTGTATAAATCGAACAGCTTAAGCCGTTGGGCGTTTGCTGCTGCGCTGGCGGGCGAGCCGCCGGACGTTCCGCCGCCGGATAGCATTACGCCGCAAATACTGGTCAGCCAGTAGTTTGCCGTAAAGCTTTTGTAAAAGACGTTATCGTCGGCGTTATCCATGTAGTCGAGAAAGATTTCTTTGAAATCCCTGTAAATCATGAATATTTTTTTCAGATATTCCGATACTGCGTCGATGTCAGCGCGTTCGATAAACGGCGTGAAATCAACGCCGTTTTCCATTGCGATGACTATTACGTCGCTGTACAT
>CAZJLW010000096.1:11224-12940 GCA_964546895.1 uncultured Eubacteriales bacterium | reverse complement strand
AAGGTAAGGCTGAGGGTAAGGCAGAAGGTAAGGCTGAGGGCAAGGCGGAGGGCAGGTTAGAAGGTAAAGCCGAGGGTAAAACCGAAGGTGTTTTACTATCTGCAAAGGCGTTTATAAAAAACGGCTTTTCCCCGGAGCAAGTTGCTAGCATATTACAGCTACCTCTTGAAACTGTAAAGCAACTATAGCAACTATAAAAGCATTCAAAAAACCTAAAAAGCAAGGCTGGCATACGACTATAAGTCATGAGCCAGCCTTGTTTTATTGCCTTTGCTGGCTGCCCATGAGACAGACTTACCGTACCATTCGCCAATATTACATCGCCTCCTTTATCGGCAAAACAATAGCCACCTCAGTACCGACACCCTTTTCGCTGTGTACGATTAATTTGCCGCCGCACAGCGCTTCCAGCCGCCGCCGCACGTTGTCAATGCCGATATGTACATGCCCGTCATTAATGGGAATGCCCGGGTCGAAGCCGATGCCGTTATCGATTACGGTAATGACGGCGGCTTCGGCTGTTTTTTCGCTCTTGATACGCAGAGTCCCGCCGTTTCTTTGCGCGGTAATGCCGTGCAGCACGGCGTTTTCTACAATCGGCTGCAACGTCAGCGACGGCAGCTCAAAGTCTGTAAACAGAATATCCCATTCGATGTTCAGGCGTTCCTCGAACCGCATTTTTTCAAGATAGAGATAGTCCTTCACATGGGTAAGCTCTTTTTCAAAGTCTATGACGGGGCTGTCGTATATCGAGTCCAAATTGCTGCGCAGGAAGAACGAAAAATGCTCGACGGCTTTTGAAGCCTTTTGCGGCTCCGTGTCGCATAGTTGCTTGATGCCGATAAGCGTATTGAACAAGAAATGCGGCTGTATCTGCGACAGCATAAGCGCCGTCTTGCTGCGCTCAAGCTCCAGTTCGTTTTCGCTGAGCTTGCGCGACTGTTCCGCTTGTATGAAGATGTATATGCAAAGTATGCCCGCGTTATTGGCGGCGTACAGCATTTCGATACCCGGGAAAAAAATTTGGAACACCATCGCCGCGACAGGCATTGCTACGTACAGGCAAAAAAGGGTGGCTTCCAAGCCGTATAAGCTTTCGCGGTACTTGATTAGCACGACGGCGCCCGTCAGCATACCCGCAATCCCTAATACCTGCGACACCCAGTAGTAGTTCTGTATTACATACATGTTCTGCCCGTCAATCACGTAAAGCATTCCGTTGAATTGCGAAACCAGAACCAATAATATCGCTGCGCCGGAAACACTCCACACCGTGTAGACGGGTATTTTGCTGATGTTTTTATTTTTATACGATATGTATTTGACTAGATACTGAATAAATACCGCCAATAATATGTAACTCGTGACGAACGTAATAAGGTTCGTAGCATGAACCAAAACCCACGCCGTTTTCCCCGGTGTGCCTTCAAAAATCCACGCCACCGCATCACTGAGCTGCATACACGTATTAAGCGCCAAAATGCCTATATACAGGCGTTCCAGCTTATTTATTTTCTTTTTGCCGAAAAGCAGGAATAGTATAATCATCAGCGATAGGAAGCTGCCGAACGCCTCAATCGAAATATTTATGTAACCAACTGTACTCATGCGTAATCACCAAATATAGTGTATACTATTTGAAGATTATGGACAATACGAACGCATGTTCAAGTCGACATGCACAGTTGTCTCTCTTTTTTGTGCATCGAATGAGAG
>CAZJLW010000096.1:0-11124 GCA_964546895.1 uncultured Eubacteriales bacterium | reverse complement strand
GCATGTTCAAGTCGACATGCACAGTTGTCTCTCTTTTTTGTGCATCGAATGAGAGAAACTGCCGGATGTGATGCACTATACTTTCCCTAAAGGAGAATGATTGATGGAATGGATTATCGCATTGAGAAGAACGACGCCTTATAGGAAGGGGTAGGGAGTTGGTTTGGTGTGAAGAAAGCAATCGCGATACCGGCGGTTGCTTTTTTTAATTGCTTTTGTTGGTTATAATTACGATAGAGTGATATAATTCAAAGGGGGCGATAATGTGATTCTTTACCACGGGAGCGATGTAATCGTAGATAAGCCACGTTTGATTAATCAGACGAGGACGTTGGATTTCGGCGCGGGATTTTATACTACAACTAACAAAGCGCAAGCTGTGAGCTTTGCCGAAAAAGTTAAGGAGCGCCGAAAAAGCGCGGATAGCTTCGTTAGCATATATGAAGTGAATTTTGATGTGTTAAAATCAGAACTCGCCGTGTTATTCTTTGACGGACCTAGCGAGAGCTGGCTCAATTTTGTGTATAGTAATCGCAGCGGTAACTACGACGGTAAAATATACGATGTTATTTTTGGTGCTGTCGCTAATGATACGATTTATAAAACATTTGTCGCGTACGAAACAGGACTGTATACAAAATCCGAAACATTGGCGAGGTTAAAGATTAATGAGCTTTATAACCAAATGGCTTTTCGCACCCATAATGCGCTTGGGTTTTTGAAGTTTGTCGGCGTGTTAGATAAAAAGGAGTGGTGACGCTATGGATAAAAATGAATTCAAAGGCATATTACAGTTACTTATACCATCATTCGTCAAGCGAATAATCGAGAGTAAAAATATATCCGACGACGAAGCTTTAACTGTTTTATACACATCGACGTTGTACGAGCAGCTTGAAAACGAGCCTACAAAGCTGTGGCATTTAAGCGTGCCAACGCTTATGAGCTTGCTTGATGAGGAAATAGCGACAGGTAAGATAACGTACCCCGAGGAGGCGTAGTCTATGGATTATAGGACGGATTTTGTTGTTTATTGTATAGAGGAATACAAAGCAGCCGAGGGCTTGAGCGGCAGAAGTGTCATTGAACTTTTTAATCGATTCGGGGTTGTTGAGTATATCAGGAAGTTTTACGAAGCGTTGCATACGACGGGCGCGCGGTATATCGTGGAAGATATAAATTTGTTTATCGCTGCAAGAAGATAGAATCAGACAATCGAATCACTCTAACAACTAAAAACCTCCACCAACCAATCCTTCCATGCTAAAATAAAGCACGGAAGGATTTTTATATATCAAGCCCATCACATAAATCAACCAACATAAAGACAAAGAGGCGAAACCATGAACCGAATCCTACTAGTCGAGGACGACCCAACAATAGCCCTAGGGCTAAAATACGCACTGGAACAAGCCGACTACGCCGTAACCCACAGCAAAACTGTCAGCGAAGCCAACGCAGCGATAACCACCGCCACCAACACCACCGCCAATACCCACGCAAGCACATTCGATCTAGCAATACTAGACATGCAGCTCCCGGACGGCACAGGCTTTGACGTGCGCGAAAAGCTCAAAAATACGAACACCGCCATAATATTCCTGACAATCATAGACGACGAGGGCAACATAGTCCGCGCTTTCGACGGCGGCGCGGACGACTACATAACAAAGCCGTTTCGCCTACGCGAGCTGCTCGCGAGAATAAAGCGCACGCTAAGCACGCGCAGCGGCGCAGTCAGCGGCGGTGGTGGCAGCGACGCGCGTTCCTCGCTATTAACACTCGGCGGCGCGACCATCGACACTGCTACCGGAAAAGTATTCGCTCACGATACGCCAATCGAGCTTACCGCGCTCGAATACCGCCTGCTCATTACATTCGCATCGAACAGGGGGCTGATGCTTACACGCACTCAGATACTGGAAAGCATTTGGGATTCGACGGGCAATTTTGTAGAAGACAATACGCTGACCGTATACGTGAAACGTTTGCGGGAAAAACTCGGAAGCGCCGTGAATATCGAAACAGTAAGGGGGATTGGTTATCGTGCTGATTAGAAAAAGCGAAATAACAAAGCTATCCGACGATGTTCGCAGAATCATCGACGGGCAGCCGCTCGACATACGCGACAATCGCGAGGGCGCATTAAGCGTACTCAAAAACGACATTTACACGCTTGCAACGCAGAAAAGCGAACAGGCCGACGCGTTACAGCGCGAGCGGGACATGATGGCGGATACGCTTGCGAATATTTCGCATCAGCTTAAAACGCCGCTTACGTCAATGATGATAATGGCCGACCTACTCGACAACGCCCCGACCGACAAACATGCGGAATTCACAGCTAACATAAAAATGGGGCTGACGCGTATGGAATGGCTGGTTTCGGCATTGCTCAAAATGGCTAAGCTTGACGCGGGTTCTGTTGAGTTTTTTCCGGAGGACATACGCGCAAACGAGCTGGTAAGCCTCGCGCTTGAGCCGCTGCAAATTCTAATTGACATAAAAAATCAAAGTGTGGAGGTTTCTGCCGACAACGAGTTTACAATACGCTGCGACAAACGCTGGACTGCCGAGGCATTGACGAACATAATAAAAAACGCCTCGGAATACTCTCCGACGGGCGGCGTAATCCAAATAAAGTCCGGCATGAACCCTATTTGCAAATGGATTTCCGTAACGGACAGCGGCGCGGGGATATCGTTTGGTCAAATCGCGAACCTTTTCAGGCGATTCGCGGGTTCGCGCGGCGACAGGGGCTACGGTATCGGCTTGCCGCTTGCGCTTGCAATCATGCGCGGGCAAAACGGCGACATAGAGGTTGAAGGCGGCGGGAATGGCTGCGGGGCGACGTTCACGCTTAAGCTGTTTAAGTGAACAGTCACCGAAAAGTCACTTTGCCATGCTACAATAGCCCGAAACCAAGCAGGGAGGGAAAACCAATGGCCATACTACAAGTCAACAACCTTACAAAAACATACGGCAAAGGCGGCACAACCGTCACGGCGCTAAACGGCGTAAGCTTTAGCGTGACGAAGGGCGAATTCGTAGCGATAATCGGCGCGTCCGGCTCGGGCAAGTCTACGCTTATGCACCTGATAGGCGGCATAGACCGACCCACGTCGGGAAGCGTAACCATCGACGGCAACGATATTTACAACTCGAACGAAAGCGAGCTTGCTATTTTTCGGCGGCGCAATATCGGGATAATTTACCAGTTTTACAACCTGATACCGACGCTGACGGCAGAGGAGAACATTATGCTGCCGCGGCTGCTCGACAACCGCCGCGCCGATAACGCAAAGCTTCGTTCGATCATCGAGACAACCGGGCTAACCGACCGCGCAAAGCACCTGCCGAGCGAGCTGTCGGGGGGGCAACAGCAGCGTGTTTCCGTCGGCAGGGCGTTAATCAACGACCCGGCGCTCATTCTCGCGGACGAGCCGACGGGTAATCTCGACAGCAAGTCAAGCCGTGAAATTATCGACCTACTGAAGCTGGCAAACAAACGCTACAACCAGACACTTCTCATGATCACGCACGACGAAAAAATCGCCCTACAAGCCGACCGCGTAATCACAATCGGCGACGGCAAAATCCTCCGAGACGAGGTGATGAAGGCGTGAAGCTGACAGCGCAGTTGGCGTACAGCCAACTAAAAATAAACCGCGGGCGTACGATGTGGACGCTCGTCGGCATCGCTCTCTCATCGGCACTGATAACGGCTGTGTGCAGCTTCGCGGCCAGCGGCAACGCGCTGATAATAGGGTTGTTCGGCAAGAGTTACGGCAACTACGATGATATGATTGCAGATTTGCTACTCGTCCCGGCTGGCTTTTTTAGTGCGATAATCGTATCTATGTCCGTCGTTGTAATCTCAAACGCGTTTCGCGTGAGCGCGGGCGAGCGTACGGCGCAGTTCGGTATTTTGAAAAGCGTCGGTGCTACGAAGCGGCAAATAACCGCTACCGTCATGTATGAAGGCGTGCTGCTTTCGGCAGTGGCAATCCCGGTGGGTATCGTAGCCGGACTGGTCTTAGCTTACGCGGGTGTACAGGTCGCGAACCACTTCCTAGCCGAGCTGAACAGCCTTGTCAATGTCATGATGAACGAAATCACGTTGGTTATCGATTTTGTAATTGCGTGGCAGGCGTTAACTGCCGCCGTAGTAATTTCGTTCTCGGCCACTATGTTTTCGGCGTGGCTTCCGGCGCGCAAGGCGGCAAAAATCGCAGCCATCGACAGTATCCGCGGCGCGGGCGAGGTCAGAGTAGGGGATAGGCCGATACGTACCAGCCCTTTCGTCGAGAAGCTGTTTGGTTTCGAGGGTGTACTCGCGGCTAAAAGCATGAAGCGCAACAGACGCAATTTCCGCGCGGGTGTTGTGTCGCTTACCGTCGGTATTGTTTTGTATGTGAATCTCAGCGCTCTAAGCAGACAAGCCGATCTGTTGCTAAAAATGATGAGCCCAAATGTCGATGCGACAATCATGGTAGACTATACATCGCTCCGGAAGACCAAGGTAAACGAAGCCACCGGCAGAGAAGAAACGACTATCGTCGTGCCTATCGACAGTGCGGTTGCCGATGGCGTAACCGATAAATTGCGCGAGTACGGCGGTGGTGGCACATCAGTATTCGGCATGGGTGATAATAGTAATACGTATGTCGCAATTGTCCCGAGAGAAGCGGTAACACCCAAGATGATAGAGGTATTGTCCGACCGCGGCGCGCGGGGGCAGCAATCGTATGAACTGTCCACTGAGATTATTACGGTTGACAGGGTTAATTACGCCGAGCTTTGCGAACGGGCGGGAGTTTCTGTCGGTTCAAATATTTTGCTTAATCATTACAGCTACAACGATAACGGTGTAATGATCGGGCTTGCGCCGTTTCAGTTTGACGGGGAAGCTTTGCGGTTAATGAAAGCTGACGGCTCTATCCGCGAGACACCGGTACACGGCGCGTTAACACGAAATGATATACCAATCGAGCTACTGCCGCCCAATACACATACGGTACGGTTAATCGTTCCCGAAGGGGCTATGCGATCATACATGTGGTATGCAAGCCCGGCTGATATTGCCGGCTTCATGGGCTACGCGAATGCGGTTATGGACGAGATGTTCCCGCGCAGCGGCGAGTCGGCCTACATGGATTTGGGGTTCACTACTCGCGTGTTCGGGATCCAAGATTACATGAAAATCATGAACATTCCTGTTTTTCTCGTGCTGGTGTTTCTTTACAGCTTTGTGGCGCTGCTGACGCTAATCGGGCTGACTAGCGTAATAAGCACAATGTCCGCCAACGTGCGTATGCGTTCGCGAGAGTTTGCGGTGTTGCAAAGCGTCGGTATGACACCGGACGGGTTGCGGCGTATGCTGAATCTCGAGAGTGTCATTTGCTCGACAAAGGCGCTGATTATCGGACTGCCTATTGCGATCGGGCTGACTTATTTAATAAACATGCCGATCCGCGCGAAGTTCCCGATTCCGTATGAGTTGCCGTGGCTTGCCGTGGTGTGGTGCATAGCCGTCGTGTTTGCGATAACATACGTGACGACGCGGTACAGCGCGCATCGGCTCGGCGATAGGAATATTATCGAGGCGATTCGTTCGGGGAGTGGCAAGTAAACAGTCAGTTAGTCAGCCGGTAGCTTGAGCCGTCGTTCGCCCTGTCCATGAAGCCATACATTATTAAATACCTACGGATTGTGGTGCTGTCGTCGTAAATGGATTTCAGGATTGTGTTTACCTCTTTTTCTGAATACTGTCTGCCCTGTTCAAATTGTTCCGCGATTTTTGAGAGAATTACAACTTTGTTTTTCTCTTTCGCGGAGAAGATTTTTAGTTTTAACGGATTCGTGCTTTCGAAAAAGTTTTCTAGGACGTGCGACTTTTCCTGTTCGGTAATGACGTAGCGGTCGTCGTAGTACATTGCCTGATTATGAATGGTTACGATCGCTTCTTCGTTCGCGGGCTTGTCGTCAAATACATTCTCAAAGATAGCTAAATAAAGCTTGGCTTGTTTCGCTTTCTCTCTAAAGGTGAATTTTTGATGCCTTATTGTAGAAGCCGACACGCCAAGCTTTTTTGCTATGTCGCCGTCCGGCATACCGGAGTTGAATAGGGTTAGGAGTTCCTTTTGGTTGTCGGTTAGGGTGTTGTATTTTGTGTCGGAGTTTAGTAGCTGCGAAAGATTGCCGCTGTGTTCGGTTTCGATGTGCTTTTGGGTGGCGTGTTCGGGTAGGTAGTGATTGTTGTTCATAGGGAACACTTGCCCCGAGTGAAATGCCTTTTCGCAGTAGTTGCAGATGTAGGCGGATTTTGTGGCATCGAAACGGTAGCCTGATTTTAGATCGGTCAGGGTTAGTTTGTCGTAATCCATTGGATGACTTCCTTTCTGTTGGTTTTTAATAAACATATATTACGTCTATTTATTTTATATGTCAACATCAATAATTATACGTTCATTATATTTGTAAACGCGCGTCGATATAAAACTGGATTGCATTTTTATCCGTATGTATTTACGACTTCTATGTTGACACCGGATGAAAATTTGAAAAGGAGGCAATACCATCTCATGACTTTGCACAAAAAGAAATACAATGCCTATGACGCCATTCTTTTGGCGTTCAAACTATCCCCGGTATGGGCGGCCATACATATGCTTGTAACACTCGCGGAAGCCAGCATGGCGTCGGTCATGGCTCTTTCCACCGCCAATTTCGTCGACACAGCTATAGCTACACTGCACGGCGAGCGGCTCTACGGTGATATCTATCTACCCTTGATACTCTTGCTGCTCGTACTGGGCTTGGGTATAACTCTAGGCTCCGTCTCCCAATTAATACTGGCTAGGATTCGCTTGGAGCTGCGGCTCAAGCTGGCCCCGGCGATAGTCAAAGCCCATGCCTTACTGGATTTTAAACATATCGAAAACGCCGACAGCTGGGAGCTTGTCAACCGCGTATCCCGTGACCCTGTGGAGTCGGTCATGAATGGCTTCAGCTCCTTTTCATCCTTGATTAACATACTGGTAAGAGTCGCCTCGGTTTTCATACTCATCATGAGTCAGGTTTGGTGGGCGGCCATTGTCATTATGATCTTTTCCGTACCCATGTTCTGGCTTTCCCTCCGTTCCGGCAAAAAGTATTATCAAGCGGGGCGGGACGCGGAAAAATTCAACAGGCGCACCGAGTACCTGGACGAAGTGTTGACCGGGCGGGAAAATGTGGATGAACGCACCCTGTTCGGATATGGCGACGAACTCAACGAACGCTGGAAAAAACAATATGAAGCATGGCGCATCCTTCGCTTAAAGGTACACGCCAAAATGATTATCATAAGCAAGTTATCCAGCCTGCTTTTAGCCCTGGTGGGTTTGCTGGTGGCGCTGACATTGGTTTCTCCCGTCGCCACGGGGGAATTATCCACAGGTATGTTTATGGGTATTGTGAGCGCGGTTTTTACCATGACCGGTTTTCTTGGCTGGCAGTTAACCGATGCACTGGAAGGCAGCGCCAAGGCTGCGGAATATATGAAAGACCTAACCGCTTTCTTGGAATTGGATCAAACCGAAAATGCGCTGTGCGAACCCGACGCCGTACCCATTACCTTTCAATCGTTGGAGTTTCGCAATGTCCGTTTTAAGTACCCCAGCGGCGAAGCACTTATTCTTAACGGACTTTCTTTTAAATTGGAAGCGGGGCTGCACTATGCTTTCGTAGGCCGCAACGGCGCGGGCAAGACCACGATAACGAAACTGCTGACAGGCCTGTATTCCGAATATGAAGGAGAAATATTAATCAACGGAAAGGAACTGCGCACTTATCCCGCCGGAGCCGTAAAAGCTATGTTCTCGGTGGTATACCAAGACTTTGCCAAATACTACATACCTATGAAGGATAACATCCGTGTGGGAGATATCGCGGGCAAGGATTTGGATAAGCGGATACAAGAAATAGTACAACCGGCTCACTTACGTGAAATCGTAGAGGAATTAAAAGAAGGCTTGGATACCTACCTAGGCAAAATAAAAGAAAACGGACAGGACATTTCGGGCGGTCAGTGGCAGCGTATCGCTATCGCCCGCTCGCTGCTTAGTCGCGCGCCCGTCAAGATGCTGGACGAACCTACCGCCGCCCTGGATCCCGTCAGCGAAAGCAGGATATATGAGGAATTTGAACATCTCATGGACGGTAAAACAACGATATTCATAAGCCATCGCCTAGGCTCAACGAAACTCGCAGACGAAATATTGGTTATCGACGACGGAAAGATAATCGAGCGGGGAAGTCACAGCCAACTGATGGCAAAAGCGGGGCAATACGCCGCAATGTTTGAAGCGCAAAGGAGTTGGTATAAGTGAGCATTGTAAGACGATCTGTATCTGTTATATTTAAACTCATCCCGTGGCATTGTGCTATTGATATTTCAATGAGTGTTTTTAACGGTTTAGTTTTGGCTCTGAACATTGTGGTCACTAAGAATTTGTTCGATGCCATAACCGACGCGGCGATGGGTGAAAAGGGATTTTGGGACTGTATTCCGGCCTTATTCTTGTTTGCCGCCGTTGTAGTCGGATACCACATATTGCACGGAGTGTATTACTTCCATTGGTATATGTGGCGTGAAAAAGCGGCAGGACGGATAAAAACGCTGCTGTACCGAAAATTGCAGCGCATCGACCCGGCTCAATTTGAGGAAACGCATTTTTTGGACGATGTGAACAAAGCAAAGGAAGCGGTCAATGTCATTCCGTATTTTACGATGGTTATTTTTTCGGTAGTTACAGAATCTGTGGTTTATTTCGCAACCGTCGGTACTTATCTGTTCAGCTTAAAACCAATGCTCATGATTACTATAATGATATCCTTTTTCCCGGCTTTGCTGGCGCAAATAGTACGGGGCAAGATATTTACAAAACTCGAAGAAGAGAGCGCACCTATAAGACGTGAGTACGATTACTATAAAAAAGCATTGTGCGACCGGGAGTATTTTAAGGAAACCCGTATTTTAGGGATATTTAATTTTTTTCATAAATTGTTTACCGATTCGTTGCAACTATTGACTCGCAAAACGTGGAAGGCGGAGAGTAGTACCGCTTTATTGGAGCTGCTGCTCAATATCACCAAGTTTTTGGGAATGGGGGCATCGGCATATATGCTTTTTACCGCCACTATATCGGGCAAAATAACCGTCGGCGCCTTTGCGGCGGTGTTTGGTTCATTGAGTGCGATTTTCTACAGAATGGAACGAATTTTGCGTAACAGTAGGAGTATGCAGCGGGACATCGGTAAGGTTAATAATTTTTTCCGTTTGCTCGATATGTCGGAAATGACGGGTACAGAAGGTATAATTGACTTCGCACAAGGTATCGAGGCTGATAGAATTAGCTATACTTATCCGGGGAGGGATACCCCGGCGGTTAAAGAAGTAAGCTTGCATATAAAAAGCGGGGAAACTATCGCCATAGTGGGTGAAAACGGCGCGGGCAAGAGTACCTTGGTTCGCCTGTTAACCGGAATATACCGCCCATCGGAAGGAATCGTAAAGGTAGGTGGGCTTAGTTCGGTCGAAGTATCCCCGGTTTCTATATTTAAAGGCATATCCGGCGTGTTCCAAAAGTACCAGCGATACAAAATGACCTTGGAGGAAAATATAGCTATCAGCGATGTCAGCCGCCCGGTTTGCGCAGATAGCATTACGAACGCGCTGCAAAAAGCGGACGCGGAAATGGACGGTGAGGTTAGTATGGATACCATGCTTTCGCCGGAGTTCGACGGCATAGATTTATCCGGCGGACAATGGCAGCGCTTGGCTATAGCCCGGGGCTTGTACCGAGCTAACGGCTTTATCGTGCTGGACGAACCTACTTCGGCAATCGACCCTATTGAGGAGACAAGGATATACACGAAGTTTCAACAATTGGCCAGGGGCAAGTGCGCTGTCGTGGTTACTCATAGGCTTGGTTCTGCAAAGCTTGCCCACCGCATTGTTGTCATGGATGCAGGGCAAATCGTGGATATGGGAACCCATGATGAACTCTTGTCCAGACCGGGCAAATACTCGGATATGTGGGCGGCTCAGGCACAGTGGTATGAACGGGCGGATGGTGACGAGACGGTATAACTGTTGTATTTTCGTCTATATAGGTGGCATTAATGTTTCACAAATCGAAACATTAACGCCCTCCTATAAACATAGGAAAATATTCGGCACTAAACCGATTGAAATTTGGAAATGTTTAGTGCCGAATATATACTATGTTGACAATAGACGAAAATTTGACATAATTATGTTATATGGAGAGGAAGGTGTTTGTAATGGCAGATGTAGCGAATTTGAATATTAAGATTGATCGCGACTTGAAGCTTAAAGCTGATAGGTTGTTTAACGACATGGGAATGAACCTCACTACGGCGGTTAATGTGTTTATTAAGCAAGCAGTGATGGAGCGGGCTATGCCGTTCAAGACTTACCAAGATTTAGAAAACACTGTAACAACGGTGAGCGTTGAACAGCGGCGCGCAGCAATGCAGGAAATTAGAGATTTACTAGCGGGCGTGGACGGGAATAGCGTGGATTTAGAGCAGATGAAGGCAGAGAGGACAACGAATAAATTTGAATGTGTTGATTGATACAAATGTCATTCTTGATGATATTCTTGAACGCGTACCAAAAGCCGAGGGCGCCCGCAAAATCAGCCAATTGGTGACGGATGGGTTGGTTAACGGCTATCTTACAGCTAACTGCTTAACTGATATTTTTTATGTTGTGTCAAAAGTCAGGAATGAAGTCATAGCCAGAAAAACTATTAAGAATCTTCTGCTGTCTTTTATTGTAATAAGTGTAGACGGAGAGGACTGCCAGAAAGCGATTGATTTGCCAATGTGGGACTTTGAAGATGCTTTAGTTGTGGCGTGCGCTGATAAAGCGTCTTTAAACTATATCTTAACTAACGACAATGATTTTTTAAATAGTTCTTGTCTAAGTGTTCCTGCCATCAGTCCAGCTGATTTCCTCTTGAAGATAAAGGATTGATTTTTTATACCCCACTTCCGGCTTCCCATTCTGTCGGCGAAAATAATACGATTGTTGCGGATGTGGACGAGGAAAAT
>CAZJLW010000095.1:9694-12970 GCA_964546895.1 uncultured Eubacteriales bacterium | reverse complement strand
GTGCTGCTAAAAACTAAGCACACGATCTTACAATGCGTTTACGCGGAGGAGTATTCGGAGTTTGCGCTGGGCGAGCTGCGCGATAACATGAGCGTTATAATCAGCGGTGACGTCGTCGCAGACGAGCGAAGCAGCGTCGGGCATGAGGTTAGGATTGTATCCTATGAATGCTTATCTGCAACCACAGAAGAAATGCCCGTTGTCATAAACAACAAGGAGGTCGTCACGGCACTGGATACGCTGCTTGATTACCGTCCAATAACTATGCGCAACGCAAAAGAGCGCGCTGTTTTTCAAATTCAAGCTGGGATATGCCGGGGGCTTCGCAAATTTTTTGACGAGAACGGTTTTACGGAAATTCATTCGCCCAAGATTGTTTTCAGCGGAGCGGAAGGCGGCGCAAATATTTTTAAGCTCGACTACTTTGGACGGGATGCATATTTGACGCAAAGTCCACAGTTTTACAAGCAAATCATGGTGGGCGTGTTTGAGCGTGTTTATGAAATCGCCCCGGTATTCCGTGCCGAAAAGCACGATACCTCGCGGCACATCAACGAGTACACCAGCGTTGACCTTGAAATGGGGTTCATCGAAAGCTTTACAGACATCATGAAGCTCGAAACGAAAATGCTCATCCAAGTCTTTGATTTTCTAAGAGAGTATTACACAGAGCCGCTTGCCCTATTAAAGGTAAATGTTCCGGTGATTTCAGAAGTCCCCGTCGTTACGTTTATGGAAGCGAAGGAACTGATTTCAAAAACGTACAAACGGACGACTACCGATTTTGAGGACTTCGAGCCGGAGGAAGAGAAGCTGCTTTGTGAGATTATCAAAAAGCAAACAGGTTGTGATTTTGTATTTGTGACGCACTACAAATCTTCCAAGCGACCGTTCTACGCCAAGGACACTGATGCAAACCCTGAATTGACCGACAGCTTTGACCTTTTATTCCGTGGAATGGAAATCACAACAGGCGGACAGCGCATTCATAATTATCACGAGCAAGTGTCAAAAATGGAGCGGCGCGGTATGAATGTGGCGGCGTTTTCGAGCTACCTTATGGCGCATAAATACGGGCTGCCGCCGCATGGCGGTTTGGGTTTGGGGCTTGAACGTTTAACCGCGAGACTATGTGGGTTTGAAAATGTGCGCAGAGCGGTAATGTTTCCGAGGGATATTAATAGACTCGAGCCTTGAGTTATCATGCTTGAATTTTTTATAGGTTTCTGCTAAAATCCACTTTAAAAGATGCACACGGCGCTGAGTAAGCCATGCGGTTTTACGCCGACATATTTCCGGGTGGGGAGGTTACAAGGCTTGAGCGCTATGGCAAAGGCCACCCATATGCCGCAGAGGGCGGTACTGTGATGATGGAACCCGAGGCAGTCGGCGAAATACGCAAGTGCGCATGGATTACCGATAAATTTTAGGTGACGTGGCAGCTTGTTTTGGAGTAGCTTATAAGCACATTTTTTTGAAAGCTGCCGAATGTGAATTCGGCAGCTTTTAGTTTATAGCGGGGTTTTTATATCGGAGAGGTGTTTATATGGATCATATAAAAGCAAAAAGGCTTGTTCTTACTCTGGCGAATATGAATGACTTATCGGCGCTAGAAGAAATCGAAAAGGAATGTGACGAGTATTTCAAATTCGACCCGCCAAGTGCGGCAGAATATAATCGGTCATTACGAGAATGCTTGGCTATAGGTGATATTATTCCTAACGTTAACGAGGAAAGTTACGATAGGAAAAATTATTATTTGTACTGTATTCGTTTTGAAGATGTGCTTGTAGGTTGGTTCTCGTTTTATCTTGAGTACCAGCAAAAAGACACCGCTTATCTTTCCGTTCTTTATATAAAAGAAAAATACAGAAGAAATGGCTTCGGAGCTGAAATTGTCGAGGCTTTTACAGAGAATTTAATCAAAGCACAGTTCAGAAAAATCAGGTTACACTGCTCATTGAGAGATGCCCTTGCACTATGTTTCTGGGTTAAGCATGGCTTTAATAGCATAGTAGATGTAGAGTGCAGTGGCAATCTTTATCCAGAAAACTTTGGCGGAATTGAACTTATGAAAACTATGTGATTGAAATTCAGCACAGCTTTGATTTGACGAAACCGAAGGTGAAGAACAGAGGAGGGCACATATGAAATTCTACATCGCATCAAAACTTGGAAATTACAAACAAGTGCGTAGTCTAGCACAGCTACTCAAAAACGCCGGGTGGACACATACGTACGATTGGACGTCGCATGATTCAGCGAAAGAAATAGACGCAGAGACCCTAAAACGCATTGGCGAAGAAGAGTACCGAGGAGTTAAGCAAGCTGATGTTGTTATTATTTTAACTCCGGAGGGCAGGGGAACGCACACTGAGCTTGGAATGGCTATCGCCTTAAACAAGAAAATCTACCTGTGTCATGAAGATGATACGTATTTTAAGTGTGATGATAACACGTCGACATTCTATTGGCTTTCGGGGGTAAATCAGCTTGTTGGAAACACGGAGTATATTGCTTCCGAGTTAGTTAAGCTACAATAAATGAAAAATTAGGAGACTATACTGAATGAACGGACAAAACAGGCAAGATATTAAAATTGGCGACAAAGTGAAGATAGTGTTAAAGGCAGACCAACGAACCGGCAAGCTAACCGAGGGCGTTGTCGCACGAATACTCACAAAAAGCAGCTTTCACCCGCATGGGATTAAGGTAGAACTTTCTGATGGACAAGTCGGACGAGTGCAGGAAGGGGGCTAATTTAATGATTCTGGCAAAATCCATAGATTTCCTACTAGAAAACGCAGGCGATGTTATCAAATACCGCTTGCACAAAGAAATTCTTAAAGACATAAACAAAACACAGGAAGAAAATCTGCTTGAAAAGGTTTTTCAGACGCCCTATTACAAGCTTGTTGAAAGCTATGTAAAGCCAAACGGATATATCGGCAGCGGTATGCACAGCTGGAGCAACTGGCGCGGCAAGGTTTTGCATGAGACACCGCTGCAGGATGGGGAGGCGGCGGCACGGCTTCTTTCAAACTATGCAATCCCCAAAGACACCAAAATCATAAAGGATTTTATCGCGGCGCTGCGTAACGACGAGATACTTGAAAAAGAATTTTCATACATTCCGCCCGAGGTCGCGCGGTTTCGAGATAGGTTTTTGGGTATGAACAGCGGCTTTTCCCTTTTGCTGCTTAGTTATACCTGTCAGGCGCTACTTGGCTATGGCGATGACGGGGAGGTGAGCGCGTTTGTAGAAACCTCATACAA
>CAZJLW010000095.1:4739-9594 GCA_964546895.1 uncultured Eubacteriales bacterium | reverse complement strand
CGCAATCAATCATCTATGTAAAATTATGCAAGACGATAATGTGCTTAATGTCAAAATAGGAAACAACTATTACGCCCCTTGCTGGGCTTATGTGCGACCGTTTAAGGCGTTTACGACTGAGGCGACAGCCGAGGTAGCCCAGCGAAAAACACTTACTCACCTTGCTATGGTAGGTGGGGACAAGATTGATGTGGTGCGCCGGTCGGCTGATGTAGTTAAGGAGGCGCTCGAAAAGGATGGAGTTTTACGGGTTAATTTTGAAAGCGCTTATCGCAAGAAAGCTTTTAAGCAAAATATGAGCGTACCAGGCCCTTATAGCGAAATATCGCTCGAGGTTGACCATAAGACAGATACACAGCTTTGGTGCGACTTGACTTTTTGGGCGGTACAGTTGTTGAGTATTGTTGAGCAAAAACCGTAAACACAGCACAAGAAAAGAGCCATAAAAGCCGGCATAGGTTTAACCCCTATAGTTGCAGGCTTTTATGGCTCTTTTTATTTAGCTGTTGCTGCGTTTTTTTGCCCTTATAATTTATCAAAGCCGTACGTCAAATCCGCTATAATATCATCAACATGCTCTGTGCCAATCGACAACCGTATAGTATTAGGCTTAATGCCGCAATCCAAAAGCTCGCTTTCGCTCATTTGCGAATGAGTGGTTGATGCCGGGTGAATAACGAGGCTTTTTACATCTGCAACATTGGCAAGGAGTGAAAAAATCTCCAAGCTGTCAATGAATTTTTTTGCCTCATCAGCACCGCCCTTGATTTCAAACGTAAAAATAGAGCCTGCACCGTTTTGGAAGTATTCTTTATACAGCTTGTGGTCGGGATGAGTTGAAATTGCCGGGTGATTTACCCGCTCCACAAGAGGGTGTTTTTCCAGGAACTCCACAACCTTAAGCGCATTGGCTACGTGACGTTCAACTCTAAGGGACAGAGTTTCAAGGCCTTGTAAAAATAAAAATGAATGGAAGGGACTGATAGTTGCTCCCGTATCTCTCATCAGAGTCGTGCGGATTTTCAAAATGTATGCAAGATTACCGCAGGCTTCTGTGAAGATAACACCGTGATAGCTGGGGTTAGGCTTTGAAAGACCCGGGAATTTATCGTTCTGCGCCCAGTCAAATTTGCCGCTGTCGATAATGACGCCGCCGATAGCCGTGCCGTGTCCTCCGATAAACTTTGTTGCAGAATGTACCACAACATCAGCACCATATTCAATAGGGCGGAGGGTGTAAGGCGTGGCAAAGGTGTTGTCAACAATTAGCGGAATGCCGTGCTTGTGTGCTATACCCGCCACAACCTTTATATCAATAATCGAGGAATTGGGGTTGCCTAGGGTTTCAAAAAAAATTGCCTTTGTGTTGCCTTTAATAGCTTTTTCAAAGTTTTCCGTATCCGAACCGTCTACAAATGTTGCTTCAATTCCAAACTCAGGTAAGGTATTGGCAAAAAGATTATAAGTGCCGCCGTAAATACTTTTGGCTGACACGATATGGTCGCCGTTTTTTGCTATATTCTGAATCGCGTAGGTAATTGCCGCCGCTCCCGACGAAGTAGCAAGGGCGGCAGCGCCGCCTTCCAAAGCGGCTATGCGTTGCTCAAATACATCAGAAGTGGGATTCATGAGCCTTGTGTAGATATTTCCTGTTTCTGTAAGTCCGAAACGCCCCGCCGCTTGCGCGCAATCCTTGAAAACATATGAGGTTGTGGCATAAATCGGTACTGCTCTTGCATCGGTGGCACTGTCGGGAGATTCCTGACCAACGTGAAGCTGTAATGTTTCAAATTTGTACGAATGATTTTTTTTCATGAGCATTGCCCTCCAAAAATTTATTATTTAACTATATCAACAATTTTACAGGCCAATACTCAATTAGTCTAATACCACAAAATAATAGTAGGATATAGTCTAAGACTATATCCTACGAAATGTTCGGCACTAAGCCAACTGCAAATATTTTTTTAGCTCCGTAACATATTGCTCGCCCATCTGGCTGAGTAAGGCTTCCTTTCTCACGATATACCCGATTTCCATAATGCTGTTAGGGTTATTTTCGTCCGGCTCAAATGGTATTGCGACGAAATCCGTACCGTTAAGCTCCTCGCAAATAATGCCGGAACAAAGCGTGTACCCGTTCAAGCCTACCATCAAGTTAAGCATTGTGGCACGGTCGTTAGCTTTTATTGTGCGAGGATATTCATTTGTAGAAAGTATTTCCTCCGCAAAATAAAATGAGGCGTTATCTCCCTGCTCAAAGGAAAGACAAGGGAATTCGGCAAGCTGTTCAAAGCTTATAGATCGCTCATTTGCAAGAGGGTGTCCTCGCCAAATATATACAAAAGCATTACATTCTTTTAACTTGCGAAATGCCAAACCTCCATTGGAAAGTAGCTTTAGTATTGCTTGCCTGTTGAAATCACTAAGATACAATACACCAATTTCGCTTTTTAACGTGCTTACATCGCCGATTATTTCAATGGTCTTTGTTTCGCGAATGGCAAACTCATATATGGAAGTGTCAAACGCTTTAACCATTTCAACAAAGGCTTTTACGGCGAAGGAATAATGCTGTGTTGAAACACCGAACTTCTTTTTTAGCCCTTTTCCTTTGCCAAATTTTTCAGTAATCAGTTCATATTGATTATAAAGCTGTTTTGCATAGAGCAGAAATTCCGCACCGTCAGCGGTCAAGCTAACACCCTTGCCGGTTCGGTAAAATATTGTTATTCCAAGCTCTTTTTCAAGCTCTTTGATTGAGTTTGTAAGAGAAGGCTGCGCAACATATAAAATTTCGGCAGCTTTATTCAGCGAACCTACCTCGGATATGGCGATTATATAGTTTATTTGTTGCAGTGTCATTTCCTTACCCATACCTCCATCTCGCCCTCGCCCCTGTTCCCCCACAAATAATATGGCACAAACAGAAGCTCGGTATCCGATATTTCGTCGGGCGAGCTTTCGATACTATAGTATAAGCTGCCGACGTCGGAAGTCTCGCGCCAACCCCCGGCCTTTATTATTACCGCGCCGTTTAGGAATGTGTCGTCGTATACGGCTTCCGGTTTTTTCGTCACGTCGAGAATAAGGTTATGCAGATGCGCGCCGTTGTCTTTTTCTTCAAGGCAATAAACCACGGGGCCGCGCTTTAAGCAAACCTTACCGGCGTTTGCGGCTACGTTTTTGTTTGTCCGCAAGATCTCAACTTCCATTTCAAGCGACAACGTTATTGTTCCTCCGGCGAAGTTCTTTATATACACGTAGCCGTTTACGGGTGCATCTGTACAAGGCTTGTTATTTACGATAATGCGGGCGTTTTTGCACCAGCCTGGTATTCTCAGGGCTAACGTAAAGGCTTCTTCGGAAGATACGTTTATCGCAATGCTCCCGTCCCACGGGTAGTTTGATGTTTGCGTCAGCTTGCCGCCGCAGAAATCTGTCTCGCTGTTAATATACTGATGTACATACAGTGTATTATCGCTGTATGAATATATGTACTTGCCGATTGACGCTATAAGCCTGGCCAAATTAGGCGGGCAGCAGGCGCATCTGAACCATTGCTGACGTGTGGATTTTACATGCAGCTTGTCGGGGTTTAGTTCGGAAGCTTTCGGGTTAACACTGAGCGCGTTAACGTAAAAATATCTTCTGCCGTCTAAGCTCATGCCGCTTATCGTTCCGTTGTAGATGGCTGTTTCGATTACGTCGGCGTATTTGCCGTCCTTTTCTGCCATGAGCATCCGTTCAGCAAAAAATACAAGAGCGATAGACGCGCATGTCTCGTTGTAAGCCGTATCGTTCGGCAAGTCGTAGTCAAACGTAAACGCCTCTCTGATATGTGTCTGACCTATCCCTGCGGTGACGTACATGTTTTTTTGAACAATATTATCAAACAACACCTTACAGGCATCAAGCAGCGTCTTGTCTCCGGTGTAACGCGCCGTGTCGGCCATGCCGGCGTACATGTAAACAGCGCGGACGGCGTGGCCGACGGCCTCGGTCTGCTGTCTTACGGGCTTGTGCGCCTGGTGGTAAGCGAGAGAAGGTTCTCTTGCCGCAGCCGCCGGGTCGGTTTTGCAACGCTTCTCCCATTCTTGCATAAAGAAGCTGGGCTCAGTACCGCGCTCATTTATAAAATACGCGGCGAGCTTCGCGTACCGCTCGTTTCCCGTAACCTCCCACAGCTTATACAAAGCCAGTTCGATTTCCTGATGGCCGGGATAGCCCTTTATTTTGCCGTCGTCCGTGCCGAACATGGAATCCACCAAGTCCGCGTACCGGCATACTATGTCGATGATTTTTCTTTTGCCGGTGGCTTCGTAGTAGGCCACCGCGCCTTCGATTAAATGCCCAAGGCAGTACAGCTCATGTTGGTCTTTCAAGTTTGCGAAGCGCGGCTCGTTCTTCAGGATAAAGTATGTATTCAAATACCCGTCGGGCTGCTGCGCCTTTTCCATGAGGTCGATAACATAGTCGGCTTTTTGCTCAAGCTCCGGATCGGAATAATCGCTAAGCAGATAACCCACGGCCTCCAGCCACTTTGCGATGTCGCTGTCCTGAAAAATCATTCCCGAGAACTCGCCATCCTTTATCCCCGCTGCGATTTCCAGGTTTTTTATTGCGCTGTTGATTTGTGCACCGGCCACGGTGTCGTTAAGCGCGCTCCATTGGTAGGGGATAGCCGTTTCTTTGTTTATCCTTATGTATTCACCCCAGAAGCCGTCGTTAACCTTAACATTGCTGATTTCCTTCATAAAGCCTTTCATACACTGCCTCCTTTAATTTATTCAACCCGTGGAAACGTTAACCTAATATCAATACCCATATCATCATTAGCGCTTACCAAAACCCC
>CAZJLW010000095.1:1294-4639 GCA_964546895.1 uncultured Eubacteriales bacterium | reverse complement strand
AGGATAGTAATAAAAACCATGATAACTATAAACAAATACATGTTGTTCTTTATCTTATAAAGATTGTTCTTATAGCTTTGCGCGTCCAAATAAGAAATAACCGTAAGCCCTGTTTCGCCGGATGTTTTGGACGATACATTAACGCTGCCTTCTGTAAAATTGTTGTTGCTTACTATTTGTGAATAATTATTTATGGTGGTAACAGGCTGTCCTATTTCATTTTTATTAGTTGAATAGAGGATTATTTTATTATCGGTGATGTAGATTTTTGAGTGCGATAGTTGGCGGCCTAACTCCCACAGGCTAATGTTCATAACTACGACGCCGTTTACACTCCCGCGCATTTGGGTCGGATAATACAAAGCAAGCTGCTTAGTGTCATAATTGTTTTCTATTGATATTATATCGTACCAAAAATCATTTGAGTTGTTTTTATTAAGAAAATTTCTAATGCTTGACTTGTCCACGAAATATTCAAAGTCATGTATACCGTTCATGGTAATAAGCGAGTTCGATTTATTGGAGTAAATATATATGCTTTTTATGTATGTCTTGCTAAGGATAGGCATTTTCAGCAGTTCATAAATGGTATCAATTTTGTAAAATACATTTTTATTTTCTTTATCCGCTATCATAAATAACTGAACATCCGGATTAACCCCAAAATAAACCAGCTGGAGCTTTGCTTGGCTAATAATCTCGTCCAAGCTGTCAGAAATATTTGTTATGCTTTCGGTGCTGTATGCTTTTATTTCATTGTTCTGAATATTTATATAAGAATAGTAGCTCATGACAAATATGCCACTGAGCGGAATAATAATGAGCATAATAAGCAAAATGAGATTGCGTATAAATATGCTGTTAAACTTATAATTTTTATAAAATCTCATCGTTGCCACCTCTCATATTCAAAACCTTTAACCGGTACTCAATCGGATTCATACCGGTGTACGTTTTGAACAGCTTGGAAAAATATCTCGGCATTTTGTATCCCAGTTGATTGATGATATGATAAATCTTTAAGCTATCGTCGCTTAACAGCTCGATAGCTTTTTCTATTTTCATTTTCGTTACGAACTGCGAAAAATTCTCACCGGTAGCGCTTTTGAAAATCCTACTAAGGTATGAAGAAGAAATAAAAAGCTCATTCGCAGTCTTTTCCAATGATATGTCCTCTGTAATATGAGCGCTTATGTATTGCTTTATTTTGGATATCAGGTTGTCGGAGTTCGTAAACTGATTGCCCTGGGCTTTAAAGGCGGTTGAACGTATTCTATCAAAAATTTTATCGAAATAAAGCTTGGCTTGTGCGGAATCGAACAGTGTTGCGATTTTGCTGTAGTTTACATACGCGCGCATTTGGTCAAAAAGCTGGGCGTTCGTATTTTTTAGTACCTCCATTATCGTTGAAAAAACATCTATGCAGAAATTATTTCGATAAACAATATTTGTTTCAGCGAGGGAATCAAATAGGTTGCCGAAAATCTTTTGTGCGACCGCGATATTTCCGCCTGTAACATACGATACGATGAGTTTCTTTTGTTCGTTCAATCGCATCGGGACTGAGCTGTCTTGCACACTGTCGTTCGATATGGTTTCAACGTAACCCAACACTTGATAAATGGTATTAAACGTCTTTTTTATTCTGTAGTTTGAATGGCATCCGAATATTTCGTCTATGTCTTTTACAAATTTATTAAGCTCGCCGTTAACCAGACCGGAATCAAAAACTCCCCGGTTGTTATATAAAGCAAATATTTCGAGTATCCCATTGGATTTGTAAATCAAGTGATAGCAAAAATTACCTTGATACAGACTTAAAAAGTTATTCAAATTAATTTCGAACTGATCGTAGCCGTAATGCCATTTATACTTCATAAAATCGGAGTAATCGTTAATTTCAATGTCTAACAAGCAACAAAAGCTGTTTTCCAAATCTATCGTAGGGTACAATATTCCCATTTTTCTTTGTATATCTTCCGGGTTATCGACAACGCCCAGTATCAGGTCAACGAAAAACCGCTCCTTTAATAATGGCAATGCCTGTTCCAATCTGACCTTGACGTTGTTGTTTACGCCTTTTTTGTCCAGCTTTTCTTTAATCCGTGCAAAGGTTGCTTTCACGGTATCGGCGTCTGTCGGCTTTAGCAGATAGTCGAAGGCGCCATACTTTATTCCTTGCAATGCCAGCTCAAACTCCTGATGCCCGCTTATCAACAGCACCTCGCAGTTTAACCCGCTTTTTTGCACATACTTCGCAATATCTAAGCCTGTCATTGTTTTTAGCATTATATCGGTAAAAATAACATCAACGAGGTAGTATTCCAAGCATTCAATCACCTGCTGCCCATCCGAAAACACCCCAACCAGCTCAAACCCAAGCTCAGCCCAGTCTACAAATGTACACAAACCATCTCTAACGATTTGCTCATCATCAACAATAACCAAATTGTACATTTAGTGTCACCTCGCAAAGGATTATCTTTTTTTCTAATTTTACTGTTTCGCCGGTGCTTTTACAATGTCGCTCCCTATTTTGGTCAAAAATATATCACAAAACAGCAAAATTGTAACATAACAATTTTTTACGACCGCGCTTAAAATGAAAGCTAAATATTTTGGAGGAGGAGTTTATGTTAGCCTTAAAACGTTATCATCAAAACCCCATAATTTCACCGGACGACATGCCGTTTGAATGTTATGCCGTTTATAATTGCGGCGCAATCATGTTTCAGGGAAAAGTGCTGTTGCTGCTTCGTACGGAGGATTACACAAGAACAACGAAGTTTTATACCGCGACCAGCGACGACGGCGTTCATTTTACGGTTTCAAAGGAACCTATCAACTATCCCGTTTCAGAATTTGAAAAGCAATACGGAATCGCACACCGGTTCGACATGAGGGCTACTCTTCTCGACGGTACATATTATGTATTCCATGCTGCGGGCATATCCGGCACGGGCTGCCTTATCGGCTTGGCAACGACCGACGACTTTGTTAACTTCAAATCCACGGAGTATTTCAGTCAGCCCCAGAACCGCAACAGCGTTCTGTTTCCCGAAAAAATCGACGGCATGTACGTGCGTCTCGACAGGCCGCAGGTGAAGGATAACGGCTTTATATGGGTAAGCCGCTCGCCGGATTTAAGACATTGGGGCGACCATAGGCCTATCAAGCTTCCGGCGACTCCTTGGAGCTGGAGAAAAACCGGCCCCGGCGCAATCCCCATCAGAACAGAACGCGGCTGGCTGATAATTTATCACGCCGTTACTCCTACCTGCTCTACCGAAAATTATTTCCTTGCGGCTATGGTGCTGGATTTGAATGAGCCTTGGAAGGTTCTTG
>CAZJLW010000095.1:0-1194 GCA_964546895.1 uncultured Eubacteriales bacterium | reverse complement strand
CTTGATTTTTGCTTTAATGAAACGCAGATTGGAGGACAAAAATGAATATAAAAAGAAGCAACTTAAACCCGCTAATATCCCCTAAAGACGTGAAGCCATCCAGACCTGATTTCGAGGTGGTTTGCGTGTTTAACTGTGGTGTTATCCGCTATCAAGATGAGGTTCTACTGCTAATGAGAGTTGCGGAAGTGCCTGTTAATAACGACGAAAGCTTATTTCTTGCGCCGATGCTTGATGTTGATACGAACGAGCTTATTATCAAAAGCTTTCAGAGAAGCGACACAAGCATAGATTTTTCTGATTCCCGGTTTATACGCACGGCGGATGACCAGTTTTTAACCTCGATATCGCATTTTCGCATTGCGAGAAGCAAGGACGGGCTGCATTTTAATATCGATGAAAAGCCCGCGATGTTTCCGGCTAACGTGTACGAACGTTTTGGAATAGAAGACCCGCGCATTACCCTTATCGGCGATACATATTACATCAACTACAGCTGCTGCTCCAATGTAACCGGTGTTACAACATGCCTTGCAACCACTAAGGACTTTATTAACTTTGAAAGGCATGGTGTAATTTTTACACCGGACAACAAGGATATTGCCATATTCCCCGAAAAAATAAACGGCTGGTACTACGCGTTAAACCGCCCCGCGTCGGCGGAATACGGTATGCGCGATATCTGGATTTCGCAATCGCCGGACTTGGTTTGTTGGGGTAATCATAAGCTGCTGGCGCAAGCCCGGGCTGAAAGCTGGGACGACGGCAGAATCGGCTGCTCGGCTGTTCCGTTTAAGGTTAGCGGCGGCTGGCTTGAAATTTATCACGGCGCGACTAAAGACCATAGATATTGCCTAGGTGCGATGCTGCTGGATGAGAATGACCCGACGAGGATTTTGAAAAGAAGCACGGAGGACATAATTGCGCCTACGGCAGAGTATGAAAGGGTTGGTTTCTTCAATAATGTTATTTTTAACTGCGGCGTGTTGGTTGAAGATGATGTCGTGAAAATTTACTATGGCGCGGCTGATACTTGTATTTGTTATGCCGAGGTGGGGTTGCGGGAGATACTTGATGATTTGAAATAAAGGGTTTGGGGTGTGCGACAAAAAAGGGGGCTGTTGTGGTCGAGAACAGATATTGAAATAAAAAAGGCAACCGAACAAGCGGTTGCCTTTCTGCTGCGATTTTTTA
>CAZJLW010000094.1:6333-13038 GCA_964546895.1 uncultured Eubacteriales bacterium | reverse complement strand
TACTTCATGTAATTTATAAATCTACTGATAGCATTAGCAACCTGAGCCCTTGTAGCCGAGGCCTTCGGGGCGAAGCTGCCGTCCGGCAGGCCGGTGAAGATGTTAGCATTTTTGATTTGGTTTACAGCTTTCACAGCCCAGTCGGAAATGCTCGACTGATCCTTAAACGCTTCGTCGCTGTTAGCCGAGCCAAGCTTAACGCCTTCAACCTCGGCAAACTTCGCAAGAATGAGCGCGAGCTGTTCTCTCGTCAAGGGAGCGTCGGGTTCAAACTTGCCGTTGTCATTTCCAGCGACTATTTTGTTGTCGTAAGCCCATGCGACATAAGGCGCGTAGTACGCCTTTGCGTCAACATCGGTGAACGCGGATTTGCCGTTTGTATTAGCGCCGTAAAGCCGCCCGAGTACGGTAACGAGCATACCCCTGGTCATGACGACGTCGGGGCCGAACTTTGTCGCCGAGACACCGCTGAAAAGCTCTCTCGCAACGACGAACTCGAGGTCGGCGCCGTACCAAGCGTTTTTCGGAACATCCTCAAAGCTTATGCTCTTGTGACCTATACCGTATCTGGAGAAATGCTTAACGGCAAAGCTCACCATTCCGCTGTCGGCATCGTATTTGCTCGATTTAACGGCTTCGAGCTTACCGTCGGCAGAGATGTAGTAAACAACTATCTGGCTGGGTTTTTCCCCATCGGCAAGCGCATACGGAAAAGCCACCGTCACCTTGCCGTTGCCGAAGTCGGAAACACCCTTACCGCCGCTCTTCACGTCGAAGTCGATTACCGGCCTGTTTCCTATTACAGATTTAACCTCAGGGCTTAAATCCGCAGCATCCGCGGCAGCTACCGAAAATACAACGTCCGATGTTGCAGCTCCGGCCACAGCCGACAGAGATTGCGTGTTGAAGGTTAGGGTAAGCTCTCCCACCTTTATCGAAAGTCCCAATACATCGGCATTCGACAGCGCAGTAACGGAAGCGGGTGACAGCGTCAGCTCCACAACCTTAGAATTTGCCGCGCCGGCTATGCTTAACTCGATATATGCCCCGTTAGCCGAGCCGGAATTCTGGGCGGCGGCAACGGAAATAGCATTGGCTATAGCAGTATCGGTTACGACTGCGCTTGCGGTGTTGCCGTTTACTGTCGGCGTAAGCTGAGCCACGGCGACACTTGCGATGCCTTCTATATCAGTCGTAACGCTGGGAGCCGTACTCTGCGGCGCTGAAGTCGAAGGCGCGGCCGGTGCAGGTGCGGCAGGCGCTTGCGACGGCGGAATATACGGCGGTGTCCAGCCGCTGCTGTCACTGCCCGAACTATCGCCGGTATTCTGTGCAGGCGGCGCCGGAGTCGGCGTCGGCGCAGGAGTACCCTTTAGCCTAAAGTTAGCCGTAACAATCGCGGCTTGCGCGGGCATTGTAAACAATGTACTCAGCTCATTAGGTTCTGCGATTGTACCCGCCGTTGCCGTCCAGTTTACGAACTCGTAGCCGTTCAAAGCCTCAGCCGTAATCGCCAGCTGAACGTTCGCGGCGTGGAAGCCGGTCGGGTTAGCACCTAATATACCTCCTGCCGTTGCGTTAACGGTCAGTGAGAACTTTGCCGGAGCGTCCTCGGTATCGTCAAGGTACGCGCCGCTGTATATTTTTATGTCATCGATCCAATATCTTGTGAAGCTCGCGTTCTCCGTATGGAACTCAAGGCCGTCGAAGGTCATTACGTTTTTCAGCTTATTCGCCAAATCCGCGCCGACCCTCTTGCCGTCCATGTAAACGGTTGTTTTGTTGGCCTTAGCCGTTCCGTCGTTCGGCGTCGAAACGATTGTTACCAGCTTCCACTGATCGAGCGCATACAGGGTTTTTGATGCGGCTTCTTCCGACTGCGTCGGAAAATCCATAAAGCCCGAGGCGTCTTCCTTATGGTACTGGAATTTTCTCAGCGGTTCGTCGGCACCAATCGTAGGCGATGCGTTTTTGATTCGGAACACTTCGTTGGCGGCGCTTGTTATTGTCCCCTCACCAAATGTTACGTTTACGGCTGAGAGCCTGCCGCTTACGTCGGCCTTATCGTCCGTGACTTTGATACGGTACTGCATGGTCATAGTCGATGCCAAAGGCTCGAACCGTATCCACGCTTTCGGCTGACCGGCGGGGTTTTCGTCGGAAAGATACAGCGCGTAGTTCGTATCGGATTCTTTGGCGACCGTTATCTCGGTATTGGCCACTACGGAATTTCTCCAATGCGGAAGCACGCTCGTGTCGACGTTTAGCTTCTTAGCTGAATCTGTTCCGAAATCCTCATAATAAATAAGCTCCGGCTCGCCGTTTGCGTTACGCGAAACCGAAACGACGCACTCAGCTTTTGCCGAGTGGTTGTCAAGGCTTATTGCCGTGATCGTAGCCGTACCGGACTTATGACCGGTTACTGTGCCTGTGTTCGTTACGCTCGCGACAAGCGGGTCGCTCGACGTGAATACGACGCCCTTTTCTGTTGCGTTCGCGGGTGTTACCGTAACATTAAGATGGAATGCGTTGTTGATAAACAAGCTCTTCTGCGTAACGTCAAAGGCAATCCCCGTTACCTTAACAAGCTGCCCCGCCTGCACAATAATTATTGAGCGCGTGACGGTTTTATCCGGCTGCGTAGTGCTCGTGGCACGAACCGAAACTGTACCTGTACCCATTGCGGTAAGCAGACCGGTTTTCGTTATCGCGGCTATATCGGAACCGGATATGATTTCGTACCTGACGTCCTTATTCGCCAAGTCCGGCGTAATCATCGGCGTAAACTGGAACGTGTCGCCGACTTCGATTCTCTGAGGTGACGGCGCGAGGTCGAACGTCTCGATCGGTATATTTACCGGCGAAGGCGGAACCTTGCTGCCCTTGTACACCTCTACGTTCTTTAGCCACAGCGTAAGCATATCGGCTGTACCAGTATAGAACGAGAAGTAGTCCACCTTGTTATACTTAGTGCTGGAGTTGGTCAAATCTTTCGCAACAAGGTATCCGTCGATGTAGACGTTAGTCTTGTTGGCGTAAGCGCTGTCGATCGTCGGCGTCGTGATTATTGTGATGTCGTGCCACTCGCCGTAGTTGTATCTGGCTTTGTCGGCGTTCGTGTTAGCGTCGGCGTAGCCTGTTGTAAATGTCCACCGCTTATTGGAATATTCTCCGTTGGCGTAGTTGTCGCCGCTGTTTCTCATACGGAATATCTGGTTGTCATCCGGGTGGAAGGCTATCGGGAAATCGTTCGGGTCGTCAAGTGAGCCTATATTAATGTACACATTCGACTGCGAATTCTTAGTGTCCTTAGGCTTTTCCTCGTCGATTCTGGCGCTGAATTTAACCGTTACCGTATCCTCTTGTGTCGGGAACTTGAACAGTGTACGCACCTGATCGTTTCCGCCTCTTACCGTCGAGGAGGACTGACCGTTGTCCACGAGCTTTAAGGCGTAGTTGCCCGTTCCGTCGTCCACAAGGCCGATGCTGCCTTTGCCTTGGTTCACGTAGGTTTTTACGTTCGGGTCGTTGTCCAAATCAAACTGCGACGCAAACGTCTGTTTATAAATCGGTCTGTCGTCGCTCGGCTGCGGCTCGCTGGAAACCGTAACGCTGCAAGTAGCCGCAAGCTGCGGATTCGCCGCGCTTTTGACCGCGATCGTGGCGCTGCCCGGCCTAATGCCCGTTACGATGCCGTCCTTGCTGACGGCGACGTTACCGACACCGCTTGTAATCTCGTAAGTAAGGCCTCTCTCTGTCGTGTCGGCTGGAGTAAACCTCGTCACTAACGGAATAGCCGTGCCGACTTCGATAGTTACCGCTGTTTTTTCGAGTTCAATACCGGTTACAGCGACCGGGTCAACCGTAGGCTTATGAGAGATTTCGAGCGACTTGATTTTAACCATCGCGCCTTCGCCCTCATAATCCTTGTTGCTGTCTTGTATGTAGTTACCGGCCTTGAAATATCCCAGTACATTCGACCATGTGGGATCCATTTTTACGAACTCGTGGGTATATGTTTCTTCCTTAACCGATCCGTTAACCATCGAACGAATCGTTACGAACACTACGCCGTTTACAACCTTAATACGCGTGTAGTATTCCTGCCCAAGGTCTACCCCTGTGAAATAATATTTCGTATCGCCGGCCGACGCTGCCGTTCCGTTTTTAAGCTCCGTTACAACCTGTTTCTTTGAATAGTCGTAACGCACCTTGACAAGCGGGTTCGCATTGTCGCCGTTTTTCTCTATACCGTGAATCTGCGACGTAATCGTCTGGCCGTTCGAAGGCACTACCGTTACCTTTTCGACCGTTTCCAGAATATGCGTTCCGTCCCAGCCCCAGTTTACCTTCGTATCCGTCGGGTTCATCATTTCGCGCAGCTCCGTACGGGCGTACGAGGTGTTGCCCGTCTTCGCTCCGTCAACCGGACACCAGAACGATACCCAGCCGTCATTATCGACATAGAAAATTTCGGACTGGTACGTGTTCATTTCATTCGCTTGAATTTCCTGAACGCCGAGCGTCGGGTCGGGCAGACCTGTACTCGGATTTATTTTGCCTATCGGCAGCTGCAGCTTCCATTTGTCGAGCGTTGGAATAATCGTCATCGGCAACGGACGCGCGTTGACCGTGATGTCGCTGTAGCCGTACACCGCCGGGGTTACGCTGCTTTGGGCGTAAACCCTTGCAGTTCCGCCGCCTACGGCGCTTACCAAGCCGGTCGTGCTGACCGTAACCACGCCCAGTCCCCCGCCGGACGTCGTGTAAATAACGCTGTCGTCGGTAGTGTTGTCGTTGTAGGAAACAACTGAGGACAGCTGAACCGTTTCGAAGGAGTTAAGCGTATGTGCCGTCGGCGTTACCGCTACGGTTACGGCCGTTTTGTCTGTTGGTGGAGGCGGCTCGGGTGTCGGAATCTGTTCGCCCGCCCATACCTTAACATCGTCGATCCAGAATTTTGTTTTGTCTGACGAGCCGGTTTTGATGTACAGCCCGTCGATTTGTGTGTTGGACGGAGCTAACGTTATTTTAGCCAAATCCGTACCAACCTTTGTTGTGCCTATGTAGACATCTGTCTTTTCAGCTTTTGCGGAGCCGTCGCTTGGGGTTGCTATTATGGTTATTGTTTGCCACTCACTCGAACCCGCCGTAATATTCGCGACGGTAGGACTCCCTGAGAAATCGACGTATGATCCGCCTGCGTTTGAGGACTGCCAGCGTAACTGCTGCGACGCATTTGTTGATGTTTTAAGTCTGAAAACTTCATTTGCCGCAGTGCCTAAGCTTGCTCCGTTGCCATAGGCTACCGTAATGCTGGAGTTGCTTCCGCCTGTCGTAGCAGGGCTGGCATCTACAACCTTAACCTTAAACTGCATTGTCGTTGTCCCTGACTGAGGCGTAAACCTTGCCCAAATGCTGGCTGTAGCACTGCCTGACGCTTCAACCGACACGGCTTTGTTAGAAGCAACCTCGTCTTTAATCGCAACTGCTGTCGCAGGAGTGAGCCTCCACGGAATTGTCGCACTAGGAGTGTTTGTTCCGTAGCTCACCGATCCCTGAAAATCCTCACTGAAAATAAGCGTTGCCTGACCTGATGTTGATGCGGCTAGCGGCATCATTGCAAGCTGTACCGGTGTTTCGGTTAAGCTTGCAGAAATATTTGCAGAAGTTGTAACGTTCAGCCCCATCCCACAGCTTAGTGCAGCTGTTAATAGCCAGCTTGTAAATCTTTTAAGCTTGTTGACGTATGCCATATTGCTCTCCCTTCAGAATAGTTTCCCCCTAAGAATCTTCACCCCAAAAATAATTAAAATCTCTCATTAACACCTCCTCAGATATAATTGGAAAATTTTGTTCATACACTATTATAATGCGATCTTGTAAATTTTCAACAATTTTTCATACTTGTTAGCATTTATATTAACCATGTAATACATATGAACAAGGAAAGCCTTTGTCGAATTTTGTCATTTTGACATCTTAAACAAAAGCTTTCCAAAAAAAATTTCCCTACGGTTATTGAAAAAACCTTGGGAAAAAAGTATAATCTATTCCAATACACTATAGGTGACGGGAGGAATTACAAATGGGCGGATTCTTTAGCTTAGACGGTCCTTTTTATAAATTCGGCAGTATGCTGGCGGATGTAATGATTTTGAGCTTTGTGTGGTTGTTTTTTAGTATTCCGATATTTACGATCGGGGCATCGACTACCGCGCTTTTCTACGTGACAACACGGCGTATCTCCAACAAGGAGGGGTACTTGCTCCGCGATTTCTGGAAGAGCTTTCGGCAGAACTTCTTACAGGCTACGGCGTGTTGGATGCTGCTGGTACTGCTTTTTATTATTTTGCTTATCAATATCCGTAACATAAACATCATCGGAACGATGAGGGTTGTTGTACTGCCGTTCCAATACTGCTTCGCGCTTGAACTGTTTCTTATGTCTATTTATGTTTTCCCGATAATTGCACGGTTCGATTTGAAATTTAAGGAGTTAGTTAAGACGGCCTTCTTCATGGCTAACAAGCACATTTTTACTTCGATTACTTGTGTCGTCACCGGCGGCGCTATTTGGGTTGGTATTTATTATTACCCGCTGTTCGCCGTTATCGCTATCGGCGTTTATGCTTTTGCCATCTCGTATTTCATTATGCGCGTTTTCAAAAAATACCGTCCCGAAATGGATAAGGACGACCCGAT
>CAZJLW010000094.1:2549-6233 GCA_964546895.1 uncultured Eubacteriales bacterium | reverse complement strand
AAAGGGGATAGTCGCGTGGGTAGAGCAATTTTATCCAGAGTAAATTTCAACGAATACGACGAATTTTTAGCCATAGAGTTCACCCAATGCATTGAGGACTTGCTCGAATGCAGCGATGTTAAACGGCTTCAGTTGTTTTCTCAGCATTTCAATACGTCGCGCTTGCAGCACAGCATTAACGTTGCGTATTACAGCTATTTGGTTTGTAAGGTTTTTAACTTCGACTACAAATCCGCCGCCCGCGCCGGGCTTTTGCATGACCTGTTCCTTTACGACTGGCGCGTCGAAAAACAGCCCGAGGGACACCACGCCTACGCCCACCCGCGCGTTGCGCTCCGCACCGCCCAGAAAATCGCCGACTTAAATAAGATCGAACAGGACGCGATTGTAAAGCACATGTGGCCGGTTACGCTGCGGCTTCCGCGGTATAAGGAATCCTTGGTTGTGTCGTTCGTTGATAAGTATTGCTGTTGTCTTGAGGTCATCGGGAGCGCCTTCGGCGCTGTGCGCAGTAGTATGCAAAGTATTTTAGAAAAGTAATTTTGAGCTACAATGACTGATTCTTTGTCTGTTATTGTAGCTTTTTTACAATTATTAAGTTTTAAGGGAGTTGATACTGTATGTCTAAGAGTACGACTATAAATTTGCGTGTTGATAGCGAGATTAAGGAGCAGGCGGAGGAAATACTTGCTTCTATGGGATTAAGCTTTAGTGAAGCCGTCAATTTATTATTGCATCAAGTACGAATACAACGTGCGTTACCATTTGAGGTTGTTGCCTATAGTCATATACCAAAACCCGAAACACGTGACCTGATTGAAAGGATTGAAAACGGAACAGCTGATATGGCAGGACCGTTTGAAACCTTTAACGAATACAAACAATGGGTAGAGGCCGACGACGATGAAATAAATTCAACCTGAAAAAAGCTACCGCAAACAGTATAAGCTGCTTCAAAAGCGTGGATATAAAATGTCGTTACTTGACGATGTTGTGCTAACGCTCGCAAACGGCGAGAGGCTATCAGAAAAGTATCAAGACCATCCGCTACATGGCGACCTCAATGGCTACCGTGACTGCCATATTAAAGGCGATTGGGTTTTAATTTACAAAATTGATAAGGGAGTTTTAACGCTCGTGCTTGCTGAGACAGGCACTCACTCGGACATACTAGAGTAATATTAATTACCACACAATAAAAAGAAGAGGGGATTTTAAATGATTTTATCAGAAGTAGTAAACCTATTAGAAGCAAGCGTACTGGCTTGCAGTGAGGAACTGAGCAGGGATTTCGTATCGGCGTGCGGCGCGGATTTGATGAGCGATGTGCTGGCGTTTTCAAAGGAGAAGGCGCTGCTTTTGACCGGCCTTGTTAACCCACAAGCTGTCAGGACGGCAGAGATGATGGACATGAAGGCGATAGTGTTCGTACGCGGCAAGTCGCCTACGGCCGAGATGATCGAGCTGGCCGAGGAAAAGGGTATTGCACTGCTTTCCACGAAACAGCCGATGTTTTGTTCATGCGGCATACTGTACAAAAACGGGCTGATAGGAGCTGAGGTTAATTGAAGCTGCATTACGACGTACTGGAAGGCGAGTATTTACGAGCGGGCGAGGCGTCCAGCGCCGTAAAAAAGGTTTTGAAGCAGCTCGGCATAAACAGCGACATCATACGTAAAATAGCGATAGCTATGTACGAGGCCGAGATAAACATGGTCATCCATGCGAACGGCGGCGTGGTGGACGTCGATATTTTGCCCGAAAAGGTTAAGATAGCGCTGAAGGACACGGGTCCCGGCATACCGGATATCGATCAGGCTATGAAGGAGGGCTACTCGACTGCCTCTGAGATTGCGCGCGACTTGGGCTTCGGTGCCGGTATGGGCTTGCCGAATATCAAAAAAAATTCCGATTTCTTAAATATTATTTCGGAGGCCGGGAAGGGTACGACCGTCGAAATCGAGGTGAACATTTAGTGCAACCATAAGTTGTTAGGAAGGTGTGAAATATGGAAAAAAAATTTCATTCCGTAAGACTTCTTGCTGAAAAATGTATCGGCTGCACGGACTGCCTAAAGCGCTGCCCGACGGAAGCCATTCGCATACGCAACGGCAAAGCCGAGATCATGAGCGAACGCTGTATCGATTGCGGCCTGTGTATAAAGGTTTGCCAGAGCCACGCCAAAAAAGCCACGACCGATCCCTTCGGGGTCATATACAACTACAAATACAAAGTAGCAATACCCGCGCCGACGCTGTACGGCCAGTTCAAGAACCTATACGACGTAAACACAATACTGACGGGCATAAAGCAGCTGGGCTTCGACGAGGTGTTCGAGGTGTCGTACGCCGCGGAGATGGTAACTGAAGCCACTAAAAAAATGCTCGCCGAAAAGGAGCTGAAGCGCCCGATAATATCGTCGGCGTGTCCAGCAATTATCCGGCTGATTTCGATGCGGTTCCCGGCGCTTATCGGTAATATCCTGCCGGTAATCGCACCCGTCGAGGTCGCCGCAGTCGCTGCGAAAAATTATCTCGAAAAACACGGCATACCGCGCTCGGACATCGGCGTGTTCTTCATCAGTCCCTGCGCCGCCAAAAATACATACATGCACAACACTATCGGCATTGAAAAATCCGAAATCGACGCGGTTATTTCGATGCAGGATATTTACGTGCCTCTGCGCAACAAGCTAAAAAGCATTCGCGAGCCGGAAATTCTTTCGCTAAGCTCTGAAAAAGGCATCGACTGGGCGCTCACGGGAGGCGAAAGCAAGAGTGTCAAAATCACGAACGCCATAGCCGTCGACAGTGTCGAGAACGTCATAAACGTACTCGAACAAATCGAGGACGGGCAGCTGACCGACGTCGAGTTCATCGAAGGGCTGGCGTGTACGTCCGGCTGCGTCGGCGGGCCGCTCACAATCGAGAACAGCTTCGTCGCGAAGGGGTACTTGCGCCGTCTCGAAAACGTCATCAAAGACCCCGCCAACAAAAAGCGCAAAATAGATTTCTCCGACGACGGTATTAATTACGAGTTCACGAAAGCTATAACACGCACGGATTCTTTCAAGCTGGATAATGACGTGGAGATTGCGATTTCGAAGCTCGAGGCGATCGAGAAATTCTATGAGGAGCTGCCGCGTATCGACTGCGGCTCATGCGGCGCGCCGACATGTCGCGCCCTCGCCGAGGATATCGCCAACGGCAACTCCAACATCGAGGACTGCATTTTCATGCTGAAAAAGAAGGTAAAAATACTGGCCGAAGCCATGAGCGATCTTTCGTCCAAGCTGTCGCAAACGTTCAGCACCGGCATACAAAGCGAAGGAAGGGATAAGAATGATTAAACATGTATCTGACATCGTAGCGCTCGACGGTTTCAAGCTCGTCGCGGGCAAGGAAGCCGTCGGTAACTCCGTCGACTGCGTTTACATCGGCGACCTGCTAAGCTGGGTCATGGGCAGAGCGCCTGAGAATAACGCGTGGGTCACGATCCAAGGTCACATAAACATCATAGCAGTCGCCCTGCTCACGACCGCAAGCTGTATAATCATCGCCGAAGGTGCGGAGATTAACCCCGACACGATTGCTAAGGCCGACGGGGAGGGGATTCCTGTGCTTTCTACGGGGTTTAGTTCGTTTGAGGTGGCGCGGATTATGATTGAGAATGGTGTTGGGAAAT
>CAZJLW010000094.1:0-2449 GCA_964546895.1 uncultured Eubacteriales bacterium | reverse complement strand
CGCGGCATCGGCAAAGTCGTCGCGCAAAACATGGCCGCTGTAGGCGCGGACATCGCGATATTCGACGTACTGCCAGACGATGCAAAGGAAACAGCCGCGGAGCTTGCGCGTGATTACGGTATTAAAGCCGAGGCGTTCGCTTGCGACGTGACGAAGCCCGCCGAAGTCGCCGCGGCAATCGCACTCGCCGCTGACAAAATGGGTACGCTCGACATCCTGTTCAACAACGCGGGCATCTGCCAGCACAAAAGCTCGCTCGAAGTCACGCAGGACGAGTGGGAACGGATTATCGACGTAAACCTAAACGGCGTGTTCTACGTGGCGCAAGCATTCGCCAAATACCTAATAGCCAACGACAAAAAAGGTTCCATAATAAATACGGCGTCCATGTCCGGCACGATCGTAAACTTCCCACAGGAACAGGCGTCATACAACGCATCGAAGGCGGCCGTCGTCCACCTGACGAAATCGCTCGCGATCGAGTGGCTGAACTACGGCATCCGTGTTAACTGCATAAGCCCCGGCTATATTTTCACGAACATGACATCTACGGTTAACCCCGACTACATAAAAGCTTGGCTCGACCAAATCCCGTCCAAGCGCATGGGCAAGCCCGAGGAACTCGCCGGTGCCGTTATTTACCTCGCGTCCGACTCGGCTACGTATACTACGGGCTGTGATGTGATTATTGACGGTGGGTTTACGCTGGTGTAGTACATCAAAATAAATTGGGCTGTAACGAGAAATAACCACCCACGAAGAAAGCTTCGTAAATAGCTTTCTTCGCCCATGTGGTTTATTTCGTTACAGCCCTTTGTCGTTTTTGCCCGTGCTACTTCCATCTTCAAATAGTGAAGTAAATCTAATAAATAAAGTCAAGATAATGAACGACAGAAATAAAAAAAACCGCCCCATGAGAAGGTACGCGGTTATTTTTCCATAATAACATGCAAGCCTAACTGACTTGTGTGTGTAAGAGAGGGTATTAGCCGTACCCTCTTTTTTCATTGTAATCAAATTATAGCACCTTAATACGCTGTTGTCAAAAAATTTCCTAGTATTCGCTTCACCGCCCCGTACTACTCCCATTCCCCCCAAACCTCCGGCGCATACCCGACCGTTGCCTTCTTCCCATTCCGCACAATAGGCGTGCGAAACATCGCGGGATTCTCCAAAAGTCGCTCCTCCTTATCGTCTTCCCGTGCCAAATGCTTAATAAACTGGCTCTCATACTCCTTCGACTTCACATCGATAAGCGCATCCATTCCGCCCACGGCGGCCTTCACGCTCTGGTACTCGCCCTTGCTCATGCCATACTTGGCGACGTCGATGCTCTGAAACTTTACCCCGCGTTCCTTAAAATACCGCTCGGCCTTCTTTGTATCGAAGCATTTATTTTTTCCGAATATCTGTATATTCATAACCCTACCTCGCTTTGCGCTTAAGATTTGTCCTCAAACTCCGCTTGCATCCGCTTCAAAAACAGCGCCGCCGCACTCGAGAACACTTGATACTTTTTCCATACGATGTCAAGATTAGCTTCCAGCGCCGGGCTTAGCGGTCTAAAGCAGAGTTCGCTGTCTCCCGACGTGTTGATAAGCCCCGCGATGCATAGCGCATAACCCACGCCTTCCTCCACCAAAAGCGTCGCGTTAAATAGGAGGTTATAAGTCGCGACAACATTTAGCTCCTCGAAACCTCTACCGAGCCACCCCGCGATCTCATTCTTCACAAGGCTCTGCCTTGACGTAATCAGCGGCAAACCCGCGACGTCGGCGGGGATTATTTTTTCTTTGGCGGCCAGCGGGCTGTCCTTTCGCATGAGAAGTCCCCAGACTTCTTTGTGCGGCAGACGGATAAAATCGTATTTCGACACATTGGCCGGTTCGATTAAAATACCAAAATCCAACAGCCCTTTGTCAATCCGCTCGGTGACGTCGTCGGCGTTGCCGCTAAATATATGGAACTTAATACCCGGGTATTCGGCCTGAATCCGACCGGCAATTTTCGCGATAAGCCTTGTTGCCTCGGTTTCACCCCCGCCGATATAAATATCGCCGGTTATCATCTCGCCGGGCGTGTGAAATCCCGCCTCGGTTTTATCGAACAGGTCAACGATTTCCTGCGCGCGCTTGCGCAAAAAAAGCCCCTCGTCTGTGAGCGTTATTTTTCGGTTGCCGCGAATGAAAAGCTGCGCGTTCAGCTCCGTTTCCAAATCCATAAGTTGCCTTGAAAGCGTCGGCTGTGAAACATGCAAATAGTTCGCCGCTCCGTTTATGCTTTCCTCCTGCGCAACGGCAAGGAAATACCGCAATACGCGAATGTCCACGGTTCGTCCCCCTTCTCGCCTCATTGTACCATGCGCACATATGCCCATCAAGTATATCCAAGTATTTAATATAAGCATTTGATATATTAAAAACTGTACTCTATAATCATTTCATAACTG
>CAZJLW010000093.1:9038-13053 GCA_964546895.1 uncultured Eubacteriales bacterium | reverse complement strand
TAAATTGGTATATGTAAACCGGACAACACTTACACGTAAATTTAAAGCAGAAACCCGTCGCTCACCGATAGATTATCTTCTACACTACCGTTTAAACATCGCTTGCGACTTGCTGACCCATTCATCATTAAGTATAAGTAAAATTGCTGAAACGACGGGTTTTAAGTATGAAAACTATTTTACAAGGCAGTTTACGGCTAAAATTGGTATGACACCGACACAATACCGTCAAAACGATAGCTTCGAGACATTAAATATTAAAGAATCACGTATTGTTGATGAATTTTAGGATCGATTGTATTAAATCCGACATGAATAGGGGGAATGCGTATGAATCTATCCGATAACGTATCCGTTATCAACGGCGTGGGCGAAAAGCGGTTGGCGCTGCTCAAAAAGCTGGGCATAGAAACGGTGTGGGATTTGCTGACGTACTACCCGCGTGACTACGAGGATCGTCGCGAAATAAAGAAAACGGACAGCCTGGTACCCGGCGAAATGAACTCGCTGTGCGCCGTTATACGGGAGAGCTGCGAGAATTTGCGGATAAACGGCAAAATCATTACACGGCTTAAAATAACGGACGAAGCGGGTACTCTGGAAATCGTGTGGTTTAATATGCCGTATGTAAAAACGAGTATTAAACCCGGCGGGTTGTATTTTTTTACGGGGCGAGTCATGGAGAAGCCCGGTAGGGGGAGGGTTTTGCAAATGCAAAGTCCTGAGTATGAATTGATAGACGAAGCGGATGACGGCTGCGCTCCCCAAAAAATCAAAGCTGCGTCTATAATCCCCATATACCGACTGACGTCCGGAATTTCGCAAAAGGTATTCCGCTCGCTAGTCAAAGCAGTCGCAGACGGCTGTGCGGAGCAGCTCGACGAATTTTTGCCGGACGATGTAAAAAATGCGTACAAGCTTAGGCCGCGACCGTTCGCTGTAAAAAATATACACTTTCCTGGAAGTGACGAGGAATTTCTAAGCGCTCGGCGGCGATTGGTTTTCGACGAGCTGTTTCTCATGCAGTGTGCGCTACTTAAAATCAAAGGCATAATCAAAACCGAAAGCGACTGTGTTATTAATGACTTCGACCGGTACGGGCTGAAATTCCCGTTCGCGTTCACGCGGGCGCAGGAGGCCGCGCTTGATGATATAGAAAACGATATGCGCAGCGGCTTTGTAATGAACCGGCTGGTTCAGGGCGATGTCGGCTCGGGCAAAACGGCAGTCGCGGCTGCGGCCGCTTACGCTGTAATACGCGGCGGGTGGCAGTGTGCAATGATGGCGCCTACGGAGGTGCTGGCGCGGCAGCATTACGATGGTTTTTGCGAATTGTTGGAACCGGCGGGTGTCAGTGTGTTGCTGCTCGTCGGTTCGATGACGCAGAAGGAGAAGAAAGCCGCGCGGGAACGCATCGCGGACGGCTCGGCGCAAATGATCGTCGGAACACACGCACTTATTCAAGAGGGCGTAGAGTTTGCGTCGCCGGGGCTTGTCATCACAGACGAACAGCACCGCTTCGGGGTTTACCAGCGGCTTGCGCTGTCGTCGAAGGGTAGCGCGCCGCATGTGTTGGTCATGACGGCGACACCGATTCCGCGTACGCTGGCGCTTGTGTTGTACGGCGACATGGATATCTCCGTAATCGGCGAGCGTCCGCCCGGGCGGCGTCACATTGATACGTTTTACGTGACATCGGCGTATCGCGAGCGAGCGTTCGGCTTTATTAAGAAACAGCTTGACGAGGGGCGTCAGGCGTACATTATCTGCCCGCAGATCGAGGAAGGCGAAACGAACACCGGGCTGCTGTCGCTGTCGGCGTACGCCGGGTTAATGGCGCGGTATTTCGGGGAGTATCGCGTGTTGTATCTGCACGGGAAGTTGCCGACCGCCGAAAAAGCCGCCGTTATGGAGCGGTTTTGCAGCGGCAGCGCGGATGTTATCGTATCCACTACGGTTATCGAGGTCGGTATAAACGTCCCGAACGCCACGATTATTCTCATAGAAAACGCGGACAGATTCGGGCTGTCGCAGTTGCACCAACTACGCGGGCGCGTGGGTAGGAGCGATTTGCAGTCGTATTGCATACTCGTATCAGACGCGAAATCGGACGTGGCGCGTAAACGGTTGGGTGTGATGAAGAAAACGAACGACGGATTTGAGATATCCGAGACGGACTTGACGCTGCGTGGGCCGGGGGATTTTTTTGGGACCAGACAGCACGGGTTGCCCGAGATGAAGATATCGAATCTTTATAAGGACTTGGCTATTATGGAGCTTGCGAAGGAAGCTGCCGTGGAGTTCTTTTCGGACAGAACGGGGATTTATGAGAACGAGCGGCGGTTCGTGGAGGCGGAGGTTGGACGGATTATGCAAAATGGGGCGGGGACGTTGTGAGGATGGCGGCGGGTATTTTGAAGGGAATAAGCATCACCATTTGTGACGACGAACGCGCACAAATCGACTACCTCTCCGCGCTTGTACGCAAATGGGCTGATGTACGAAGTCATGATGTGCGTATAACGGAATTTGAGAGTGCCGAGGGCTTTTTATTTTCCTATGAAGAAGATAAAACTGCCGATATTTTGCTTCTTGATATACAGATGAAGGGGCTTGATGGAGTAGCCCTTGCCCGCAGAATCCGGCAGGACAACGATGCCGTGCAAATTGTTTTCATAACAGGTTACCCGGACTATATGGCTCAGGGCTACGATGTGTCGGCTCTGCATTATCTTATGAAAACGGTTAAAGAGGACAAGCTGTTTGAGGTGCTTGATAAAGCTGTATCAAAACTAAAGAAGGAACAAAAACTGCTGCTTGTTGATAGCGCTGATGGAACGATTAGAATCCCGCAAAATGATATTCTGTTCGTTGAAGCGTTCGCGCATTCTGTAGCTATCCAAACAAAAAATACCGTTGTAGAAACGCGAATCAGCATTAGCGAAATAGAAAAGCTTCTTGACGGCTCTTTTATCCGCTGTCACCGTTCATATATAGTGGGTCTGCGGCATATAGGGCGCATTACGAAGACCGACGTTATACTCGACGACGGCAAGGCCGTACCTCTTTCGCGACGATTATATAATGATGTAAACCGTGCGTTTATCGACTATTACAAAGGGGGAAAATAAAATGGGATTGCTTTCGTGGCTTCTGTCCCCGATTATTGACAAACGCATAGCCGCATTTCAAAGCGATTTAATGAGCAAGCACGTGGCCGAGGTTGAAAATATCTACCGTCAAATGCGCGGCTGGCGTCATGACTATCATAACCATATTCAGGCGGTCAAGGCTCATTTGCAGCTCGAACAGTACGCCGAAATCGGAACGTATCTTGACAAGCTCGACACCGACCTTACGAATGTTGACACGGTAGTCAAGACCGGCAATGTTATGGTTGACGCCATTCTTAACAGCAAAATCTCCCTCGCGATATCCAAGAAAATAAATGTCAACGCCAAGGCGATAGTACCGAAGGAGCTTTCTGTTTCGGAGATTGATCTATGTGTGATAATCGGTAACCTGCTTGACAACGCAACCGAAGCTTGCTTAAAGCTTCCCGACGAAGCCGACCGCTTTATTCGTATTTACATTGACATTCTCAAGGAGCAGTTATACATTTCCGTTTCAAATTCTGTAGGCGGTTCTGTAAAAAAAAGCGGGCGGGTGTATCACAGTACGAAGGAAAAGGACGGTCACGGATTCGGTCTTATGCGCGTTGATAAAATTGCCGGTAAGTACGGGGGTTTTGTAAATAGGCAGAACGAGGACGGAGTTTTCGCCACGGAAATAATGCTTGCTATGAATTAAATTTACCATTCGTGCTCGTGTGGATACCATTCGTGCACGATTTTTTTTATCGTGAGATAATGGTGTAGAATAATCAGAGAGGGAGGCGATGAAAATTGAAACAAACTGAAACGAATCACAGTGTTTTTCAAAATGTTATTTACCTGCTTGGAATGGTTTATAAGCATTACAAAATCGTTTTTGTGTTTATTTTGCTTGAAATGAT
>CAZJLW010000093.1:5840-8938 GCA_964546895.1 uncultured Eubacteriales bacterium | reverse complement strand
TATTGTATTTGGAAGGTACTAAACGGTGGCGTTGCCGTGCCGGATTTTATTCTGTTTATGGGTGCGATTGCAAGCTTTTCCGCATGGCTTAACGGTGTAGTCGGTAATATTACAGTCTTAAAGCGTGAGAATACAAGGCTAAACGACCTGCGTGCTTTCTTTGATTACACCAATAAGCTTGACCCGGAAAACCCGTTGCCGATTACGAAACTCGTCTCACCCCTCGAGATTGAATTTAAAAATGTGGGCTTCCGGTATACTGACGATACGCCTAAAATCCTTGATGGGCTGTCCTTTCACATAAAACAGAATGAGAAAATTGCGCTAGTAGGTGTTAACGGCGCAGGGAAAACCACGATTGTCAAACTGTTGTGCGGCTTTTACAAAGCAACCGAAGGCGAAATTTGTATTAACGGCATTAATATAGACCGCTTCAAGCGTGCGGACTTGTATACCGTCTTTTCAGCCGTGTTTCAGGATATTTGCATACTTCCTATTACTGCCGGTGAAAACATCTCGTTTGTCAAGGCTTCCGAAAGCGACGAAGAAAGGCTTTTACACTGCCTTGAAATCGCCGGAATCAAGGATGAAATCATGAAACACAGTAAAAAGCTCAATGCCCCGATGCTAAAAAACATTGCGCCGGACGGTATTGTGCTATCGGGAGGGCAGCAGCAGAAGCTTCTTCTTGCTCGTGCGTTGTATAAAAATGCGCCTATTCTAATTTTAGACGAGCCGACAGCCGCGCTTGATCCGATTGCCGAATCAGAGGTTTACGAGAAGTTCCACGAGCTGACAGAAAACAAAACCGCTCTTTACATTTCACACCGACTAGCCAGCACGAGGTTTTGCGACAGGATTTTGGTATTAAAGGACGGTAAAATAATCGAAAGCGGCTCACACGATGAGCTGATGGTGCAAAACGGTGAATATGCCTATATGTATGAAATTCAGAGTCATTATTATAAGCAAGGGGGAATATCAGCATGAAAGACGAAACCGTAAAAAGTGCCGGAATAAAAGGTGCGTTAAAAGTATACAAGGTTGTTTACGACACCGACAAGCTGCTTGTTCTGTTGTTATTCCCTACTGCAATCCTAAGAGCTATACGGCCTTATGTAGCGCTGCTGGCTACATCGTTTATTCTTAAAGGCTTTGCGGAGGGCTATGAGTATCGGAATTTGCTTTATATTGCAATGGGAGCTGTTGGGCTTAGCTTTCTGGTTGATTTCATGGAGGGATTTTTGACAAAAATTCAGCAGACCCACAACGACATGTATATTCACAAAATTAACATGGCACATGCGGAGAAATATCTGTCGATGGATTTTCAGCTGCTCGAAAGTCCTACTGTAAATGAAATAAAGGAACGTATAGCTAGGGATATGCGCTGGGGTTCGGGTTATTACAATCTGTCGAATTATTTGAAAAGCCTGCTGGATAACTTTTTTGGATTTATTATCGGGGTTTTTATGATTATTCCTTTCTTATTAACCGGCAATGTGAGTGGCGGTGTAGCATTTTTGGGCATGTTAATGGTTTTGTCCGGCGTTTCAGCGTTAATGAACTCGAAATATATTCAGGCAAAGCTAACCGCGCACTTAAACACGACTGATCCAAAATACGCTGTAAACTACATAGTGTATTTTGTTTACGGCAGCGCGATCAGTAACATTCTAAAAACAGCACGTATTTACAATATTAAGAAGCTGATATCAGGCTATCTTGAGGAAGATGAACGAAGACAGGAAGATTTTTGCGAGGTATTTACAAAATACTCGTGCTTATCGGGATTAATCGGGGCGCTGACAAGCGGTGTGATAACAGCGAGCGCATATTTGTTTATTGTCACGAAGGCAGTGACAGGCGCTGTTTCGATAAGTAATATAGTGCGGTACGCGGGTACTATATACAATATGGCAAACAGCTTCTTCGGGCTTTCGTCGGCTTTGACACGCATAATAAACCAGACTGACAGAATACAGTCATCGCTTAAATTTATGGAAGTGGAGAACGTACTTTACAAAGGCACGCTTCCCGTCGAAAAGCGGCGTGATAACGAATATGTAATTGAGTTTAAAAATGTGTCGTTCAAATACCCGGGATGCGATACGTATTCATTAAAAAACTTTTCGTTCAAGCTGCGTGTCGGGCAAAGGCTTGCGGTTGTTGGAATGAACGGCAGCGGCAAAACCACTATGATTAAGTTATTGTGCCGCCTGTATGACCCGACCGAAGGCGAAATCACTTTAAACGGCATAAACATAAAGAAATACGATTATAACGAGTACATGAGTATATTTTCTGTGGTGTTTCAGGATTTTAAGTTGCTTTCGTTCAAGCTATCTGAGAATGTAGCTTGTTCCACAGAATATGACCTGGAACGGATTAGAAGTGTGATGGAAAAAGTCTCGTTGTCCGAAAGAGTTTTAAAAATGCAAAATGGCTTTGATACGTACCTGTATAATAATTTCGACAAGGGCGTAGAAGTATCCGGCGGTGAAGCGCAGAAAATAGCACTCGCCCGCGCCCTGTATAAAAACGCGCCGTTCATCGTGCTTGACGAACCGACCGCCGCCTTAGACCCTATTGCAGAGTTTGAGACTTACTCAAAGTTTAATGAGATTGTGGGGGATAAAACTGCGATTTATATTTCGCACCGTCTGTCCTCGTGCCGGTTCTGTGATGATATTGCTGTGTTCTATGAGGGTGAGTTGATACAGCGTGGTAGTCATGAGTTGCTAATCGCCGACGAGCGAGGAAAATACTACGAGCTGTGGAACGCGCAGGCGCAGTATTACTGCGAAGTCGGAAATTGAATAAAATATTGACAATTAAATGTATTGTGCTAAAATGTTTTTAACTTATAAAAAGGGGCGTTAATGCATCTCATGTGTAACTGCATTCGTATTCGTTAATATTGCGCGACAAAGCCGGTAAATAATCGGTTCTTTTGTTGCGCCTTATTATGTTTACGAATAACATGTGAGGTGTATTTTTATGTCCAAAAATAAAGGGCAGAATCTGCCTTTTTCTGTTTCTCAAAACTTTTTAACTTCGCGCGTGACTATAAACCGCCTTTTGAAGTTGACAAATAT
>CAZJLW010000093.1:0-5740 GCA_964546895.1 uncultured Eubacteriales bacterium | reverse complement strand
CTGATGCATGGCTTATTATGGAGAAAGGTGCAGCAAAGCGCTTTTGTGGAAGCCCTACCGACACGTCGCAGTCTCTATTACTAAGACCGTTCTATGATTTGAAAATTGTGTATCATTTTCGCCGTGAGGACTTTCACCCGTCGCCCCGTGTTGATGTTGTACTGCTACGTATTACAAAAAAGGTGAAGCCGGATCTGCTGTTCAGCGAACAAAAACTGTATTGTGATTTTATATCGCACAGTCTGAAATACGGTTTGTTCGGAAAAGCAGCACTGATGACGAAGAATCAGATTTCTACTGCTTTACGGCTTGCAAGATTAAGCCCCGTTAGTCCGGGCGGTGAGATTTTGTATGTGCAATGGTTATGTCTTTTTTGGTGTTGGTTGGCTTGTGGACGAAAGTGATGAACCGGAGGGAAGACTTTGAAGCATCCAGATAAATGGAGAGAAACAATTGACCCGTATGTAATACCATCCTCAATCTTCGAAATAATCGAGATTTTAGGCTATCCCCATGCCGGAAATGATGTTTTTCATGTGAAAGGCATTAGTAACAACATATGCTACAGGGCATATATTAAATTCGAACGCCAAAAAGGTGCTGATATATGTAACGAAATAAGGACGATACTCAGTATCCCATACGATTTCAAGCCAAATATCATAGCCTACTCACAAGAAGAACCAGTCTACATTATTACAGAAGAATCATTCGGAGAACGGCTATCAACAATCGTTGGCGATAATGAAAACATGCTGTCGCTTGAATATATGAAACGATACGGCAACGCACTTGCAATGATACATGAGCTAGATGTTCAGTGCGATGCGGTTAAACATAGACGCTTTTTCGATATCCCGCGAAAAGATTATTTTGAGAAACATGGATTGCAATTCGTTGAAGGTTTTTTACACGAAGCATCTCATGAGGGACACACCGAATGCTTTGTACATGGCGACTTTCACTACGCTAATATCTTGTGGAACGGAATGGAAATATCCGCTGTTCTGGACTATGAGTTATCAGGGTACGGTGTTCGGGAGTTCGACATAGCGTGGGCTGTGTTCTTACGACCGAGCCAAAAATTTCTAAAGACGTATAATGAAATTGAGTTGTTTCTCGAAGGCTATTCGCAGCTACAAAAATTCTCACGCGGTGCGTTTTACTACTACTATGTGTTGATTGCTTGCCACTTCTATTCTTTGGGTGATGATGCTTACAAGGAAACGGTAATGAGATTAATAAACGAAAGCATCGCATTATATTTTTGAAATCCTATATAGGCGGCATTAATGTTTACAAATCGAAACATTAACGCCCTCCTATAAACAGAGGAAAATATTCGGCGCTATCTAATCAAAATTTGGAATGTTTAGCGCCGAATATATAATTGATTATTTGTCAAGCATGTGATACAGTTGTAAAAAATCAATATAATACAAATAAAAGCTATGACGAGGAATAGTATACATTGTTTCTGATTTCAGAGAGAAGATGGTTGGTGCGAATCTTTATGAGAACAATGTAGAAGGCGCCTTTGAGCTGTGGTTTGAAAGGATATTATCTGAGTAGATACCAACGGATTTCCACCGTGATAGGGAAAAGGCATACTGTGTATTGCACACTGTGCCGTTGAGTGCAGAAGCTTTCTTCTGAATTTAGGTGGTACCACGGACTGTATTGTTCGCCCTAAGCTATTAGCTTAGGGCGTTTTTGTATTTAAAAAAATGGAGGTAATGAAAATGAAGCAGTCAACAATGGAAACAATGGTACATTTTTGCAATCAGTATGGATTTGTTTTTCAGGGAAGCGAAATTTACGGAGGGCTTGCGAACACTTGGGATTACGGCCCGTTGGGAACGCGGCTAAAAAACAACATCAAAGATGCTTGGAGATACTTTTTTATCCAAAGAGTCGATAACAGCTTTGAGTTGGACGCGGATATACTAATGAGCCCAAAAGTGTGGGAAGCCAGCGGTCATTTGGAAAGCTTTACCGATCCGCTATTGGACTGCCGGGAGTGCAAAACCCGACATCGTGCAGATAACTTGATAAATGCATTCGATAAGTCAGTAAATGCCGATCTTATGACGCAGGATGAAATGAATGCCTTTATTAGAGAAAAGAATGTACCCTGTCCATACTGCGGCAAATCAAATTTTACTGAAATAAGACAGTTTAACATGATGTTTGCAACACAACGTGGGGTTACAGAGAGTAGCTCGACCACGATATATTTGCGTCCGGAAAACGCTCAGGGTGAGTACGTTAATTTCCTTAATGTGCTTCGAACAATGAGGGTGAAGTTGCCATTTCGCATTGGACAAATAGGAAAAGTATTTCGTAACGAAATAACTCCTGGGAACTTTATATTTCGGACTATAGAATTTGAGCAGATGGAATACCAAAACTTTTGTAAGAAGGGCGATGATGAACAGCTTTATCAATATTTTAAAGACTACGGAGTAGAGTTTTTCAAGTTCCTAGGTTTGAACTCTGAGCGGTTAAGATTTCATGATCATGATAAATTAGCACATTATGCTAAGGCAGCATGTGATATTGAATACCTGTTTCCTTTTGGATGGGGAGAGATAAACGGAACGCACAATCGTACAGACTTCGACTTGCAAAGGCATCAACAATATTCGGGAAAAAATATGACGTACTTTGACGAAGAGACTAAAGAAAAGTTTATTCCGTATATAATTGAATCAACTTATGGAGTAGGAAGAACCTTTCTTGCGGTTATGTTTGAGGCATACGAAGAAGAAACTGTAAACGGGGACGAAATACGCCAGGTTCTACGACTAAAACCATTTTTGGCACCGATAAAAGTAAATGTTTTACCGTTGGTCAAAAAAAGGCACTCGGAAAAAGCTGTTGAAGTTTACAACATGCTTAAGAATCATTTCATGACATCGTACGACGATGCAGGTAATATCGGGAAAAGATATCGTAGGGGTGATGCGATAGGTACACCTTTCGCCGTTACAATTGACGATAATACACTGGATAGCAATGTGGTTACAGTACGAGACAGAGACACAATGCAGCAAGTCAATATGGATATAGAACAGCTGGTGGAATACGTCAAGAAAGCAGTTGCCTTCCCATCTGCATAAGTCTTGCTGTATAATGCAAATAGAGACCAACGAAAGGAGAATGATGAAGACTATGTATTTCATTCGTTACCCCTGCTAACTCTTAGCACGACCACCTCCGTTTAGCCTTATGCAATTTTTTTATTAAATTGTATAAGGAGTTTTTACTATGAATTTTTATAGAAACAAATGGCTGATTTATTTGATTCAGTTTTTTCACCACCTCATTCCTGCATACACCATTGAGCGTCTTTTTTGGCAAGAGCGTGGGATGAATATACAGATGGTTGTTTGGTGCGGAATTGTTTACGAAGCAACGATTATGTTGCTCGAATTTCCGTCAGGTGTACTTGCAGACCGGTTTGGACGAAAAAGGCTTGTTGTTATAGGCGCATTCTTTGCCACTTTGGAATTGGTTATTATCGCCTTTGCACATAACTTTTGGCTGTTTGCATTTGCTGTATTCTTGGCGGCAATAAATACAGCCTTTACCAGCGGAGCACATAATGCTTTGCTGTACGATTCGCTTGCTTCTGCCGGAAAAACAGCGGAGTTTGAAAAAACATTGGGACGTCTGACCGCTGTTGACTATACAGCAGGTATACTAGCCGCGCTGTCCGGAGGGTTTATGGCGGCTGTATTTTCAATGGAAGTTAATTATTATGTTTCGGTGTGCAGTATGCTCGTAGCTTTGTTTGTTGCTTGCATGTTAAAAGAACCGCCGCTAAAAACACCGGCAGAGCAGGTTTTAACAGTAAAGCATATCGTAAAGACATCTGTCGGATTTTTCAAAACGCATTCCTCAATGATACGGATATGTCTAAACTCTGCCATTGTTGCTGCGTTAATTGTCTTTTCCGATGAGTTTTGGCAGCTGTACTTAGAAAGCTTCTCGTTTCCTGTAGCGCTTTTTGGTGTAGTGTCGGCTGTGTTAAGTGTTGTCGTCGTAGTAACCTCTTTTCTTTCTCCGATTATCATTAAGCGGCTTGGCAACGAAAAATCGGTCGTTATATTTACACTCTTTTGTGGAGTAGGGCTTTTATTTACCGCATTTACACACAACATATTCGGAATGATAGGAGTCGGCATTGCTGGAGGTTCTGCCATCATTGTAGATTTGAGTATGCTGGGGCATTTGCACAAATACGCCGATGATAATGCTCGTGCATCGATAGAATCGGCAGTTTCGCTTGGGCAAAGGGCAGTAGGTATTGCAGCCGGGCTTTTGTTCGGATATGTTTCAACGGCGAGTGGTGTTGGCGCCGGGTATTGTTTTATTGGTGTGGCATTCGTTGTGACAGGTGTGGTTTTTGCTAAAAAGTGAATCTGACAATTTACCCGCCGGGACTTAAACCCGGCGGGTATTTTTTCGTCCGTTGTACGCAAAACAAAAACCAATTGACAAATCTAATTCGACAAATGTATAATAAATCAATTCGACAAACGTAGAAAGGATGACAGCATATGGAAAAACGACTACCGGAATCAGAGCTGGAGCTTATGCTTATCGTATGGCAAGCCGACCAGCCGATAACTTCGTCGTACATAATGGAGCGGCTGCAAGGCAACAAGACATGGGGGATTACGACGGTTTTGAATCTTCTGACAAGGCTTGTGGACAAGGGGTTTCTCAGGTGCGAAAAGCAGGGGAGGCTTAACGTGTACACACCTCTAGTCGACCACAATGACTACGTCACAAACGAAAGCAAATCGTTCTTATCGCGGCTGCACGACAATTCGCTGAAAAGCCTAGTTGCGACGCTTTACAACGGCAACGGCATATCCAAGAAGGACTTAGACGAGCTGAAGCAATTCATCGAGGAGGCGGAATAAATGTTGCAAACACTGTTCGGCATATCTGTTTCAATGGCATTGATAATAGCGTGCTTTCTTCTTATATCACCGTTCTTAAATAAGTCCTATACCGCACGATGGCGATATTTCGTATGGCTGATGATTACGCTACGGCTCCTGCTTCCTTTTAACTTCGGCGGATTTCAAACACCCGTTACGATTTCCGAGCCTACCATGAATGTTATGTACATACGAGCTGATCAGGCCGCACCAATGATGGTCATGGAAAACGGGCGCCCGGTTAGAAATTTTACGTATGAGCCGGTCACACTCGTTCAAGCTCTGACGCTGCTGTGGCTTGTGGGCGCGGCTGTGTTTCTGGCGTATAACCTCTTGGTATATTTGCTGTTTATACGCAAAATCAAACGCCGTTCCCGTCGTGTGGAATGTGCGGTTGCCGGAGCTGTTCCCGTTTTTATCTGCAAAGACATTACAAGCCCGATGCTCATCGGCTTAACCAAACCCCGCATACTTCTGCCGGACGCCGACTACAGCGATAACGAACGCGACTTCGTCATAAAACATGAGCTGGCTCATATGCACCGCCGCGACATAGCTTACAAACTGCTGTTACTACTAGCCAACGCAGTACATTGGTTTAACCCGCTCGTGTACGCAATGGTATACGCCGCAAACAAGGATATTGAAATGTGCTGTGACGATGTGGTTATTAACGATATGACGCTGGAAATGCGAAAGCTTTATTCCGGCACTATTCTTAACTGCGTCGCGAACCAACGCGTTACAAGGCTTTCTACAAATTTTAACGGTGGAAAGGATGCAAT
>CAZJLW010000092.1:0-13216 GCA_964546895.1 uncultured Eubacteriales bacterium | reverse complement strand
CGCGGCCTCCGGCCTGTTGTGAACCTCGATGATAAGCCCATCGGCGCCCGCCGCCACAGCCGCAAGCGACATCGACGCGACGTAATCCCAGTACCCCGTCGAATGCGACGGATCGATTACGACCGGCAGGTGCGATTTCTTTTGCAGCACGGGAATAGCCGACAAGTCGAGCGTGTTACGCGTCGACGTCTCGAACGTGCGTATGCCGCGCTCGCATAAAATAACCTGCGTCGCACCGCCCGCCATAATGTATTCGGCGGCCATGAGGAATTCGTCAATCGTCGAGGAAAGCCCGCGTTTGAGCAGCACAGGTTTTTTGAGCATACCAACCTCGCGCAGCAGCGAGAAGTTTTGCATATTACGCGCACCGATTTGGATAATATCTACATCCTCCGCGAACGCGTCAAGGTACTCGGAGGACATCAGCTCCGTGACAATCGGCAGCCCGGTCTTCTGCCGTGCGATTTTCAGCAGCTTAAGGCCGTCCAGCCCAAGCCCGCTGAACGCATACGGCGATGTACGCGGCTTAAACGCGCCGCCGCGCAGAAACTGCGCCCCGGATGCCTTTACCTCCTTCGCGATGGACAGAATCTGCTCCTCGCTCTCGACCGAACACGGCCCCGCGATTACGGCGAAGTGACCGCCGCCCATTTTCTGCCCCGAGATTTCCACGACGCTGTGTTCGGGGTGGAATTTCCGCCCCGCCAGTTTGTACGGCTCCTGAATCTTCATAATCTTCTCGACGCAGCGGTAGCTCATGAGCCACTCGGACGAAATGCCTGACGTGTCGCCGGCAAGCCCGAGCATCCGCGTCGATTCGCCGACGATTTCCTGCACGATGATGCCGTTTTCCTTAAGCGTATTACAAATCGGTGCGATTTCCTGTTCCGCTGTGCCTTGCTTCAAAACAATAATCATTAAAAACACTCCTTTTTTTGGCATAAAAAAGAGTGAGGCCCGAAAGGATCCTCACTCATAATAAATATATGGTATGCGATTCTATGGGTTTACGAGTCTATAAAATTATCGCAGCAAAAATAGCCAAAGCTAAAATAAAAGCTCTGGCTAAAGTAAAAAAAGTATGCAACTGCTGATAATTTAATCGCACTCATAAAGCACCTCAGAAAACCGGCGTGGTAAATGCTACTCATTGCCGCCGTTTATATGAATCTACCACCGGCGGGCGCTGTTGTCAAGAAAAAATTATAGGTTTTTGCAGGACGCCGCGACACTTAAATACTAAACTGCGCAACCATCTCCGAAAGCAGCTCGGACTGACTATTAAGCTCCTGCGCAGCCGCGGCAGATTCTTCCGACGTAGAAGAATTAACCTGAACAACCTCCGAAATCTGGTTAATCCCGATAGTAATCTGCGAAATCCCCTCGGTCTGTTCCTTCGTCGCTACGTATATATCGTTAATAATCTTGCAGACCGAATCGGTGTCGGAAACGATTTTGCGCAGCGAGTCGGCGCTGAGCTGAGCCGTTTGTGTACCGGCGTTGATTTTGGCCAGGGTGTCGTCGATGAGTATGGACGTGTCCTTGACGGCTTGCTGGCTTCTGCCCGCGAGCGAGCGAACCTCCTCCGCGACGACCGCGAAGCCCTTGCCGTGTTCGCCCGCGCGCGCGGCCTCGACTGCGGCGTTAAGCGCGAGCAGGTTCGTCTGGAAGGCGATGTCGTCTATGACCTTGATAATCTTCGATATATTCTTCGACGCTTCCTTTATCTCGTTCATGGAGTCGAGCATACGCAGCATTTCTTTGTTTCCGACCTCGGCGCTTTCCATCGACTTCTTCGAGAATTCGTTGGCGCTCTGGGACTTGGCGGCTGTCTGGTGTGTCTGCTCGTTTATCGTGATGATGGACGCGTTCAGCTCCTCGACGGAACTAGCCTGTTTACTCGCCCCGTTCGCCAAATCCATCGATGTCATTGATATCTGCTTCGCTCCGGCAAGCACGTTTTCAGACGACGATTTAATTTCGGTAATAGTTTTGCGAAGCGTCTCGCCGATGTTGTTTATTGCGACTTTAATCTGGTTGAACTGCCCGACATACTCGCGCTTGATGCTCTTTCTCAAATCGCATTCGGAGATCGTGCCAAGCACGTCGGTGATTTCATCTATATATGACGACGTCGAATCGACCATCTTGTCAAACGAGCGCATCATGGCGGCGAAGCTGCCCTTAAGGCTCTTGTTGACGCTTACGTTGAAATTACCGGCCGAAAGCTGGTCGAGGATATCGTTCGCTTCGTTAATCGGTACGCTGACGGCTTGCAGCAGATTGTTCAGGCCGTCTGTCAGCTTGTTCCAGTCGCCCTTATAATTCGATGAATTGATTCGGCTGTCAAGCTTCCCGTCCGTTGCGGCCGATATGAGCGTAAACAGCTCCCTGCTCATGGATGTCAGGTTATTTTTCAGGCTGTCGAACTGTTGGTTGAATACGGCTTTTTTGCCCGGGAATTTGCGAAGCTCGGCGTTAAAGTTACCGTCGCCGATGTTTCGTAATCCGTTCATGATTTCGAGCGTGTCGTCGATAAGCGAGCCGCCCATCGAATTAATGGCTTCGGCGACTATCTTATATTCGCCCTCGAAAACGGAAGTGTCTATTTTTGCTTCGATATCGCCCTTTTTGAATTCGCCGGAGAGGGAATTTATTTTGTCCGTAAGCAGCAAAATTGTGTCGCGCAGTTTAATGAACGCATGAGCCAGCTCGTTTATTTCGTCTTTGCCAGCGGCTCGGATGTTCACGTTGAGGTTGCCGGAGGAAATCGCCTCGGCGGCGGCTTTGACCTCGCCGATGGGCTTAGTTATTGTGCGGGTTATGTACAGCGCGATGAAAACCGATGCCAGCAAGCTGAAAACCGATACGATTATAACCGTATAGTCGGACGTAGACTTGCTTTCCTTGGCTGTGATGTCTTGCTGCTTCGCTCTGTCTTGCTGGGAGTTAAATATTACCATGACCTTGCCTGCCACTTCGTCATAGGCCGGTATGTATTTTTCGTTAATCATTTTGATTGCGTTGGCGTTGGCGTCGGCTGTGTTCGACGTGTCAATTTTTATGATTTCCTCACGAATGGCAGAAAGCTTTTTTATCGACTTTTCCAGATCGTCGATCGTGGCGGGAGTCTGTCTCGTGGTTTTACGAAACTCTGCCAATTCTTTATAAATATCTTCTTCTTCCGAGGCGGCTAAGTCGTAAGCCTTTTTCATAAGAGACGGGTCGGTGTTTGCAACACCCTGATACAAATAGCGCTCGACCGACACCATATCGCGCCGTATTTGCCACAGATGGTTGGCATTGGGCAACGACCTCGTTGAGTAGTTCTGCACTTGTTCATAAATACTGGACATATTATGAAACGATACGACCGACAGCGTCAGCAGCAACAGAACAATAACTCCGAAGCCAACAAACAGACGCGTCCTAATTTTAAGACTAGACATGCGCGTTCCCTCCATAGATTTTTTGTGTGTTCTGGAAATACTTTACGCAATTATAAAATATATCCAGAACAAATACAATAAAATCTAGGAAAAATTTCATACAAAATGTCCATCGTCGATTTTCTTTGCGACAGAGGCAATTATGTCACGGTAGGCGAGCATGTCGTTTCTTGCGGCGGCTATGTCTATCGTAAGAAGCTTGCGGTCGAGCATGACTATCTCGCCGTTTATAATCGAGTGCCGGACGTTCGACGGGTTCGCACTGTAGACTACTGTTGAGTACGGATCGTATACCGGCTGCATGTTTATGCTGTCCGTTTCCAAGACGATAATGTCGGCTTTCTTGCCTTTTTCGAGCGAGCCGGTGGCTTCTTTAAGTCCGAGCGCCGCCGCGCCGTCGATTGTCGCCATGCGCAGTATCTCCTTCGCTGGGAACAGTGTGCGGTCGTTGTTGAAGAGCTTCTGGATTTTGCCGACGAGCGAAAGCTGTGTGATGATGTCGATCGTATTGCCGCTCATCGGGCCGTCCGAGCCAAGCCCGACGGTCACGCCGTGCTGGCGCAGCTTGTAAACCGGGGCGACGCCCTTCGCGCCCTTTGCGTTCGATCCGGCGTTGTACGACACAGCCGCGCCGCGTGCCGCGAAAATCTCGATGTCGCGCTCGTCTAAGTTGATCGCGTGCGCCGCGAGAAATGTTTCGTCCAGGAGGCCTAAGCTGTCCAGATATTTCACGGGCGTCATGCCGAAATCCCTCAGGCAGTCGCGCTGCTCGTAGTCCATTTCGGCGACGTGCATACACATGATGACGTCGTTGTCCCACGCTATCCTGCGGCACTCTTTTAAATGCTCGGCGTCGTTTGTGTACGGGGCGTGGCAGTTTACGGCGGGGGTGACCAGCTTATGCCCGCGCCAGCGCTTGATGAAGTCGCGCGTGTAGGGGATACCGCCGTACGGTAGGACGGCGTTCGGACTTGGGAAATTCAGCACCGTTTCCGACAGGACGCCGCGTATGCCGCAAGCGGCGGCGGCTTCCGCTATCTCGTTCTCAAAATAATACGCGTCGTACACGGTCGTGACGCCGCCCGCGATCAGCTCCGCGAACGCATAAACAGCCCCGGCGCGCGCCATGTCGGCTGTCATCGTGTTTTTTTCCAGCGGAAACAGGTAGCGCTTGAGCCGGTCATGAACGTCGTCGGCCAAGCTGCGGAATACCATCATCGGAATATGGCTGTGCGTGTTGACCATGCCGGGCGTGATGATACCGCCGCGGCAGTCTATTCGGTCGTAGCCGCGGCGTTTGTCGGCGCTGCCCGCCGCATATAGTGCCGCCATATGGCCGATGTCGGTAATCGTATCGCCGGAAATAACTATATAACCGTCCTCATAAACCGTATTGTCGCGGTCCATCGTTAAAACCGTCGCGTTCGTCAGAATAATATCTGCCATCGTAATCCCTCCGGGAATTTTTTATATAAAAATACCATAATTTTTGTAGACTGACAAATTTAAGTGCTATAATCAATTTCACATAAAACGTGGGAGGTTCGGTACTATGTACAAGCTGCTAATCGTAGACGACAACAAGCAGATTACTTCTATATTGGAGGAGTTCGCGAAGAAGGAGGGCTACGAAACCGTAATCGCGCTGGACGGCGCGGATGCGGTTGCGAAGTTCGGCACGGCGAAGCCCGATATTTTGCTGCTAGATGTCATGATGCCGAAGAAGGACGGCTTCGAGGTGTGCAGAGAGATTCGGCGTGTCTCAAATGTTCCTATTATAATGATAACGGCAAGAGGAGAGGATTTTGAACGGATAATGGGGCTGGAAATCGGCGCGGACGATTATATCGTGAAGCCGTTTTCCCCGGCTGAGGTTATGGCGCGGGTAAAGGCGATTATGCGTCGGCTAAACCGCGCGGACAACAGCGGCGGGCAGGGGCAGGTTTTCCGGTACGACAATCTGACTATAAACCTAGACGACTACACCGTCACGATTGATAACGTAAACGTGTCGCTTACAAAAAAAGAAATCGAAATACTGTGGACGCTTGCGACGGGGAAGAACAGGGTGTTTTCGCGGGAAGGGTTGCTGAACGAGCTGTGGGGCTACGATTATTACGGCGACAACAGAACCGTAGACAGCCACATAAAACGGCTCCGGGCAAAGCTCGACGAGTTCGCACACGCGGCGTGGGACATCAAAACAATTTGGGGCGTAGGTTACAAATTCGAGGTGCTTAAGGATGCTTAAAAGCAGAATAGCGCAAAAGTTAAGCCTGTATTTTGCAATGGCACTGCTGATTTTTTCCGTCATAATCAGCAGTGTTTTTATGTTCTTGTTCAGAAGCTATACGGTCAATATCCACAAGACCGATTTGCAGACGCGGGCGGCGTCGATAGCCACGACGCTTTCGGATTACATGAACAGAACCGAGAGCTACGGCATGGGCGGCGGCATGGGCTACGGGGCGTACATGCGTTTCATCGGCGATATAGCGGGTACCGATGTGTGGATAGTCGACGAGAATCTGAATCTCATCACGGGGGTAATGGGGCAAAGCCCGTCCAGCGTCAAGTACAACTACGCCGACTTGCCGGAGAACGCCGAGAAGCTCATAAAAGACGTATTCACGAACAAGACGATGTTCAGCGAAAGCTTCAGCAGCATGATGTCCGAGCTGACGCTGACGGTAGGCGTGCCGATAAAAAACAGCTCCGGTGACGTCTGGGGGGTAGTGCTGCTGCACTCGCCCGTAAACGGAACCAATCAAGCGATCCGGCAAGGGTTTTTTATATTGGGAATGAGTATTCTGCTTGCGCTTTTTATATCGTTCGGACTGTCTGTGTTGTTCTCGTACTCTTTTACGAAGCCGCTGAACAAGATGAACACGACGGCGTTGTGTCTTGCCGAGGGCGATTACAAAGCGCAGTCGGGCGTTACGCAAAAGGACGAAATCGGGCAGCTCGCGAACACGCTCGACATTTTGGCGGAGCGGCTGGATGTTGCGAGCTGCCAAAGCGCGAAGCTCGAGCAAATGCGCCGCGATTTCGTCGCGAACATATCGCACGAGCTGCGCACGCCGATAACCGTAATGCGCGGTTCGCTGGAGGCGCTGACGGAGAAGGTCGTGACCGCGCCGGAGAAGGTAGAGGAGTACCATATTCAGATGCTGAGCGAGGCTAAGTTTTTGCAGCGGCTTGTCGGGGACTTGCTGGACTTGTCGAGGTTGCAGAACATGGATTTTGTTATTGAGAAAACGGATGTGTCTTTGAGCGATGTGATTTCGGACGTGGCGCGAAGCGCGGAAAAGCTCGCACAGAAGAAGGGCGTTCGTGTTGCCGTTAACCGGTTGGGCGGCGGTTGCGCGATGCTGGGGGATTACGGAAGGCTTCGGCAGATGTTTATGATTGTGCTGGATAACGCGATAAAGTTTTCGCCGGAAGGTGCGGATGTTGAGGTGACTGTAGCCGACGCGCGTATAGAAATAAAGGACTGCGGCTGCGGTATTGAGGATGAGCATCTTCCTTATATATTCGACAGATTTTATAAAAGCCGCTCCGAGCAGAATAAAACCGGCACGGGCTTGGGACTTGCTATAGCTAAGCAAATCGCGGACAGGCATGGTATCGGACTGAGTGCTGAGAATAATGCGGATGGCGTCGGTGCCAAATTTGTTTTCGAAATACCACAGAAATAGAAAACTTATAACACAGTTTTGACAAAGTTACCGTGTATCCTAGTAGAAGGTTAGCAGATAGCTTTCCATAAAAACTACTAGGAGGTCTTTATTATGACAAATTTAAAAAAAGCAATCGCAATAGGAACAACGGCAATCGTACTGGGCGCGACTCCGCTCACGGCATTCGCGGCACAAGTCAGGCCGATTTTACCGCCCGTTCAGACACCGCCTCCAACCGTGAGAACGGCTCCCGCTTACAACTATAACAATCAGGCGGGCGTGGCGTTACGTGACGGCTCGTGCTACACTACCGGCGTAAGACAGGGGACCGGCAGAGGCGCTGGCGGTACAGGTCAACTGCTCGGTATAGGCGGAAGAGGATTGCAGGACGGTTCATGCTATTTGCCACGATAATTGATTAACGTAGAAGGGGCGGATTTCGTTGGACAAGGCAAAGAAAAGCAAGCTGGCGCTGTTTCGTAAGATTACTCAAATTTCTATTTTTCTGTTTCTGTTTATCGGCGGCACCATAAATGTTTTAGCCGAGAAGGGAATACAAATTCCGTTTTTACCTGCGATATCCGCGCACAGCGTTTGCCCGCTGGGCGGCGTCGAAACGGCCTACACTCTCGCGACGACAGGTAAATTCGTATCGAAGGTTCACACACCGGCGCTCATTATGCTGCTGCTGGCTGTTGTTATTACGCTGTTGTTCGGCGCGGTTTTCTGCGGGTGGATTTGTCCGCTCGGCACGGTTCAGGAACTGGTCGGCAAGCTCGGTAAAAAGCTGTTTCCGAAACACTATAACAAGCTCATGCCGAAATCTGCCGACAGGATTCTGCGGTTCACACGTTATTTTGTGCTTGCCGTTATTTTGTATTACACGGCGGCGGTCGGTAAGCTTATTTTTATGGGATACGATCCGTTTTACGCTATTATGAACATTTTCAGCGGCGAGGTTATGATGTCGGCCTTTGTCGTGCTTGGAGTAATAGTGGTGCTGTCGCTTATTATTGAGCGGCCGTTCTGTAAGTATGCATGTCCGCTTGGCTCGGTTGTCGGCACGGTTTCCATGCTTTCATTCTTTAAGCTGAGAAGGAACGCGCAAAGCTGTATCGGCTGTAAGAAGTGCGACCGGGGCTGCCCGATGAATCTCGAAGTCTCGACGGTGGAAACGGTGAACAGTCATCAGTGCATCGCCTGCTATAAATGCATAAGCGGCGAAAACTGCCCCGTCAACGACACAGTTTACATATCTACGGCGAAGCCCTCTCAGGCAGGTAACGTGAAGGGAGCGGCTGTCAATGAAAATTAAAGCTGGCACAGCAGTAATAGCTACTTTGCTCATTGGTACAATCGGTATAGTTTCTTCGATGGGATTGGGTTACTGGAAGGGCGACGACAGCGAAAAAACCCCCGCAAAATTTGCGGGGTTGGCTGAGTTCGAAGGGCAGTTCCGCGCCGACGATATTCGCGGCTCGTACAGCTTCGGCGATATCAGCAATCTGTACGGTGTGCCGATTGAGTCGCTCGCGAAGGCGTTTCATGTTGAGCCGGGGAAGGCTTCGGGGTTTTTGATGAAGAACCTTGGTACGCTGTTTCCTGATGGCGAGGCCGAAGTCGGGACGGGTTCGGTGAAGATGTTTGTTGCGTTTTATCTTGGGCAGCCTTATGACTTGGGTGACAGTACGACGTTTGTCACGGTTGAGGGCGCGGAGATAATAAGGGCAGAAGGGAAGCCTACTGCTGAGCAGTTGGCGTATCTGGAGACGCATGTGCTTGGAGCGGAGAGTGCGGATAGTGGCGTTGTTACGGCTAATGCTTCTACGGACAAGGTAGTGACAGGAAGTGAACTGGCTGGTAAGGACGCCGCGGCAGATACTGCCGTATCGGACGCCGCTGTAGCTAAAGCCGAAACCGGGAACGCCGGTGGGGCTGGGAATGCTGGCGGAACCGGCGGAGCCGGTGGGGCTGGCAAATCCAACGCCGCAGTCGAAGTCTCCGGCTCATCCTACTTCAAGGATCTCGCCAAGCAATATAACATTCCGCTGGACGACTTGGCCGCCGCGTTTAACGTTTCGAGCGTGAAGGCGCCGTTTTATCAGGCGAAGGACTTGAGAACGGATTTCGATGCCAACGCGACTAAGATAAGCAATAACTCTATTAAGATGTTTATCGCATTTTATAACGGGATTGATTTTGACATAAGCAATGCGGAGTCCTGCCTGACGGCAAAAGGCGTCGAGATTTTGAAGAAAACCGGCAAGCTTACGCAGGAGCAGCTAACATATTTGGAAGCGCATACCTACGAATAAGACTGTGCTTTGCGATAATCATACACGAAGCCGCACACGCAAGCGGTTAACGGTGTGACGATGAGCAGCCCGAAAAAGCCGATGAACGTATGCAAAATCTCAGCAGAAATCAGTTTGCTGTTAATAATCGTAACAAACGGCGTTCCCTGAGCCATAAACACCATTAAAATTGTAATAAAGCTGCCCATATACGCGAACAGCAGCGCGGTGATTTGACTGCCGACAATAGAACGCCCGATAATGAAGCCGGATTTAATCATTCCGGCTTTTGTTATTTTGGGATTGTTATTGTAAACCTCGTCGAGCGCCGCCGCTATGTCGATGGACAGGTCAATCAGCGCTCCCATAACGCCTAAATAAATTGCGGACTGAAATACGCCCATAAAATTAATCTTAAACTGACCAGTATACATAAGCTGCTCAGCCCAGTCCATGACGGTTCCGTTAAGCTTGAAGGCGTTGGTTAGAACTAAAGAGAGCAAGCAGACGATAACGCCGGTAGAGACGGCGCTGATAATGGCGCAAAAACTGCGCTTGCCGACACCGGCAATCAAAAGCAGGATAACAGTCGTAAGCGTAATACCCATTACAAGTGCAACGGCGAGCGGCGGGTAGCCTTTTAGCATCAGCGGCAGAATGATCTTCCAGATGGAGAACATCGTGATCAGGAAAGACAAAATCGTTCTCAGGCCATAAAAGTTCGAGAAGCAGATAAGGCCGACGACGAATACCAAGATTAAAATCAACTGCTTATCCAGTCGGTAATGATCAAGCAAATTCGCTTGCGTAAGCTTGCCGGAATCGTCCGTACTCAGGAGAGCGAGCGCGGTGTCGCCTTCGCTATAAATTTTATCCAAGTCCAGCCGCCCCAGTAAAATATTAACCCCGCCGATTTTTTCTCCCTTGAACGCCCCGTCCAGTATATCTACGACAGCCTTTTGAGAGCCCTGCTTGATGGAACCCGTATTGTAAACTCCGCTGTTGTCAATTTGCGTAATTTTTACCTTTGCATTTGAAGCGTTATAATACTCCTGTCGCGGAAAAGCTTCCGGTATACAGACAAGAGCTGCCAGCACCAATAACAGCGATATCACCAAAACAAGTTCCTTTTTATGTTTAACCATAGCCTTTACCCCCAAAAGGGGCTGCCTCGTAGCAGCCCCTTTTACTATTTTATTTTTGTAATTTGAATGAGCTTTTTGAAAACGTCGGTGTTGTCGTATGCGCCGTTAAACATTTCCTGTCCGACACCCATCGCGTAAACCGGTACGTTAACGCCCGTGTGCGAATATGACGTCCAGCCTATACCGGCCTTGCTGTTAAGCAGATGCGTTACCGTTATCGAAAGCGGATTGTAACCGCCGTACAGCATTACCCATTCTTCCTCGGTCATGCTTGCGGGCTTTCCGTTCTTCATTGCGGCGAATGCGTCGTCAAGCTTTTTCTGTTGGAATTCGCTGAGCTGCATTTTAGCGCCGTTGGATTCGTCGCCTTTGGCGGTTAAGCCGAAGTTATCTTTTATATAAGGCATCGCATCGGATAATGCTTTCCAGTTGTCTTTGTTTTTCGTGATGTATTTGTCGAACTCAATGTACGAAACCTTTTGATTTTCCAGAAGCTTAAACGCCGTGTCGTAGCCGGTTGTTGCCTGTCCTACCGTCATTCCGCCTGTTTCGTGGTCGCCTGTTACGATTATTATCGTGTCGTTCGGGTGGCTGTTATAAAATTTAACAGCTTCTTTTACCGCGTTATCGAATTCTATCACGTCCATAATAGCAGCTTTCGCATCGTTCGCGTGGCAAGCCCAGTCTACCTTTCCGCTTTCAACCATCATGAAGAAGCCCTTGTCGTTATTTAAAACCTCAATGCCCTTCGCGACGAACTCCGATAACGAGATGTCTGTAGCCGGTTTTGTGTCAAGCGAATACGTTATCGACGACGAATCCTGAATGTTCGGGGCTTGGGCGTATACCTTGCCGGTTTTTGCGGTTATGTTTTTGAATTCGTCCTTTGTTTTTGTAATCGTGTAACCCTTCGACGCAAGATAAGCGTAGGCGTCGTTCTTGTCATCTCTGGCGGTGTAGCCTTTGTCAAGCTCGGCCTGTGTTATGGCAGCCGTAGCCTTAGACAGCGCGCCGCCCGCGAAATAATCAACGTTGCTGTTGGCCATCTGTGTTTCTATTACATAGGAGTAGCTGCGTGATTCAACGTGCGCATAGTAAGCGGCCGGTGTAGCGTGATCCAAGTTAACAGTCGAAACGATACCGACTTTTTTGCCCGCAGCCTTAAACATTTCGGCAATGTTTTGTGTGATTTTGTTTTTGTCGGGTGTAATACCAGTATTACCCATACCGAGCGTTCCGCTCAGAGTCTTAATGCCCGCCGAATACGAAGTCGCGGTCGAAGCCGAATCCGGGCAGAACGACGATGCGTCGTATGTAGTGGCTGAACCCGCTGCCGGGAATGCGACGAACGACAGCTTGTTTACATCGTTGACCGAACCGGTCGTGTTGTTGTCTCTGTTTAGGTACGTCATCGCGGCATTAATCTGAACCGACGACATTCCGTCGCCTATAAACATAAAAACATATTTGGCGACTTGATCGTTGGAGCTTTGGGCGGCGTTTACACTTATGCCCGGTAAACTGATTATCATTGTGAGAACAAGGACAATCATCAACAGTTGCTTTGGTACAAAATTCGGTACAAAAGTCTTTTTCATTTTCTTTCCTCCAGTTTTTTTGGACTCTTAATGAATTTGGCTCATCACGAGTTTTTAACAGTATAGTCCCCCGTATGTTAGAAACCTATCAGCTTATGGTAAAGAAAAGGTAAAGAATTTGTAAATCCGACTGTGCGTCTCTGTGCATATGGTTTTGAAACCGCGATTCCGTGGAAAAATAAAAGAAGCCATACGGAAAATCCGTTGGCTTCTTTCAGTAAATTATGTTATAATTTGTATGGCTAAAGCACAGGGCAACGCTAATCCGTCGAAAGGCGGTGAAGCTATATGATGACGACGTACGAAGCATTAAGTCTGATGTCTCAATACGGGACATTTTTAATCGCGTTACTTACGTTTGTTGTAATAATCATAGATTCAGCAACAAAAAAGAAATAACCGCCCTGTACCATCAGCACGGCGGTTAAATCTGTACTCTTTATTACGGATTAGCCAAAACCTTGCGGCAGAAGCCATAGAGGGTACTCACAATACCCTCTTTTTTATTATATTCAGATTATAACACTCCAATACAAAATTGTCAAAAAATTTCTTCAAAAAATCCGGAGGGCTGATTATGTCAAAAACCACAAACCTAATCTACAACTGGAAATTCAAAAAAGCCGACTACCCGAACGCGCACGAACCATCTTTCGCTGTCACCGACTGGGAAACAATACGCGTGCCGCACGACTTTGCAATCGGCGGGCCGTTTTCACCCGACAACGACTTACAGATAAAAGAAGTCGTTGCGGACGGGATAACGACGCCCATCAAGCATGTCGGGCGCACGGGTGGGCTGCCGATTTCGGGAACGGCTTGGTACAGACGCGATTTCTTCGTGCAGGATGACTCAGAGCGCGTGTTTCTAGAATTCGACGGCGTGATGTCGCATTCGTCAGTATACGTAAACGGTGCGTATGTCGGCGGACGAGTATACGGCTACTCGTCGTTCTCGCTTGATATCACGGACTACATAACGCGCGGCGCAGACAATGTTTTAGCCGTGAAGGTTTGCCCTCCGGACAACACATCGCGCTGGTATCCGGG
>CAZJLW010000091.1:10768-13247 GCA_964546895.1 uncultured Eubacteriales bacterium | reverse complement strand
CCCAGCAGCTCGTCCAAAATTTTCTTGCTGAACAAAAAATTCTCCCGCGTGTTCCTCGATCTGTCCTCCATGATTATTTTTTTATCGTCAACGCCCTTCGCCACGAGATAATTTTTCATGGCGTAAGCTTCCGGCACTTTTTCGTTGCTCCCCTGCCCGCCCGCTACTACTATTACGGCTTGGGGGTTTTCGTTTATGTACGTAAGTGCCCTATCGAGCCGCCGCGCCAGCGTCAGCGACACGTCATAGCCCTTTAACCCGCAGCCAAGTACGATAACGGCGTCCTTTCCATTTTCCGGAACGCTGCCCTGCGAACTGATAATATAAAAAAGCAGCGAGCAAAAATAAACGGCATACACTGAAAGAAATACGAGAAAAATTTTAACAAATGTTTTACCTAATCGCGTTTTTATTATATTATTAATATATTTCATTTTCGCGTGACCTCCCGGAAGATTTCCATAAAGTAAGAATAGTTTATCACAAGAAAAGTGGAATTGCATCTTTAACTTCGTAATGATTAAGCAAGGAGAATATCAATGTTCAACATACAAGAAGAACTAAAAAAACTGCCGTCTAAACCAGGCGTCTATATAATGAAGGACGAGAACCAGCACATCATTTACGTCGGCAAGGCGATTAACCTAAAAAATCGCGTGAGGCAATATTTTCAGCAGTCGGCGCAGCATACGGCGAAAACGCACATGCTGGTTTCAAACATAGCGGAGTTCGAATACATCATAACAGACAGCGAGGTCGAGGCGCTTGTTCTGGAGTGCAACCTCATCAAGCAGCACCGCCCGAAATACAATATTCTGCTTAAGGACGACAAGGCGTTCCCGTATATTAAACTGACGGTGAACGAGCATTTCCCACGCGTATATCTTGCGCGCAAGGTCGAGAAGGACAAGGCCAAATACTTCGGCCCATACACGAACAGCACCGTAAAAGAGGTCATCTCGCTCGTGAACTCACTATGGCAGCTGCGTACCTGCCACAAAAAATTCCCACGCGACATAGGACGCGGGCGGCAATGTCTGAACTTTCACATAGGGTGCTGCCGTGCGCCATGCAGCGGGCTTGTCTCGGAGGACGAGTACGACAAGATGGTGGCGGAGGTCATACAATTCATAAACGGCCGACATAGCGACATATTGAAGCGCCTCGAGGCACAAATGGCTGAACACTCAGAAAATCTTGAATTCGAGAAGGCCGCGGAGCTGCGCGACAAAATCCTGGCCGTGCGAATGCTGGACGACAAGCAGCGAGTCGAGCAGTCTACTAACGACGATCAGGACGTAATCGCACTGACGCGCGCCGACGACGAAGCGCTTGTGCAAGTGTTTTTTATTCGCGGAGGTAAAATGACGGGGCGCGAGCATTTTATGCTCGAAGGCGTAGAGTTCCTAACGCGAGAGGAAGCTATGACGGGATTCGTAAAACAGTTTTACGGCGAAACGACTTATATCCCGAAGGAAATACTGCTCGAAACCGAAATTAACGACCGCGAAATCATATCCGAATGGCTGTCCGAGCTAAAAGGACACACCGTAACGATTAGCGTACCGAAGAAAGGGCCTAAGCTCGATCTCGTAAAGCTCGCATATCAAAACGCGTCGCTGACGTTCGGGCAAATCGGCGAAAGGTTGAAACGAGAGAAGCAGCGCACCGAAGGTGCGCTTGATGAAATACAGAACGCGCTCGGCATCGACATAAGCCTTAAGCGAATCGAAGCGTACGATATTTCTAACATACAAGGGTTCGAATCGGTCGGCTCGATGGTCGTTTTTGAAAACGGGCGTCCGAAAAACAGCGACTACCGCAAGTTTAAAATAAAAGGAGTGCTGGGCCCGAACGATTACGCCGCGATGGAGGAAGTCGTGTCGCGCCGGTTCAGCCGTTACAAGGCTGAGCTTTTGGAGCAGACCGAGGGCGGCAAGTTCTCGACGCCGCCGGATATTATTTTTATCGACGGCGGAAAGGGACAGGTCGCGTCCGCCGAAAAAGCGCTCGCCGAGCTTGGCGTGTCGATTCCCGTTTGCGGCATGGTAAAGGACGACCGGCACAGGACACGCGGGCTGTATTATAACGGCGTGGAAATCAATATGCCGAACAACTCGGAAGGGTTCAAGCTAGTGACGCGTATTCAGGACGAGGTTCACCGCTTCGCAATCGAATACCACAGAAAACTGCGGGCCGACGCGCAAATAAAATCCGTGCTGGACGACATACCCGGCATCGGCGGGACGAGAAGAAAGGCGCTAATACGGCAGTTCGGCTCCGTCGAGGGCATAAAAAACGCGGAGCTTGCGGCGCTGGCGTCGGCCGAATCGATGAATATAAAAGCGGCGCAAGCCGTATACGATTTTTTCCATAAAGGGGAGGAACAGTAATTGTACGAATATTTGAACACGCTTAACCCGGTGCAAAGGCGCGCCGCGTCCGAAACGGAGGGGCCGCTGCTGCTGCTGGCGGGCGC
>CAZJLW010000091.1:9029-10668 GCA_964546895.1 uncultured Eubacteriales bacterium | reverse complement strand
CGCGTAATTCGGACATGCCTTAAGGAACTGAACATCAACGACAAGCTGTTCCCGCCGCGCACCGTCATTACCGAAATAAGCGCGCAAAAGGACAAGCTCGTGACGGCTAAGCAGTTTGCGGATGAGGCGGCTGAATCCCGCGATTTGCGACTTATGCAAATCGCAAAGCTTTACAGCCTGTACGAAAAAAAGTTAAAAGGCAGCAACGCGCTGGACTTTGACGACATAATATTCCGCACGGTGGAGCTGTTCAGCTACTGCCCGCATGTTCTGGACAAATACCAGAGCCGTTTCAAATATATTATGGTAGACGAATATCAGGACACGAGCAATTCGCAGTACCGGCTTATAAGTCTGCTGGCGTCGCGCTTCAAAAACATATGCGTAGTCGGCGACGACGACCAGAGTATTTACGGCTGGCGCGGCGCGGATATTCGCAATATTTTAGAATTCGAGTACGATTTCAGCGGTGCGAAGGTAATCAAGCTCGAACAGAACTACCGCTCGACGCAAATGATTCTGGACGCCGCGAACGCCGTCATCGGCAAAAACAAAAGCCGCAAGGCGAAGAAACTCTGGACGGAGAACGAATCCGGCGAACAGCTGACGTTCTTTATGGCAGATTCCGACTACAAAGAGGGCGAGTTTGTAATCAACACGATCGCGAAAATGGTGAACGCCGGTGCGAAGAAAAGCGATTTCGCTATACTGTACCGCAACAACGCATTGTCGCGCGTCGTGGAGGAATGCTTCATCTTCGCCGGAATCCCTTACAAAATTTTCGGCGGCGTACGCTTTTACGAGCGCATGGAAATCAAGGATGTGCTAGCGTATCTGCGCATCATAAACAACCCGTCGGACGACGTGTCCTACACACGCATAATAAACGTGCCGAAGCGCGGGCTGGGCGACGCCACAATCGACCGCATACAGGCGTACGCAATCGAAAACGACATGCCGTTTTCGGCGGCGCTTAACGAGCTTGACGAAATCGACGGTGTCGGCACGAAAAAGAAACGGCTGCAAGAGTTCGCGCAGATGATAGACGAGTTTCGCACGCTCGCCGAAAAAATACCGCTTGACGAGCTGATCAATCATATACTGTACATAACGAACTACCTTGGCGAATACACGGCAGAAAACACCGAGGAAGCCAAGGCGCGTATCGAAAACGTTCACGAGCTTGTATCGAAGGCGGCGCAGTTCCAGAAGGAAGCACCCGAGCCGACGCTTGCCGCGTTCCTAGAGGAAGTCGCACTCGTAGCCGACATCGACGAGTACGACGAGGAGAAGGATTTCGTCACGCTCATGACGCTTCATAGCTCGAAAGGACTGGAATTTCCGTACGTATTTATCGTAGGCTTCGAGGAAAACATATTCCCTAGCTACCGCGCCGCGGCCAGCGGACTGCCGCATGATGTAGAGGAAGAACGCAGACTGTGCTACGTCGGTATAACACGCGCGCGTAAGCAGCTGTTTCTGACAGCGGCAAGCTCGCGTATGCAGTACGGGAATCACGTGTATAACCCCGTGTCGCGGTTCTTTGGCGAGATACCGGAGGAGCTGGTTAATAATCTTAACCGCGCAAAAAAGAAGCCTTCGCGCCTAGGCACGGAGCCAAGGCAGGGCGGGGTCGGCG
>CAZJLW010000091.1:0-8929 GCA_964546895.1 uncultured Eubacteriales bacterium | reverse complement strand
TCGGCGCGTCGGTTGCAAAACCGGCATCAGCAACAGCGTTTCAGAAACCGGCTTCGTTCGGTAATCTTGTGTCATTCCCGACACCGAAAAACGTCGAACTCAACTACGGCATCGGCGACACGGTGCGTCAAGCGAAGTACGGCGAGGGTATCGTAAGAGCCATAACACCGGCGGGAGCGGATTTCGAAGTCGCAGTATTTTTCGAGGGCGTCGGCGTTAAAAAATTCATGGCGCATCTGTCGAAGCTTACTAAGGTAGAGTAGTATCGTGAATTTATTTTTTTGAGGAGGGTACATAATGAAAGCAATCAGTTGGGAAGGCGTAGCAAAAAACGCCGAATCCGCATGGGGCGCGCGCATAGTCGAGACGATTAAGCGCGAGTACGCGGAGCATAACGATAAATACAACGAACCTCCAACTCTGCTGCGCTCGGAGTGGGGGCATCATTATTACTGCGAGAGTTGCGGTGTCAAGCTGATTTTCGACATTCTGAAGCCGCATTCGCATGTGTGTTCCGGCTGCGGACGCGAGCATACGGGTTACCCTTACGACGGCACATGGCGTAAATATTTGCACAACGCCATAATGCAAAACATGGAACGCGCGGCGATCCTATCGCACCTCGAAAAAGGACAGATCGACGGCTACAAGCAATACATTCACGATAACATCCTCTTCTACGCAAACCATTACGACCAGTACGAGCCATACGGCAAGCACGCCGGTATCGGCAAGGTTTACCCACAGAGCTTGTCGGAAGCTATTTTTGTTATAAATTTTGAACGCATAATGAGAATGAGCGAGGACTTGAACATTTTCACCGAAGCGGAGCTGACGATAATCGGCGAAAAATTTTTCCGCCCCGCGGCGGAGCTTATCAAGCCGCAGATTGATAAAATACATAACATACACGCATGGATGCAGGGAGCGCTCGCCGCGGCGGCAAGCTTCCTGAAAGACAAGGACGCGCTTAACGAGGCGATCTACGGCGAACTCGGCTGGGTAAACCAGCTGGACAAAGGCACTACGAAGGAAGGCATCTGGTACGAAATATCCGACTGCTACCACTACTACACAATCAGCGCGCTGACCGGCTTGGCGTGGGTTGCGTACGAAAACGGCATTGACCTTTTCGCAAACGAGAAGTACCGCCTAATGATGACGAACTTCCCGAAGCTCGCTTACCCGGACGGGACACTGCCCGCGTTGAACGACGGCTGGTTCGGCGGAAGTCTGCTGAGCCGCGCGCCTTTGTATGAGGAATTATCCTGCGTCATGCCGGAGCTTTTGCCGATACTGTCCGGCTTTTACGGAGACGATGCCGACCGGAACCGTACATCGCTACAGGCGTTACTCTACGGCAAAACGGAGCTACCCGCTCCGACGCACGCAAAACCTGAGAGCTTCGTGTTCGAGGACACGGGCATAGCCGTTCTCCAAAATGACCGGCTGAGAGTGAGCTTGAAATTCTCAGGCGACGGCGGCGGACACGACCATAACGACAAGCTTTCCATAGAATTGTTCGCCAACGGGCGTTACCTGTCGTACGACCCGGGTACTACGGGCTACGCACTGCCGTTTACGAAGCAGTGGAGCCGTACATCCCTAGCCCATAACATGCTATGCGTAGACGGTAAACCCCAGAACCGTTGCGCAGCCGTTCTATGTAGATTCGACAATTCTTTCGTGTCGGCGTTTACCGACAAGGCTTACGACGGCTTCCGCCTTATGCGCGAGCTTAGGCTTTTGCACAACGGCTTTATTGATTACTTTACGGCGGTAACGTCGGACGAAAGCAGCCATACATTTGATTGGATTTTTCACTGCAAAGGTTCATTAAGCAGCGACTTGGTTTTCGCTCCCATTGAACCCGGCGATTTGTTCGAAGGCAACGGCTACGATCAGCTGGCGGACGTAAAAAAGGCCGCCGTTAAAAATGCGTTTCACGTTGTTTTCAGGCACGACGACATCGAAGTTATCATGCGCTTCGATCTTGCAAACGCTACGGTATTCACCGGGCGTTGCTATGGCGCGAACATGGTTGATATTATGCCGTTTATCATGATACGTCAGACCGGAAGCAGCATGAAGCTCCGCCAGACTACGACAATCGCCTAACATTAGAATCATTTACTTAAAATATGCCGAAAATACGAAAGCCCACCGAGCTTATATATTCGGTGGGCTTTCGTATTGTAAAGCTATATGTTTATGCCAGTGCGTTCATTAATGTCCTTAACTGAATTACTCAACATTTCAGTTATTTTTTGTGGTTCTATTCCGTGTTCAAGCATTGTTTGACGAATAAGTTCCATGCTTAGCTGTATTCCCTGCTGTATTCCTTGTTGTATTCCTTGCTGTATTCCTTGCTGTATTCCTTGCTGTATCCCCTCTTCTATTCCTATTTCTCTCATTGTCGCCATATTACTTTCCAAATCAGTTTCCCACATACGGCGGCTTCTGAAATGAGCGCGTTCCTTCTCATCTTGACTTACACTTAAAAGCAATCCGTTAGCCACAGAAATTCCTCCTTGAGTCCTTATTATTTCGGTAATTGTATCCTTATATCTCTCATCATCCGCATATCTGAAGAACACAGACCATTTTTCTATGAGAGACATCTCGGTGACGGGCTTCTTAACTATTTCGTCGAGCTTCGATAGTTCAAAAAAACAAGGCTTATATCTTCACTCAAAACGTCACCATACGCATTTCGCAAGAAAAATGTGTTAGTAAATTCTCTTGTTTTATCAAAAACCGTATACGTACAAAATGTAACCTGCATGGTTTTTGCCAATGCATCATATGGTTTACCCTTGGAGCTTTGTGTTGAGTGAAGGTCAGCAAGATAGTATATGCTCTTGCTTATTAGGTTTCTGTGCGAACCTAAAATCCGCTCATGTGTTCTTGAAGCGTGCATTTCAATATCAACTTGTGTGCCATCGTCGACAGTGCAATTAATATCAAGTCTTTCTTGCTTCTCTAATACATCTGTTGCGGGTAATTCGTTATTTCGGACAATTACCTCCTTGATATCCAAGTCAGTTATAGCCGTCAAAAGCTCTATCAAGGCGGGCTTGGCATCCGGGTGACTTAAAATCAACTTGAATATGCGATCATCCGTTGGTGACAAAATATCCGGTATTGCGATGTTTTTGCTGTGCAGAATAATCTCCCTCCCTGTCATCGTTTTTCTATATTATATGTGCTTTTTTATTTTTTTACAAGCTGCATGGCACCTAGGCCATATACTCACCATATACTTAACCCCTCTAATATTCTGCCGCTGTATTTGACAAATATTTAGCTTCGTTATATACTCGAAATAATTGGAGGTTTTTTCACATGCAGAACAAAATAAATATTCCTATCGCCGTCATTTACAGGCTGCCGCGGTATTACCGGTATTTGGAAAGCCTTCTGGACGACGGCATCACTCGCGTCTCCTCGAGCGAGCTTAGCGAAAAAATGGGGCTTACGGCTTCTCAAATCCGTCAGGATTTTAACAATTTCGGCTGCTTCGGTCAGCAGGGCTACGGCTATAACGTTGAGTCTTTATATAATGAGATAAAGAAAATTCTCGGGCTGGAAAAGCTCTATAACTTAATAATAATCGGCGCGGGTAACATCGGGCAGGCGCTTGCGAGCTATGCAAAGTTCGAGCTGCGCGGCTTCAAAATCACGGCCATGTTCGACGTTAACCCGAAGCTTATCGGGCTTACGATACGCGGCATCGAGATACTGGACATGGACATGCTGACGGATTACGTCGCGAAAAATCCCGTCGACATCGCCGTGCTGGCACTGCCGGGCGCACAGGCCGAGAAAGCCGCCGAACGCGTGCTGGCTTGCGGTATTAAGGGTATATGGAACTTCTCCCACGTGGATTTGAACACGCCGGAAGATGTGACCGTCGAAAACGTTCACTTGACGGACAGCCTTATGACGCTGTCGTACCGGCTCAGAGAAAAATAATAGAGTCACATCGGGGTGTAAGCTTATTAGTCTGCTACGCCCCATTTTTATAAGGAGTATGTATGGAGCTTGGATTATTGATTCAACCGGCGGTCGGTGCCGTTATCGGGTATTTTACGAACTGGCTCGCCATAAAAATGCTGTTTCGCCCACATAATGAAATACGTGTCTTCAATATAAAATTACCGTTTACGCCGGGGCTAATCCCGAAGGAGCGCTACCGGCTGTCCAAAAAAGTCGCGCAAACGGTCAGCACGCATCTTTTGACAAAGGAGTCCATTACAACCGAGTTACTTTCGCCTGAGACGCTGGACAAAATACGGCTGATGCTGGACAAGTCGGCCGCCGCGTTAGGCTCCGACGAAAGGACGGTTGGCGAGGCGCTACGGATTTTATTTTCACGGGATATCGACGCGGATATTTACGATTATATCGATAGCGCCGTCGCGTCACTTGCGAAGAATGATAGTCTAAAGGCTTATACCGCAGATCTTATCACAGAGAAGCTTACGGAAACGATGCGTGCTATGGATTTGTACGGCGGCGGTATCGACGCGCTGCTTGAGCGGATCGCCGAAAAGCTGTACGAAAGCGTGTCGACTGGGCCGCGTCCGATTAACGAGCTGTTCCCGCAGGAGATAACCGAAGCCGTGTTGGGTGCGGCAGAGGAAGCAATGCCGGGGCTTATCGAGGCTTTTAAGCGGCTGCCGGAAGAATACCCGGAGCTTGACCAAACGCTGGCTTCTCTAGTCGAAAAAATTATTTCCGACGGGTTTGGGAAGCTGGTCGGAGCTTTTATTAACCACGAAAAAATCTATACCAATATGAAAAATGGGCTGTTCGATTATTTATCGGAGGGCGAGAACCAGACGATACTTGCCGGTAAGCTGCGCGATGTCGTGACGGGGTTTCTGACAAGAGATGTCAGCGAAATAATGAGCCGTATGCCGGAGCGCGAAGCGCTTACGCATAAAACGGCTGCGTTTATAAAACAATTAATGAAAGATATGTTTACTGACGTAGAACCGATCGTCGCAGACAGCTCGTTCATCATCGAACCCCAACCCGCCACACTAAGCCTATATGACGCAGCAGAGCGCGCCTTCCCGGGTTTCCATGAGCACCTGCGCGAATTCATCTACAAAAAACTCGACGAGTTCATGACAAACGACATGCCGGGCTTAGCGCATTCCGTTTCTGAGGACGCGCTTAACCGCCTTTACGGCTGCAAGATAAGCGACATTATAGAATGGTTCGGCGAAAAAACCGTGAACGACTTAAAAGACGCGGCACTAAAAGCCATACGCTTCATTCTAGAAAAAGGCGCAGTCTATTTCGCCGAAACCGTAGACATCAACAAAATGGTCGAAGAAAAAATCAACGCGTTCGAGGTTGCGGAAGCCGAGGAAATCATTCTATCTGTCGTAAATAACGAGCTTAACGCCATAACAATAGTGGGAGGGCTGCTCGGCGCGGCAATCGGCGGCTTGTCGGTACTCATGCGTATGTAAAGCATTCATGAAAGGATATCATTATGAAAAACGATAGCAACAAAAATAGTAATCTGACAAACTACATTATAATAGGGCTGGTGTTTTCGCTTCTTTTGAATCTTGGCATATCCTTTTTGGCAAGCAACCAAAAGATACAAATCGAGTACAGCCAGTTCATGCAGCTGGTCGAAAGCGGCAACGTAAGCAAGGTTCAAATAGAACCCGAGCAGCTGCTTATCGTGCTGAAACAGGAAAACAACCGCGAAGCCGTTGCAAAAATTTTAAACATCGACGAGACCGCAGATGCATCTAAGAATTTCTCAAACGACCCCTCCTACCAAACACGTCTGCAAAAACTGCTTGCAGAAACGAAGGTGTACTACACGGGCGCGATTAACGACCCCGATTTGATTACGTTTTTGCGCACGAACAGCGTCGCATTTTACAAGCCGATTATTACGCGCAACCCGATAATCGAATTCGTACTGACGTGGGTAGTGCCGATACTGATTTTCACGCTTATTTTCCGTTTCATGAGCAGCAAAATGCTCGGCGGCGGCATGGGCGGTATTATGAGCGTCGGCAAGTCAAATGCGAAGCTCTACAATGTCGAAAAAAAAACGGGTATATCATTCGCAGACGTAGCCGGGCAGGATGAAGCGAAGGAGTCGCTGCTAGAAATCGTCGACTTCCTCGAGAATCCGGACAAATACACAAAAATCGGCGCGAAGCAGCCGAAGGGCGCGCTGCTTGTAGGTCCTCCGGGTACTGGCAAAACTCTCCTCGCTAAAGCCGTCGCCGGTGAAGCGAAGGTCCCGTTTTTCTCGCTGTCTGGTTCGGAGTTCGTAGAGATGTTCGTAGGCGTCGGCGCGAGCCGTGTACGCGACCTTTTCAATCAGGCTAACAAACAAGCACCCTGTATCATTTTCATAGACGAAATCGATGCCATAGGCAAAAGCCGCGACAACCAAATGGGCGGCAACGATGAGCGCGAGCAGACGCTTAACCAGCTGCTAGCCGAAATGGACGGCTTCGATTCTTCGAAGGGTATAATCATTTTGGCGGCGACGAACCGCCCTGAGATACTCGACAAGGCACTGCTGCGCCCCGGGCGTTTTGACAGGCGCGTCATCGTCGAGAAGCCGGACTTGGTCGGGCGCGAATCTATTCTTGGTGTGCACGCCAAGAAGGTCAAAATGGCCGACGACATAAACCTGCGCCAAGTCGCGCTTTCAACAAGCGGCGCGTCGGGTGCGGATTTGGCTAACATGATTAACGAAGCTGCGCTCCGGGCAGTACGCCTTGGACGCGACACGGTTTTACAGGAAGACATAATGGAATCGGTCGAGGTCGTTATCGCGGGCAAAGAGAAGAAGGATCGCATACTGTCGCCGCGAGAGAAGAAGCTCGTCGCCTATCACGAGGTAGGTCACGCGCTAGTGACGGCGCTGCAAAAGGACGCGCAACCCGTACAGAAAATCACAATCGTACCGCGCACGATGGGCGCGCTCGGGTATATTATGCAGATGCCGGAGGAGGAGCGATTCCTTATGACTAAGGACGAGCTGCTCGCGCAAATCACGGTAATGCTTGCTGGACGCGCCGCCGAGGAGGTCGAGCTTAACACCGAGACGACAGGCGCAGCGAACGACATCGAGCGGGCGACTCAGCTTGCGCGCAATATGATAACGCAGTACGGTATGAGCGCGAAGTTTAATATGATGGGTTTGGAAAGCGTACAGAACAAGTACCTTGACGGGCGCAGCGTATTGACATGCTCAGACGAAACGGGCGCGGATATCGACAAAGAAGTGCTTGCAATAATAACGCACTGCCACGAGGAAGCGAAGCGTATTTTGGTCGACAACAAAGAGGCCCTCGAACGCATAGCCGATTACCTTGTCGAAAAGGAATCGATAACGGGCGAGGAATTTATGAATATACTAAAAAAAGAGGATGAAGCAGTAAATGAACAGGCGTGATTTTAAAAACGAATTTAAGCAACCGGATATGAGACAGTACGAACTGACAAAGAACGAGCTGACGCGCCGCATAGAGACGCTCCACGCGCGTGTAAACGCAGCGGGCGTCGACTGGGACGCGGTATTTATTGTGGACAAAACGAACCAGTATTACTTCACGGGGACGATGCAGGACGGCGTGTTCGTGCTGAAAAGCGACGGCACGTACGGCTACTTCGCACGTAACAGCTACGACCGCGCGAAGATGGAATCGCCGCTCGAAAACATTTACCCGATGATAAGCTACCGCGACGTACTCCAAAAAATCGGCGACTGCACGAAGCTTTATATAGAAACGGAAACGATGACGTACGCGATTTTGCAGCGCGTAAAAAAATATTTTAACGCCGCGGAGATTTTGCCCGTCGACAGAATCGTACTCGGAATGCGCGCCGTAAAGAGCGCTTACGAGCTGTCGTGCATGGAGGAATCCGGCAGACAGCACAACCAGCTGTTCGAAACGGTTGTACCGGCGCTGTTGCACGAGGGCATAAGCGAAGCCGAGCTGACGGCGGCCATGTACCCAATCATGATCGACATGGGCTATCAGGGCGTAACGCGCTTTTACATGTTTCAGGCCGAGATGATTATCGGGCAGGTAAGCTTCGGCGAAAACACGATATACCCGACGAGCTTCGACGGCCCCGGCGGGGTCAAAGGCATGTACCCACCCGTCCCGACAGTCGGCAGTCGCGAGCGCCGCTTGAAAAAAGGCGACCTAGTGTTTGTTGACACCGGTCACGGATTTATGGGCTATCACACCGACCGTACGCAGCTGTACATGTACGGGCAAAGCCCGTCGCCGGAAGCCGAGCGCATACATAACGAATGCCTTGCGATACAAAAAAGCGTAGTCGCAAGACTTAAGCCCGGCGAAATCCCAAGTCAGATTTACAAAGATATCATGGGCGGACTGTCGAAGGATTTCCTGGAAAATTTTATGGGCTACGGGGGCAAACGCGCAAAGTTTTTGGGACACGGCGTCGGACTGCACGTCGACGAGTTCCCGGTAATAGCGACCGGCTTTGACGAGCCGCTTGTCGAAAACATTACACTGGCCGTCGAGCCGAAAAAAGGCGTTTTCGGTATAGGACTGCTTGGTTCGGAGGACACATACGTCGTCACGAAGGACGGCGGGCGCTGCATTACGGGCAGCGGAGAGAGAAGTATTTTCAGGATATAACGCGACGGGGGGCTTACTATGAGCGGTTATGACGGGCTGAAAAAAATCTTGGAGCAGCAGAAGGAGCAGACGCGGGAGCTTGAGCAGTCGATAAAGGTGCTGGAATCAGCGGACTTGGCAGTTGAGAACGAGCGGCTGCGCCGCGAGGCCACGGCGCACGAAGCAGACGCCAAGCGATTGAACGCTGAAAACAAAACGTACAAAGCGGAGAATGCCCGCCTTAAGGACTGTCTGACGGGGCATATGCTTACGGAGCG
>CAZJLW010000090.1:0-13274 GCA_964546895.1 uncultured Eubacteriales bacterium | reverse complement strand
TTTCTTGTAAGTGACGACCAGCGGTGGAACACAATCCACGCGTTGGGAAACGAGGCAATAAAAACACCGAACCTCGACGCGCTCGTCCGTGACGGCTGCGCCTTTACTAACGCGCACATACCCGGAGGAACAAGCGGGGCAGTATGTATGCCAAGCCGCGCGATGATTCACAGCGGGCGCACGCTGTTTCATCTCGACCGGCTCGGGCAGACTATCCCAAACGAACACACAACACTTGGCGAAGCCTTACGGGGCGCGGGATATCGCAGCTGCGGCGTAGGCAAATGGCACAACGGCGTGGATGGTTACCAGAGAAGCTTTGAATGCGGAGGGAATATTTTCTTCGGCGGCATGTGGGATCACTGGAATGTCCCCGTCTGCGACTACCGTGAAGCGGGCGACTACCCAGAAAACGTCTTTACCAAAGATTTTTATAGCGGAAACGAAACTATGAAGCTATTGGCAGATCGCGTTGCGATGGGCACGCACTCTTCGGAACTGATGGCCGACACCGCCATAGATTTTTTGGAAACATGCGACGATGAGCAGCCGTTTTTCTTATACACGGCGTTTCTCGCGCCGCATGACCCGCGCACTATGCCTGAGGAGTTCCGACAGATGTACAAGCCCGACGATATCGAGCTGCCGCCGAGCTTTATGGAGCAGCATTTCGTCGACTACGGTATAACCGATATGCGCGACGAAGTCCTTGCGCCGTTTCCGCGAACAGCGAAGGATACTAAGCGCCATATCGCGGAATACTACGCTATGATTACGCATCTGGATTACCATATCGGCCGCATTATTAACAAGCTGCGCGAAAAAGGGCTTTACGAGGACACGACGATTGTCTTCTGCGGTGATAACGGCTTAGGGTTGGCGGAACATGGTTACATGGGCAAGCAGAACCTGTACGAGCATAGCATTCGCGTACCGCTTATAATAAAATCCACGGCTTTGCCGCAGGGTAAGCAAGTCGATTCTTTCGCTTACCTAATGGATATATACCCGACTTTATGCGAGCTGCTGGGTATTAAAACACCGGCGAGTGTTGAAGGCAAAAGCCTCGTACCTGCAGTAATAGACGAGAAAGAGATTCACGACAGCTTATACATTGCGTTTACTAACAAGGTACGCGGCGTAAAAACGAAGCGGCACAAGCTGATAGAATACCGCACGAAAGAGTTGAACAAAACGCAGTTGTTTGACTTGGAAGCAGACCCGTATGAGATGAATGATCTCTCCCAAAAAGAAGAATGCTCGGATATTGTCAGATACTTGCGTGCATTAATGTTCGAGTACAAGGATAAATGGGACGACCCATCTCATGTTATGGGGCAGGAATATTGGGCTAACTACGGTTCGACTAAAAATGCAAGAGTAGATCGAAATACATGAGTATTCGCCTTTGCCGGATCATAATAAAAACAGGCGGTATCAGTATGATTTTATTAATCGTACTGATACCGCCCTTTTTATATCTTACAACCCTCCTCAACATAAGCAACCTCAGTAACCTCAACAACATCAGAAGCTTCTGTATTTTCCGATATTGCACCCGACCTAATCAAAGCGAACTTCGAGCAGGCCGGTCCTACCAGCTCATACAAAACAGACGACGACAGTATTATAGTCATAAGCACGCTTCCAACATTCTCGGGCAGAAGCCTCTGCGACAAGAACGCAAGCCCGATTGCAACCCCGGCTTGTGGAACAAGTGCGGCTCCCAGATAGGTTTTGATTGCAGCGTCTTGTTTAGTAATAACACAACCGAAATATGCCCCTACGTACTTACCTATTATACGAATAACAAAATAAGACACACCCACGACGCCAACCGTAGCTAATACACCGACATCAAGGTTCATACCCGAAACCACAAAGAACAGCAGCATGATCGGCGGTGTAAATATGTTGAGCTGGTTATAAAGCTCGACATCATGAGCCTTATTTATATATACCGCGCCGAACACCATGCACGAAAGAAGCGGCGAAACATCAAGAACCGAGCAGAAACCCGATAACCCGAGCAGCATTGCCACGGATACAATAAGCCTGTTATCGGTGCTTCGTTTTGGGCTTAAGAAAATACTCAAAACAAACGCAAACAAAACCCCTGCCCCAACTGCAACGATATTGTACAGTATCGGTATTAAAACATTAGTTGAGGTTATACCTCCCATATCGTTCGCACTTACAACCGCTGCTGTTATGCTGAACACCAGCAAGCAAACTACATCGTCAAGCGCGACTACTTGTAGCAGTGTATTAACAAACCTGCCCTTTGCTTTGTACTGGTTTATAGTCATTACAGTGCTGGCAGGTGCCGTTGCCGTTGCTATAGCTCCAAGTAACAGCGAAAGATCAGTATCAAGACGAAAGACGAACAACATCGCCAATGTTACAATAATGCCCGCCAAAACAGATTCACACAGCGTAATAACCAAGACCGACAAACCTGTTTCGCGTAGCACATCCTTTTTAAAGAACTTACCGACACCAAACGCGATGAACGCCAGTGCGATATCACTGACAAAGTTCATGCTGTCGACTGTTTTTTGCGGTATGATGTTGAGCAGATGCGGTCCCACTAAAATCCCTGCGAGTATATACCCGCTGACGCTTGGCAGCTTTAAAACCTTTGTCAGCCTTGTGGCAAAAAAACCAGACATTAAAATTATAGCTAAAGCCAACATAATAATTGTTTCTTGACGCATGTTCCCAATAATGTACATCATAATCCCATCTCCTATCTCATTGAATTAGTGTTTTTATTATGATATATTACATTTACAATAAAATAAAATTATATATTATTTGACAATAATAAATATTTTGAATGGTTGGTGGTTTTGTGTTGGATATTAAGCTGGAAACACTGATTGAGGTATGTGACAAAAAGAACTTTACGCGAGCCGCGGAAGAACTAAAGCTGACGCAGCCGGCTGTCAGCCAGCATATTCATGCGCTGGAACAAGAGCTGCAAATCAAAATATTCCACAGAAATAAAAGAGACTTAAAACTGACTGCCGAAGGCGAAATAGTAGTAAAATATGCCAAGAGAATTCAGGCTCTGTACGAAAAAATGAAACGGGAGCTAACGGACGAAGGGCATCAAATGACAAAAATTAAAGTTGGCATTACCCATACCGCCGAAAGCAGTGTTATAGTAGATGTACTTGCAAAATACGGCAACATAAATGATGGCGTTAGCATAATGATAATAACAGACACCATAAATAATCTTTATGATAAGCTCTCAAATTATGAACTGGATTTAGCGATTGTAGAGGGGCGTATGAACGAGCCGAACATAAACACGCTACTCTTGGACACGGATTATCTTGTTTGTGTCGTTTCAAACAATAATCCCCTGTCTAAAAAAAGCATGGTAACACTGAATGACATAAAAAAAGAGCAAATGATTCTTCGCTTGCCAAACTCCGGCACACGTAACTTGTTTGTTGCTCATTTGGAGAGCATTAACAGATCTATAGATGAGTTTAATGTTGTGCTGGAAGTGGATAACATAGCAACAATAAAGGACTTGATTCGTAAAGAGATGGGCGTCTCCATACTTGCGCGCAGCGCGTGCGCCGACGAGGTCAACAAGGGAAAGCTCACTGTTCTTCCTATTGAGAATCTGAGCATGATTCGAGAAATAAACATCTTATACCACAAAGATTTTGCCCACCCGGAGGTGCTGCAATCAATAATCAGGATTTATAAAGAAGCATCAAAGACACATAATAATTTTTATTCGAGGTGATTTCATGCAAGTAACCGAAATACTAAACCGACTGGACGAACACTACCCCCAAAACGACAAATGCTACCTTAACTACGAGACGCCGCATCAGCTACTAGTCGCGACAATTATGAGCGCGCAATGCACCGACGACCGCGTCAACATCGTAACGGCTAGCCTATTCAAAAAATACATAAGCATATCGGACTTCGCGAACGCGGATTTAACGGAACTGGCAAACGACATCAAATCAACCGGCTTTTTCAACAACAAAGCCAAGAACATCATCCTTGCCATGCAAAAACTGGAATCCGACTTCGGCGGCGTAATGCCACAAACGGTGGAAGAACTTACCTCCCTTGCCGGTGTCGGTCGCAAAACCGCGAACGTCATTCGCAGCCATATTTACTCACTACCGTCAATCGTCGTCGACACTCACGTTAAGCGCGTCTCCTTCCGGCTCGGCCTAACAAAAAATACCGACCCCGACAAAATAGAATTTGATTTAATGGGCATACTACCTACGGAACACTGGATTAGGTACAACACTCAAATTATAGCGCACGGCAGAGCGATTTGTACGGCACGCAGCCCAAAATGCGGCGAATGCTTTCTTCGGTCGGTATGCGCATCAGGGGAGGCATTTTTATAAAGCGGTTTGTTACGCTTATGTTAACGGGCGTCGTCACGGGGCTTGCGAACGGGCTGTTCGGCGCGGGCGGCGGTACGATTATCGTACCGGCACTCGAGCGGTTTCTGGATTTTGAGACGCATAAAGCTCACGCTACCGCCATCGCCGTTATTTTGCCGCTGTCTGTGCTCAGTATGTTTATATATTTGCGCGGGGGCAAGGTGGGGCTTGGCATCGTTTTTTGGGTAAGCCTCGGGGGCGTGATCGGCGGGTACATCGGCGCGCGCCTCCTCACAAAAATCAAATCCAGTCTGCTTCATAAAATTTTTGGATTTTTTATGATAATCGCGGCTATAAGGATGATACTGTGATATTTTTGTATGTAATAATAGGCGTGCTATCGGGAATAATAAGCGGCATGGGAATAGGAGGCGGCGCAATCCTAATTCCATCACTGACGATTATTTTAGGCGTTGCCCAAAGAGACGCGCAGAATATTAACTTGATATATTTTATTCCGACAGCGGCGATCGCACTCGTTACGCATTTCAAAAGCGGCAACATCGAAACGCGCAAGCTCCCGACCGTCATACTGTTCGGGCTGGCCGGAGCGGTTGCCGGTTCGCTAATCGCCGTCCGCCTTGATCAGGCTGTGCTCAAACGCATATTCGGATTCTTTCTTCTGGGCATGGGGGTTTACGAATTTTTTAAGGCAAGGAGTGTTAAAAATGGAAATTAGTGCTTTTCAACAAATAAAATCCGAGTTTAAGGACGCAAGCTTGGAAAAGAAAATCGACATGTATATTTCTACAGAGGGTCTTACCCAGACACAATATCGGGAGCTGCTTTCGCTTTTTCCGATTAACGAACTGGACAAACTCGAGAGCGCGCTTAGCTAAGCATGTGGCTGTTGCAAACTGATTTCTATCGGTTTTGCAGCAGCTTTTCTTTTTTTTATTGAAACGACAAATTTTTTACGAATTTTTCTCGTAATTAGTATATAATACATAGGGAGCAAAGGAGAGATTAATATGCCAACGATTAATATGCGTTCGTCAGCCAACTTAATAAAAGGACAAGGCGTAGGCTCATGCTACGAGGAGCAAGTAAGGCTCGTAACGGAAGGGCTTAACGGCTTTACTATATATGATAATAGCAACAAGAAATGTGACATCATTCATTACCATACCGTCAACCTGAATTATTACGTCGAGCGGCTTTTTACGCGGCGCAGAAATACTGCGGTCGGCTACGTACATTTTTTACCCGACACGCTCGAGGATAGCTTGGATTTACCGTGGCCGTTCAAAAAATTGTTTTATAAATACTTGCTGAGCTTCTACAACAGCATGGACTTCCTCGTAACGGTTAACCCGTCCGTCATAAAAAAACTTGAGGACTACAAAATAACACGGCCGAAAATCGTATACATTCCGAACTACGTCTCGGACAAGGATTTCTACCCCCAAAGCCCCGAAATAATCCGGCTCAACAAAGAACTGTTCGACTTACCGACCGACCGAAAAATTATTCTCGGCGCAGGGCAGCTACAGCGGCGTAAGGGTATTATCGATTTCGTCGAGGTCGCGCGGCAGCTTCCGGAGTATCAGTTCGTCTGGGCGGGCGGCTTTTCGTTCGGCAAAATATCAGACGGCTACGAGCAAATAAAAGCCATAATGCAGGAACCGCCTGAGAACATGCGCTTCCTCGGCATCGTCGACCGCGACAAGATGGTCGACTTATATAACCTGTGCGATATTATGTTTCTGCCGTCGTTTGATGAGCTGTTTCCTATGACGATTTTGGAAGCGCTCTGCTGCAAAAAAGCTATTCTGTTACGCGATATCAGCATTTATGAAGACATATTGTTTGACTGCTATATGAAGGAAAAAACACCCGCCGGTTTCGCACGAGTGATCCGCGAAGCGTTGAACGACGCAGCCGTACTGAACCACTGGGAGGAAAAAGCGTGGGAATGCCACAACTACTACACGCCCGAGACTATTTTGGCCGAGTGGGAATCCCTCTACAACGAAGCTTACGTAAAGCTTAAGCAGTCCGAATGGGGGAACGCAAGCCTATGGGCTACTTTGTTAAAAAAAATCTGATCGGACTGATATCCGTTGCGCTGTCGTTTGCTATTCTGTCGGTATTCGTCGCCGCGTCCGGCGGTTTCCGGCACCTTTACCGCGCCGTCACAGGGCTTAACAATTTGTGGTTTTTCGCAGGGGTTTGCTGCGTTTTTTTGTATTGGGCGCTTGACGGGCTGGTATTACATATGTTTATACGTCTGCTTTATAGGAAACAGTCGTTTTACAAATCCGTGAAGGCTTCGCTAATCGGATTGCTTTATAACGCGCTCACGCCGTTTGCGATAGGCGGGCAACCTATGCAGCTGCTCGAGCTGACGCGCAACGGCATCAGCGTCGGCGACGCAGGTTCATTCATTACGGTTAAAACAATAATTTACCAGCTTTGCATGACGTTGTACGCCGTCGTGTCCGTTATATTCAGCTTCCGTTTTTTTCATAGAACTATTGCTAATCTGCTTTGGTTCGCCACTGCCGGTGTTGTTGTTAATGTACTTTTTATTTTATGTGTTTACGCCGCTGCTACTAATAAGTCCGTTGTTATAAAATTTTACGGCTTTATGCTACGCCTAGTATCGGGTATTAAGCTGTTCAAAAACCCGGGACGCTACACTGAAAAAATTATGCACCAGATAGATATGTTCCACGAAAGCTCGTCCATCATCAACAGAGATAAAAAAACAATACTGCTCTCGCTTGTCGTCACGACTTTGCAGCTTACGGCGTTTTACTGTATCCCGTTTTGTATTTACAGAAGCTTTAATTTAAGCGGCAGCACGTATCTTTATATTATTTGCGCCGTCGCTATTATCGCTATGATTACGGCGTTCGTACCTGTTCCCGGCGGAAGCGGTGCCGCTGAGGGCAGCTTTTATCTATTCTTTACTATCTTTTTTACTAAGGCGTCCATTTTTCCTGCTATGTTTATTTGGCGCTTTATTACGTACTATTTATGCATAATAGCCGGTGCGTTAATCAGCCTGACTGACATCGTCCGATGTCGTCCGGATTGACCAGCACCTCCACAAAATACGAAAGGGGATTATTCCATTGGTTTCTTACAAACCCACAGTTACCGCGTGCTATGTCGGTAACTTCACTCAGGCCATCGTCATTAATCTGACGGCCATACTTTACATACCGCTGCGCGAGCTTTACGGCGTTACATACTCGCAATTCGGGCTTCTCGTCCTCATCAATTTTTTCACACAGGTTATTGTTGACATATTATGCAGCAAGCCCGTAGATAAATATGGTTTCAAGCCGTTCGTAGTCACCGCGCATATATTGTGCGTGTTTGGTTTTATTTGCTTTGCCACCGCACCGTTACTATTTAAAGGCTCCGTGTTCACGGGCTTTGTTATCGCGACGGTTATTTTTTCGGCGTCCGGCGGTCTGCTTGAGCTGTTGCTAAGCCCCATCGTCGACGCCATTCCTACTAAGGAAAAAGATAAGGCTATGGCTATGCTGCATTCGTTCTACGCATGGGGACAGGTCACCGTTGTACTTGTTACTACTGTGCTGCTGTTTCTGCGGGTTCAGTGGTATATTATCGTCCTGCTATGGGCAATAGTGCCTCTTATCAACACCTACCTATTCTCTAAGGCGCCTATCGCGTCAAAACTTCACGAATCTCAAATCATGAAAATCAAATCGCTTATCGTTAACCCCATTTTTATCACCGCGTTTTTTGCTATGATATTCGCCGCCGCTTCCGAGCTGGTTATGTCGCAGTGGTCGTCGTCGTTTATGGAAAAAGGGCTTGCCCTCCCGAAGCTCGCAGGAGATTTGCTCGGCATGTGCGGCTTTGCGCTTATGCTTGGCATTGGGCGGCTTATTTACGGCATCATCGGCTCGAAGCTTGACCTGAACAAGCTGCTCGTTTACGGCTCGCTTGTCACGGTCGGCTGCTATATTACAGTCGCAATCTCGCCGTTCCCGTGGCTGTCCGTGCTGGCTTGCGTTGTCACCGGTATTTGCGTCAGCCTTCTGTGGCCGGGTACGCTCGTCATCACGTCTGCCAAGCTGCCGCTTGCCGGGGCGTCTATGTTCGCGCTGCTGGCGGCTGGTGGCGATATCGGCGCGTCCGTTGGGCCGTGGCTCACCGGTGTCATTACGGATTTCTCCATACCGCGCTTTGATTCGAGCTTGATTTTTACTCCCGAGCAGCTCGGGCTTCGTACCGGGATAGCCTGCGCTACGATATTTCCGCTTATGTCTTTTGTTTGTCAATACATTTTGAAAAGGAGCTGTAAGAAATGATTGTTGAGAACTATTTTGAGAATCTGTCGGTTCTGCACCTGAACACGATGGAAAACAGGGCGTACTACATACCTGTTTCCGAAGGCGGCGCGCTTGCCGAACGCGAACAGTCCGACCGCTTCACACTGCTCAGCGGCGAATGGGATTTTAAGTATTACAACAACGTACGCACAGCGACGGAAGAGTTTTGGCGCGCGGGTTTCGACCGCAACGGCTTCGGGAAGATACCCGTCCCGTCTGTCTGGCAGAACCACGGCTTCGACCGCCACCAGTACACGAATGTGCGCTTCCCCTTCCCTTACGACCCGCCTTACGTCCCGATCGAAAACCCGTGCGGCGCATATATTCGTGACTTTGATTTCGAGCCGGGCGACAAACGGCATTACATAAGCTTCGAAGGTGTTGATTCGTGTTTTTATCTGTGGGTTAACGGAAAGTTCGTCGGTTATAGCCAGATTTCACACTCTACGAGCGAGTTCGACATTACCGGCTTCCTCACGAGCGGCAAAAACACAGTTGCCGTACTCGTCGTAAAATGGTGCGACGGCAGCTATTTCGAAGACCAGGACAAGTTCCGCACGTCCGGTATTTTCCGCGATGTTTATATCTTGTCGCGCTCGCAGAATCATATGAGAGATTTCTTCGTAAAGACGAAGCTGTCGGACGATTACAAAAACGCCGTTCTTTCGGCTGATATCAGCTTCTTGAACGGCGCGGCGGCTGTTTCGTATTCACTTTGCGATAACGACGGTAAAGAAATTCTGTCAGGTGTAACTGAGAACGGAAAAATCTCGGCAACCGTCAACGACGTCACACTATGGAACGCCGAGCAGCCGTATCTCTACACGCTGCGGCTAACGTCGTGCGGCGAAACGATTTATCAGCGCGTAGGCTTCCGCGAAATAAAGGTAGCCGACGGCGTAGTATATTTTAACGGGCAGAAGATAAAATTCCGCGGCGTCAACCGCCACGACAGCGACCCGCTCGTCGGCCCAGCCGTTACGCGCGCGCATATGCTTACCGACTTGAAAATTATGAAGGAGCATAACGTTAACGCCATACGTACGAGCCACTACCCCAACTCGCCGCTGTTCGTGGAATACTGTAACGAACTCGGCTTTTACGTAATCGACGAGGCCGATATAGAATGTCACGGTGTCGTAAACCTCTACGGTGACGATGCGAACTACGACCTCATGGCCGACGATCCGGTTTTTGAGCGCACTATACTCGACCGCGTCGAGCATCTCGTCACGCGCGACAAAAACGCGCCGTCCGTCGTAATGTGGTCGATGGGCAACGAATCCGGTTACGGCTGCAATTTCGCAAAGGCGCTCAAATGGACGAAGGCGTACGACGATTCGCGCCTGACGCATTACGAGCGTGCGCGCGTCGACAACCTCACCAGCACGTCCGAGTGCTTGGACACGTTCAGTAGAATGTACGCCTCGCTGGCTGATGTTATTGCGTATTGCGAAAATCCGGACAACAAGCGGCCGTTCGTGCAGTGCGAATACATTCACGCAATGGGTAACGGCCCCGGCGACACGGAGGACTACTTCGAGCTTATTGACAAATATGATAAATTCTGCGGCGGCTTCGTCTGGGAATGGTGCGACCACGCCGTCTACGTAGGCAAAACCGAGACCGGCAAAGCAAAATACGCATACGGCGGCGATTCCGGCGAGTTCCCGCACGATGGCAACTTCTGCATGGACGGGCTTGTTTATCCCGACCGACGTCCGCATAAGGGCTTGCTTGAATATAAGAATGTAATGCGTCCGCTGCGTATTGCGGCGTACGATGCGGCGCAGGGTGCGTTTACGCTGCGTAATATGCTTGATTTTACTAATACGAAGGATTTGTTGTTTGTAAAGTATACTGTTACATGCGACGGCGCAGCCGTTTCGGAAGGCGTTATAGATTCCGGCGAGCCGGATATCGCACCGCACGGACAGAAGACGTTCAACATCAAGATTAACACACCGGAGAATGCTACATATGCGATTATTTTTGAATTTATTGAGAGAGCTACGGAGCATAGCCTTGGTTTTGAGCAGGTTATGCTGAAAAAATCGTCGGAGAGTAAGCGGCTTGCTGCGTTGCTTGGCTCGTCCGGACAGACGCAGAACGCGGCAGTTGTTGAGGTGGCAGAGACTGATTCGGCTATAGATATTTGCGGGGGAAGCTTCCGTTACGTATATGACAAGTTTACAGGTATTTTTTCACGGCTTGTTATGAATAACATATCTGTTATTGAAAAGCCAATGGAGTACAACGTATGGCGCGCGCCGACCGACAACGACCGCAACATTCGCGAGAACTGGTCAAAGAGCGGCTACGACAGAATTATAGCCCGCGCGTATGAAACAAGCGTGACGCGCGAAAACGGCGCAGTCGTTATCGAAAGCCGTCTGTCGCTGTCGGCGATATATTTACAGCGGTTTGCAGACATCACGGCGCGTTGGACGGTCAAGGCAGACGGAACGATATCCGTCGACATGAACGTGAAGAAAAATCCATGCGTTCCCTACTTCCCGCGTTTCGGCGTGAGAATGTTCCTGCCGCGCGAGATGGAGAGCGTAGAGTATTTCGGCTACGGCCCGCACGAAAGCTACATCGACAAGCGCCGCGCAAGCTACGTAGGCAGATTTGTAACGAATGTAACCGCCATGCACGAGGATTACATCAAGCCGCAAGAAAACGGCAGCCATTACAGCTGCTCGTACGTTGCCGTTAACGGCGGACGCTCCGGGCTTGTCGCATACGGCGACGGCTTCAGCTTTAACGCTTCGCATTATTCACAGGAGGAGCTTACGGCGAAGCGCCACAATTACGAGCTGCAGGACAGCGGCTACACCGTGCTGTGCCTTGACGCAATGGTAAGCGGAATCGGCTCCAACAGCTGCGGCCCCGCGCTGCTCGAAAAATACAGGCTTAACATGAACGAGTTCGCGTTTTCGATAGCGATTAAACCCGTCTGAAATAACTCTGATAATCTTGTACCAAAATCCCGGTTGTCTCATATATTGTAGTAGGCAGCGCGATAGGCGTAACATTTCGCGTTGCCTGTACTGCAAGATAAAATAATGAAACCGGTGATAATATGAACATTGAACAACGTGTTTCGCCCAACAAAAACGCGGGACGCTCCGGCTGGAAACCGGATATAATCGTATGCCATATAACCGACGGAAGCTATGCGGGAGCCGTAAGCTGGCTCTGCAACAAGGATTCCGGCGTGTCGGCGCATTTCGTTGTCTCAAAAAACGGAGATGTCGTACAGCTCGTTCCGTTAACGGACACGGCATGGTGCAACGGAACCTCGACCAATCCGAGCGACAGCAGATATTACGGCGCGTCGCGCCTTTCGGCCGTCCGCGAGAGAAAAACCAACGCAAACTATTACACAATAGGCATCGAACACGAAGGAATATCTTCACAGACGAACGGGAGGCTGACCGATTTACAGCAGGCAGCCTCTGTTGATTTGATAAAACACATTAGGTCTGAAGTAAAAAAGATATTCAATACCGAGATACCACTTTGCAGAACAAATATTGTGGGGCACTGCGACGTAACCCCGAAATGGAAGCCTAACTGCCCAGGCCGCGATTTCCAGTTCGACGAAATAATACGGCTTCTCAGCTACGACGCAGCGCTAGACGCGCTCGTAAGCGCCGGTGTAATCGCATCACCGGAATACTGGAGAAGCAACATTAACTCGTTGCAATATCTTGATATGCTCATACAAACTGCCTCCGCTAAGGTAAATGCTACTACAAATAACGGCATAACCGACGCAAACGACGCGCTGAACCGACTAAAAGCAGCCGGCGTAATGCAATCACCCGAATATTGGTCTGAACGGCTTGATAAGCTGCAATACCTCCGTCAGCTTATCATAAATATAGCCAATCACGTGCCGATATCGGGCTGAGCCGTCAAACAGTACACCTATGGAACGCTAAAACGTTCCGTAGGTGTATTTTTATGCGCCAAATACGAAAACACTTAAATTTTTCCAATATTATTACGATATAGTATTGGAGAAGTGCGTTGTTTTATAAAGGAGTGTTATGCCAATGAAAGCAATGTCAACAGGTGCAATACCTCAAGCATATTCGCCCAGTCAACAAAAGGCCGGAAAAACAAAATCCACCAGCCATATAGACCGACAGATTGCGCGAATAGAGGAGCAGATTAAACAAACCAAAGAGAATCAAAACCTGAGCGAAGAAAGCAAAAAACGCAAGATAAAAGATTTTGAGAAGCAAATCGAGGAACTGCAAAAACAAAAGCAAGAGTTAGAGCTGGAAGCGCAAAAAGAATTAATGCAAGCGAAGGAAACAACAAGCACAAACGAAGCCGAAAAAGGAGTCGCGTATGCCTTAACGAAGGCTTTTGTTACTGTAGAAATCTCCGCAGAAGGTATGCGTAAATATAATAGCTTGCGCAAAGATATCATAAACAGCATCAGAATAGAAGACGGCAACGACGCAATAAGCATACCGTATGACGAAAGAGAAAAAAGCAGATTGCA
>CAZJLW010000089.1:6651-13316 GCA_964546895.1 uncultured Eubacteriales bacterium | reverse complement strand
CATGAATATCGAGGTGTCTATTCCGAAGATAACAGCCGAGACGCTGTTTGATGCGACGATCATACCGCCGACGACTAACTCTCTCGTAAGCGGCAAACTGGATTATTCCACAGAAGAAACATGCGGGCAGTGTATAAACTACATCGAAGCGGCTATCGAAAAAATATCGTCAGTGCGTTCAACATTGGGAGCATACCAGAACAGATTCGAGCAGGCGGTAAGAAACATCGACTCCAACGCTATGAATATGCAGGAAGCCAGAAGCCGAATAATGGATACGAATATGGCCGAGGAAATGACGGTTTATTCTCAGAAAAACGTACTCGCACAGGCCGGAGTTTCGATATTGGCGCAGGCTAACCAACGCCCGCAGCAAATATTATCGCTGTTGCAATAAACGTATTAGGCATTAATACCTCACGCCGTAAGGTATCACGGCGCAAAGCGACGTGCGCCGCGCAGCGAGCGTAAGTGTAGCGGAATTCATTTCCGCGAAACGGTGGGGTATGGGGCGTTAGCCCCATTTTCAAAGAAAGCAGGTGTACCATGATTTTGAATAAAGAGGATTATGTTGCAAGGGTTACGAACGCGTCGCGGCTTGGGCTGCTCATAGTAAACTACGAGCTTGCGATTGATTTTATACAGTCCGCAAAGCAATGCAGCGGTGTTGCATACGATACGAATATAATAAAGGCTGTGGAATCCGTCAGGGTTTTGATAGATTCGTTGGATATTAACTACGAGCTGTCGCTTACTCTTATGGATATTTATTTATACGTAAACAAGCTGCTTTATAAGGCACTTTATAGTAAAAAACCCGATACCTTAGATGAAGCCGAAAGACTGTTAAGCAACTTGATGTTGACATGGCGCGAGCTTGGCGAGACGGAAGACAGCGGCGAGCCTATTATGGAAAACGCGCAGAAGCTCTATGCCGGACTGACATATAAAAACGGCAAGCTTGACGAATTCGTACCGGAGGATACAAACAGGGGTTATCGGGTGTAATGCTTTGAATACAGAGGAGAGATTTGATGTTTAAGCCGTTGGAGGTAAAAAAGGATATTTACTGGGTTGGCGCGTTGGATTTTGATATACGCGTGTTTGATGTGGTTATGCATACGGATTACGGTACTACGTACAATTCGTATGTCGTAAAGGGCACGGAAAAAACCGTTTTGGTTGAGATAGCCAAGGAGCGGTTCTTTGACGAGTTTTATGAGCGGCTCACGGCCGTTTGCAATCCCGAGGAAATCGACTATATCGTCGTTAATCATACAGAACCCGACCACACCGGCAGTTTGCGGCGCTTGCTATATTTGTGTCCGAAGGCGACAATCGTCGCCAGCGGCACTGCGCTGAAATTCCTAAAGGAAATAACAAACTGCGAGTTTACGAGCATGGTCGCCAAGGAAGATACTACGCTCGATATTGGCGGCAAGACGCTGAAATTTATTTCGGTACCGTTTTTGCATTGGCCGGATTCTATGTATACATACATTCCGGAGTCAAAGGCGCTGTTCACATGCGATTCGTTCGGCTGCCACTACTGTGACGAGAACGTGTTTAACGATAAAATCGAGGGCGATTTCTTCGATGCGTATAAATATTATTACGACAATATAATCGGACCGTTTCCGACGTTTATGCAAAAGGCCATAGATAAAATAAAGCCGCTGGAAATCGAAACGATTTGCAACGGCCACGGCCCCGTTATTCGCGAGAACCCGCAGAAATATATTGATATGTACCAAAACTTCATCAACGAGCGCAAGCCGTTTAAGCGTTCCGTCGTTATTTCGTACGTATCCGCATACGGATACACAAAAAAAATCGCCGAGCGCATTGCTGAGGGCGTTAAGCAAAACGACGGCGTAGAAGTGCTGCTGTATGATTTGGTAGTGGATGATAAGGACGAGGCCGCCAAGGCAGTGGCCGAAGCGAAGGGCATTTTGTTCGGCACTCCTACGATCGTCGGGGATGCGTTGCCGCCTGTGATGCAACTTATTAACACGCTTAATCCGATTATTCATGCTGGGAAGCTGGCGGGCGCGTTCGGTTCGTACGGCTGGAGTGGAGAGGGCGTGCCGAATATCGAGGCGCGTCTAAAACAGTTGAAGTTTAATATGCCGCTCGAAAGCCTTCGTTTTGTGTTTAACCCGACGGAAGAACAGCTGACACAAGCTTTTGAATACGGCAAGCAATTTGGCGCACTTATAAAGTAATGCGCTTTAAATGATAACTAGCGGTCGAGTGTACTCTTGATTTTTATCAAGGGTACTTTTTTTTGCGCCTAGACTGTAAATGTCAGTGGCTACGATTTCTTTTTGAAGCATTTCCAATGACGTTGGGTCAAGATGCTTTTCGGCTTGCTTAATGCTTGTGACTAACGGCAAAGTGCCGCGCTTTTCGATTTCGCGTAGCAGGAATGCGTCTTCCTTACGGAAACCTAGTACACGAATGTAGCGCGCGCCGCTATTTACAGCGCATCGGGTGAACTGCTCCTTTGTGATGTTTAGAATAATGTGCAGCAACGCACGTTGTAAGCGGGTGTACGTAAACCGTTTCGTTTTCAACGCGTTCAAAATATCTGTTATAGCGAACTCGCTATCGGCGCAGGATATGATACGGTTTTCAAGTCCTTCGGTAATGTCCGCGATTGCGCTTATTTCGGCGGCGGTTTTTGTTTTTAGTAGGTACTGCAAAATGGATGAATATGCGTTTATATTCGGCGCGGACTGCCCGTTTTCGTACTGCGCCTGTATTATTTCGTATACGCTGGGTGGAACCGCGCCGCGGATTGCCGCCGCGCCGCAGTCTAACGCCCAGCTCTCTAGCGCGCCGCGTATCGCCGACGCAGACGATATGTCGCTTATTTCCTGCGAATGATACGCTGCTTTCAATCGAGACATTGTATATGGTTCGATTCGCGAGTTTATTTTTTTTAGCGCCTTTAAATATTCGACGGCTAAAATGTTGTTTGGGGTTTGTAAAACTGACGCGGCTTCCGCGCCCAATACCGACGACAAGGCTTTTTCGCGCGCCTTTGGAAACGGCAGACCGGCGTCGGAATAATGTTTAATCCAACCACTGAGCAGATTGCTTTCATCTGCAAGCAGCTCAGCCGCGTTATCAAGCAGCGGCAAATCGCCCGATTCTGAGCCGAACGACAGGGCATCTACCACACCGGTTCCATTAAGTATCCCCACGGCGCAAGCCGCAAAAAACTCCGCGCTGGCAGTCGAAAAAAAGACGGGTAGCTCTAAGACTAGGCTCACGCCGTTTTTAAGCGCCATTTCTGTGCGACGCCACTTGTCCCACATCGCGGGTTCGCCGCGCTGCACAAAATGTCCGCTCATGATGGCTATAGCTTTCTCTGCGCCGGTTTCGGCCAGCGAAGTTTTCAGGTGGTATAAATGTCCGTTGTGAAACGGGTTGTATTCTGCGACTATACCGACGATTCGCATAAAAATCTCTCCAATGTTAACGGCTTGTCAGTGCCTTCAAATATGCTGCTCACTATAAAATAAATAATAAAAAATTTCAATATTTATTGACAAAAATGGTAGCGTTCATATATATTTATTAAAGTGATTCGTGGGATTTTTCACGAATTTTTTCAATGAGCCAATGACGCTCGTTGTCTGACGCATATATGGGTGAGAATGAATGAATGATATAACAGATAAAGAGTTTATTCAGATAAGGGACTATATTAACGACAACTTCGGAATCAGCCTCGGTATCGAAAAGAAGTCCCTTGTGTATTCCAGGTTGCGCTCCACAATACAGGAGCTTGGTCTAAGCGATTTCACACAGTATTTTAAATATCTGACAGAGGACAAATCCGGCGAAGCCGTTGTGAAATTCATTGATAAAATCACAACCAATCATACTTATTTTATGCGAGAGACAGATCATTTCGATTATCTAAGGGATACTGTTCTGCCGTACATTCAGAAAACATACGACACCCAAAAGGATTTGCGGCTATGGTGTGCGGGTTGTTCTTCCGGTGAGGAAGCGTACACGCTTCAAATGATTGTTAACGACCACTTCAAAAATATTACTCCCAAATGGGATACTCAGATTTTGGCTACAGACATCTCCACTCAGGTTCTTGATAAGGCCGTTGCCGGTATTTATTCTAACGACAGTGTCGGCACTCTGCCCGACAAATGGCGCAAGGAATACTTCAAAAGCTATGACGGTACAAGCAGTATTGTCTGCGATGATATAAAAAAGAATGTTACGTACAGGAAGTTCAACTTCATGGAGGAGCGCTTCCCGTTTAAAAGGAAGTTTCAAGTTATATTCTGTCGTAACGTCATGATTTATTTTGATAATCAAACGAGAGATGCTCTCGTGAAAAGGTTTTACGATTGCATGGAGCCGGGCGGCTACTTTTTCATAGGACATTCGGAGTCGCTTAATCATACGTCTACAGAGTTCAAATATGTTAAGCCTGCGCTGTATAGAAAGCCTTAGCAAAAGGCCCTGACACTGTTATGAAAATTGATATACAAATTTTAACGAAAAGGTGATGGTTAGTTTGGCTGATTTTGATAGAGAGTCTATGCTAGAGATGTTTACCTTTGAAATGGGGCAGCTTTTGGAGCAGCTGGAGCAAAACATTTTGGAAGCTGAGTCCGGCTACAACATGAATTCGATCAACGAGATATTCAGAATAATGCACACAATAAAAGGCTCAGCCGCTATGATGATGTTCGACACGATTTCGACGACTTCTCACGCGATAGAGGATTTGTTTTATTTCCTACGCGAGGGCAACCCGACGAACGTCGACAACTCTACGCTGACTGACATAGTGCTTGAAGGCATGGACTTCGTCAAGAATGAGCTTGCTAAAATCGAAAGCGGCTTGGCGGCTGACGGCGACGGCACAGAAATGATTAATAAAATCGAAAATTATTTACAGGTACTTAAAGGCGGCGGAGCAAAAGATGGTAAAGCCGGAGCGACCTCCGAAAATGCCGCGAAAGAAGAGACGAAGGCGACACCCGCAGCGGACAACGGTCTGCACCATTACACAGCCAAGATTCATTTCGAAGACGGCTGTGAAATGGAAAATATTAGGGCGTACACGCTGGTTCATAACATAGAAAACGTTATAACGAACGTTTCTCACGAGCCGGAAGATATCATCGACGAGGAAGCCATTGCTGTTATCCGCAAAAACGGCTTCTCTATAAAGTTTGACAGCGAAAAGGATTATAAATTCATAAACGACTTGCTGATGCAGACTGTTTATTTGAAGGATATGGATTTGACGGAACAGACCGAGCAGGAAGAAGCGCCGGCCACGGAGCAAGCGGTGGAATCGCAGCCGGTTCCTCAGCCCGAGATAGTGGCAGTCAAGCAAGAAGAAGCCCCCGCTCCCGCTCAACCCGCCCACGCAGAAAACGAGCCTGACGCGGCGCAAGGCACGCAAGGCGCAGCTATGGGTGCGGATCAGCAACAAGCTAACAAGAAAGCACCAACACAGCATGTTATCAGTGTTAACGTCAGCAAGCTTGATCAGCTGCTTAATCTTATGGGTGAGCTTGTTATCGCAGAAGCTATGGTTACGCAGAATCCTGAGCTGGAAGGACTTGAGCTTGAGAGCTTCCATAAGGAAACGCGTCAGCTTCAAAAGATTATTAAGGACGTTCAGGACAACGTTATGTCGATGCGAATGGTTCCGCTGTCCACTACGTTTTTTAAAATGCACCGTATAGTCCGCGATATGTGTAAGGCGCTTAACAAGGACGTTGTGCTTGAGGTTAAGGGTGAGGAAACAGAGGTTGATAAGAATATAGCCGAGCATATATCCGACCCCCTCATGCATATAATAAGAAACTCAGTCGACCACGGCATAGAATCGCCTGAGGAACGGAAAAAAAGCGGCAAATCAGAAAAAGGAACAGTTTTGCTTGAAGCAAAAAGTACCGGCGGCGACGTTTTGATTATGATTACGGACGACGGCGCGGGTCTTGATAAAGACAAAATTATGCGCAAGGCTAAGAATAACGGTCTTCTGCGCAAACCTGAGAACGAATATACAGAGAAAGAGATTCACCAGTTTATATTCCTGCCGGGCTTCTCGACGAACGAGGTCGTCACGTCGTATTCCGGACGTGGCGTCGGCATGGACGTCGTAACAACGAACCTTGAGGTTGTCGGCGGTTCCGTACTTGTCGATTCGACGCCGGGCGAGGGCAGTGTGTTCACGTTAAAGATTCCGCTTACGCTTGCCATCATCGAAGGCATGACTGTCAAAATGGGCGGTGCAAAGTATACAATTCCGATTATTTCAATAAAACAGTCGTTCAAAGCCAAAAAGGAAAGCATGTTCACCGATCCCGACGGCAACGAAATGATTATGGATCGCGGCGAGGTTTACAATGTCGTACGGCTTTATGAGTTCTTCAATGTTCAGTCTGACATTACGAATATTGAAGACGGCATTATGATTATGTTGGAAAACGGCGATCAGAGAATCTGCTTGTTTGCAGACGAGCTAATCGGTGAGCAACAGGTTGTTGTTAAGACAATTCCTAAATATATAAAGAAAATACGCGGTATAAGCGGCTGTACGCTGCTCGGAAACGGCGACATAAGCCTTATTATTGATGTTGCCGGGCTCTTTGATAAATAATAATATG
>CAZJLW010000089.1:0-6551 GCA_964546895.1 uncultured Eubacteriales bacterium | reverse complement strand
AGGAGTACGAGACATGGCTACAGAAGGTCAGGTTGAAAACGGTAAGCCGATCGAAGAAGATACGACGAAAAATAGGTATTTGACGTTTGAGATAGATAACGAGGAATACGCGATTGGGATTATTAACGTTAACGAAATCATCACAATGAGCGCTATAACAATCGTACCGGAGACACCGGCGTATGTTAAGGGTATAATCAATCTTCGCGGCGAAATCATACCGGTTATCGACGTCAGACGACGCTTTATGAAAATGGAGAAGGAATACGACGAGCTTACATGTATTGTCGTAATAGAATACTCGGGGTACGTACTGGGGCTCATAGTCGACAACGTAAAGGCCGTCGATTATATTCCGGAGGAGGACGTAGCGCCCCCGCCAAACGCTAAGCTTAACCACTATAACCAGTACATCAGAAATATTGGCAGAGTTGGAGACAAGGTAAAATTGTTTTTGGATTTGGATAAATTCTTATTACAAAATCAATGAGTTCGTTGTTACTCCGCCGTAAGGCGGAGTATTTTCTTTTTACACTAAATCAGAAAGGGTGTTTTTAAATGGATTTTTTAGAAAGCATTAAGAAACGCGCTAAGGAATGCAAAAAAACTATCGTATTACCCGAATCGCTTGAACGCCGCAATCTTGAAGCGGCCGATACGATTTTAAAGGAAGGCATTGCCGATATTATTTTAATCGGCGACGAGAACGAGATTAAGTCCGCGGCAAACGGACTTGACGTATCGAAGGCTACGTTTGTCAACCCGAAAACTTACGGCAAAATGGCCGCCTTGGTCGACATGCTGTACGAGCTTAGAAAAAGCAAGGGCATGACGAAGGAGGAAGCCGAAAAAATTCTCATGACCGAGCCGCTTTATCTTGGCGTAATGCTCGTAAAAGACGGTATCGCGGATGGTATGGTTTCGGGTGCGATTCATTCTACGCCTGACGTACTGCGCCCCGCGCTTCAAATCATTAAGACCGCGCCAGGCACGAAGCTTGTTTCGGCGTTTTTCGTAATGGTAGTGCCGAACTGCGAGTACGGCGAGAACGGCGTATTCATTTACGCAGACAGCGGCAACGTCCAGAACCCGAACTCCGAAGAACTCGCCGCTATCGCTTTAAGCTCGGCGAAGTCGTTTAAGCTGCTTGTAGGTGCTGAGCCTGTTGTTGCAATGCTTTCGCACTCCACTAAGGGCAGCGCGAAGCATCCGGACGTCGACAAGGTCGTCGAAGCTACGAAGATTGCAAAATCTCTGGCTCCCGAGCTTGCACTCGACGGAGAATTCCAGCTTGACGCGGCTATCGTTCCGTCGATCGGCGCGCAAAAAGCACCCGGCAGTCCCGTTGCCGGTAAGGCCAACGTACTTGTATTCCCGGATCTCGACGCCGGCAATATCGGCTACAAGCTGACGGAGCGTCTTGCAAAGGCACAGGCATACGGCCCGATAACACAGGGTATCGCAAAACCCGTTAACGACTTGTCAAGGGGTTGCTGTGCGGCCGACATAGTAGGTGCTGTCGCGATAACTGCTGTTCAGGCGCAAGCGCAGGATTGATTCGGAAAGGAATAATGACTATGAATATTTTAGTATTAAACTGCGGCAGCTCGTCGCTTAAATACCAACTGATAGATATGAAAAACGAGAACGTTCTCGTTAAGGGACTTGTTGAGCGTATAGGGATTGAGGGATCGATCCTTAAGCACACGCCGACCGGCAAGGCGGATTTTGTCGTGCAGACACCGATGAAGGATCATCAGGATGCCGTACGTCTCGTTCTTGACGCGCTCGTAGACAAAGATCACGGCGTAATCAAAAGCGTAGACGAAGTAAACGCAGTCGGCCACAGAGTTGTTCACGGCGGCGAGTTGTTCACAAGCTCCGTCATCATCGACGAAAACGTGAAGAAAGCCATCGACGAGTGCAGCAGCCTTGCACCTCTGCACAACCCGCCGAACCTTATCGGTATTAAGGCTTGCGAAACGCTGATGCCGAACGTCGTGCAGTGCGCCGTATTTGACACGGCGTTTCATCAGACGATGCCCGAAAAGGCTTATTTGTACGCCATACCGTACGAGTATTACGACAAGTATAAAATCCGCAAGTACGGCTTCCACGGTACGAGCCACAAATACGTGTCGCAAAGGGCCGCCGACGTTTTGGGCAAGCCGATTTCGCAGCTCAAAATAATTACATGCCACCTCGGCAACGGCGCAAGCATCTGCGCAATCGAGAACGGAAAATCCGTCGATACATCGATGGGCTTTACGCCGCTTGAGGGTATTGCGATGGGTACGCGCAGCGGCGATATCGACCCGGCAGTTATCGCGTATCTCATGGAGAAGGAAAAAATTTCCGCCAAGGACGTTGAGAATATCCTGAACAAAAAATCTGGCGTACTCGGATTATCGGGTGTGTCAAGCGATTTCAGAGATATCGAAGGCGCTAAGAAAAACGGCGACAAACGCGCCGCTATCGCGCTTGACGTGTTCAACTACAAAGTAGCGAAGTACATCGGCTCGTACGCGGCCGCCATGAACGGCGTGGACGCAATCGTATTCACGGCCGGTCTCGGCGAGAACAGCCCGCCTGTACGCGAGGAAATTTGTAAGTCGCTGGCGTATCTTGGAGTTAAAGTTGACGCGGACAAAAACAACTGCCGCGGTAAAGAAATAGATTTCGCAACGGAGGATTCCACGACTCGCGCGTTCGTAATCCCTACGAACGAGGAGCTGACTATAGCCCGCGAAACGAAACTATTGCTTGACAAATAACGGCTGAAATTGTATAATTCCAACAATATGTCTTTGAAAATTGCAATAGGATTTTTTAGGTGGAGGTGGTTTTGATGGGAGCGATTTGTCCAAAGGGTAAGCATTCTGCGGCCAGACGTGACAAACGTAGAGCGCAGAGCTGGAAGATTTCCGTACCAAGTCTCGTTGCGTGCGGCAAGTGCGGCGAGCTTATGAAATCTCACAGAGTTTGTCTGTCTTGCGGTTCGTATAATAGAAAAGAAGTTATTCAAAAAGCACAGTAATCGCGATAGCGAAAAAAAAGATAGCTTAACGGCTGTCTTTTTTTATATCCAAAAAGAGGTGTATTTCTTTGGCGAATAACATAATAATAGCAGTGGACGCGATGGGCGGCGACAATGCGCCGGGGGAGATTGTCAAGGGGGCTGTTCAGGCGTTGTCCACGCCGGGCTTTAAAATTGTACTGGTCGGTAGGGAAGCCGACGTACAGGCCGAGCTTGCCAAGCATGAATACGACAAGGCGCGGATTGATATCTGCAATGCAAACGAGGTAATCGGAACGGACGAGGTTCCGACTATGGCCGTCAAGAAGAAAAAGGATTCGTCGATCGTCGTAGGGTTGAATCTGCTTAAAGCCGACAAGGCGCACGCATTCGTGTCTGCCGGAAGCACGGGCGCGGTGCTGACGGGCGCGACGGTTATCGTAGGGCGGATTAACAAAATCGAGCGGCCTGCCCTCGCGACGCTACTGCCGTGCGAAAAGGGCTACACGTTTCTCATAGACTGCGGCGCGAACGTGGATGCGAAGCCGTCCTATCTCGTGCAGTTCGCGCAGATGGGTTCGGTTTATATGGAACATATTATGGGCGTGACAAACCCGCGCGTCGGACTAATCAACATCGGCGCTGAAAGAGAGAAGGGGAACGCCTTAACAAAGGAAGCATATGAGCTGCTCGAACACTCGGGCGTAAACTTCTGCGGCAATGTCGAGGCGCGGGATATTACTACGCAGGCGGCGGATGTGTTGGTTTGCGACGCGTTCGTCGGCAATGTCGTGTTGAAATTCGCCGAGGGGCTATCGAAATCGCTAATGCAAATGATAAAGGAAGAGATTACGAGAACGACCGTGTCGAAGCTCGCGGCACTCGTCTTGAAAAACAACTTCCGCAGCTTGAAAAAACGGTTCGACTATTCAGAGGTAGGGGGCGCGCCGTTTCTGGGGCTTAAAAAGCTCGTCGTGAAAACTCACGGCAGCGCCGAAGCCAAGGCTGTGTCAGCTGCTGTTTTGCAGTGTGAGAAATTCGTCGAGCAAGATATCGTTTCAAAAATCGAGGAACGACTTCGTTGAAAAAATACTTGAAAATTAATATGTTTTCGATTATATTATATTAGGTTTGTTTGGATTTACATGTATAGAATTTAAAGGAGAGAGATTATGGAATTTGAAAAGCTTAGACAGATTATTTCTGGGCAGATGAACATCCCGGTTGAAAAAATAACGTTGGACTCTTCGTTCACGGATGACCTCGGCGCCGATTCGCTTGATATTTTTCAGATTATATCTGAATTAGAAGAGGAGTTCGATTTGGAACTGTCCAATGAAGACGCAGAGAAAATCAAAACCGTCGGTGACGCCGTAGATTTCATTAAAAAGGCTACCGGCGAAGCGTAAGCTATGTCGGAGGATTTCCAGCGGCGCATAGGTTATGTATTTGCTAACAAAGAGCTGCTCAAGCTGGCGTTTACGCACAGCTCCTATGCTAATGAGAACAGTCTCGGGACGCTTTGCAACAACCAGCGGCTGGAGTTCTTAGGCGACGCCGTGCTTGAGCTTACAATAAGCAAGCGCCTGTACGAGGGCTTTCCGGAGATGTCGGAGGGCGCTCTTACGAAGTTTCGCGCGAGCTTGGTTTGCGAGGGCAGACTAGCCAAAATCGCCAGGAAAATCAAACTGGGCGATTATTTACTGTTCGGCAAGGGCGAGGAAAGCTTCGGCGGCCGCGAGAAGGATTCTATTCTGGCCGACGCGCTGGAGGCGCTGTTTGGCGCGGTCTATTTAGACGGCGGCTTTCAGAGTGCCAGCAGCTTTATTTTGTCTCTGTTTAACGACGAAATAAACACGGCCGACAGTCACAGCAACAGCTTCGTCACTAATGACTACAAATCTTATTTGCAAGAAATTTTTCAAAAAAAGGCTAAGGAAACCGTAGTATATAAAATAATTTCCGAAAACGGACCGTCGCATAATAAACTTTATAGGGCATCGGCTGTTTATCATGGCACCACGCTGGGCGTCGGTGAAGGAAAAAGTAAAAAAGAAGCCGAACAAGCCGCGGCCTACGACGCACTTGTCCGGCAAAATTATACGTTTACATGATATTGGCGACAAAGGCCGATTCTGTGCTTTTGCTAGCCAATCATATTTATGGAGGGAACGTTATGGAAGTTTTAAAGGTTTCGTCAACATCTCAGCCTAAATCAGTAGCCGGAGCTATAGCTGCTATAGTTCGTGGTGGTCAAGGCTTGGAGATGCAAACAATCGGTGCCGGCGCGGTTAATCAGGCCGTCAAAAGCATCGCTATAGCCAGAGGTTATGTAGCGCCTAACGGCATCGAATTGGTTTGTATTCCGGCTTTTTCGCAGATTGAGGTCGAGGGTGAGGTTAAAACCTCCATTAAATTTTTGGTTGACAAACGCTGAACTATTTTAACTATTTAAGCCTGCCTATTTGGGTGGGCTTTTTATTTGCAAAAAAATACCCCGTCGTTAAACGGGGCATTAACATTGCAGTATTGTGCGGGCGGCTCATTTGAATCCAAGCATGTAATTAACACATTTGGATGTGTTTTCAAGCCGTTCAGAGTTAATAACAGGTGCCATTATGAAGCCGTCGGATTTCATGTTAAACGACTTAAAAAAGGCGTTGTCGTCGAGCTTTATACCGTAGTAGCGTTCCTCCGGCTGTGATTTCGTTTTTCCTTTTAATAGGATATCGGCGTATTGGTTTACGAACTCCTGCCCGAACGCCGAAGCTAGGTCAATAAAATAATCCTCGTTACGCAGCTCTTCGTAGTCTTCAGGTTTTACAATCATGAGGTCGATTTCCTTCGCCGCGACCATCGCGAAGAAGCGCTGCGCCATAGCCATGTTGACCTCGGGGTCGTTAGTGCTTATATAAAATGAAGAACTGATTACGCGTTCCTTTTCGGGCAACGTTATGACGTTCTCGCCGATTTTTTCTGACAGCTTTGTACACAGCTCGTCGTCCACATACGTCCCGTAAAATATAAACTGCGAAAAAATCTTCTTCGGCGGATTAATAAATACGTTATTAATAATACTGCCCAAAATACACAGCACGATAACCACGCCGATGATTTGCAGCCTGTAATACTCCCATATGTAGCCGATTTTTTCTTTGAAGCTCATTTCCTTTAGCTTTTTCCGTTCCGCTTCTCTGGCGGTTCTTAATGATTCAAGCATTTCTCACTCACCCTATATTGTATGTTTTGTATTTTTATGAAATATTTTCATAATTTTTACATAATATCATGGGCTTGTCAAGTGCTTAAAAAAAGGCTTCAATACGGTTTGTCTCGTATTGAAGCCCTGCTCCTAGCGTAATTTGCTCATCGGTATGTGGCTCGTGAGCGTCATGTATTTTTCCTTCGTGGCCAGTCCGCCTCTTATGTGCCTTTCGGATTTATTTGTTTCTAAAACTCTACGTGCCTCTCCGGCAAGCTTAGGATTAATTTTTACAAGCCTCTCCGTAACATCTTTATGTACGGATGTCGCTAA
>CAZJLW010000088.1:0-13364 GCA_964546895.1 uncultured Eubacteriales bacterium | reverse complement strand
CAGCAGAAAAACGATATGCTTTTCGCTATACTGAAAATCGATAACAAACTTGCTAATACAAGATAAGGAGGTGGCACAGAATGCCGAGCAAAGGCGAGGTGCTTGTGGAAATCAAGAACCTTTGCAAAAATTTCGGTGTTACGGTGGCGCTGAATAATGTCAATATGCAGATAAAGCGCGGTGAAATTCTTGGCCTGATTGGAGAAAACGGTTCGGGCAAGTCTACCGTTACATCAATTATTGCCGGGATTCAGCCCCCTACAAGCGGTGAGATGTACTATAAGGGTAAGCCGTGGAAGCCAGCAAATACGCTCGAGGCCGTAAATAACGGTATCGGCATGATCGTGCAGGAGGCCGGCACCATTCCGAACATCACCGTGGCGGAAAATATCTTTATGGGAAACTATGACCGCTTTAAGAAGGGGCTGCTCATTGATCGTACCAAAATGCTCGTTGCGGCAAAGAAGGCACTTGAAGCCATTGGGGCAAAAGGAATAAACCCCGCGAGGCCTACCGCACAGTACGATATGCAGGAACGTAAGCTTATTGAGGTAGCAAAGCTTATGTCGTGCGGTCCGGAGCTTATTGTTGTGGATGAAACCACGACGGCACTTTCCCAGCACGGACGAGATATTTTGTATCGCCTGATGCGGGACGCAGCCGACCAAAACAAGGCTGTTGTATTTATCAGCCACGACCTGCCCGAGCTAATGGAACACTGTGACGCGCTTACCGTTCTGCGCGACGGCGTAATAGTCGGCAACATAGAAAAGGCTGATTTCGACGTAAACGAAATCAAGCACAAAATGGTTGGGCGTGAGATGCAAGGCCACTACTACCGTGTGGATAACGACGGCTATAGCGATCAGGTTGTGCTTCGAGCCGATTGCATCACAACTCTGGAGGATTTGTTGTGCTTTGATTTAGAGCTGCACAAAGGAGAAATTTTAGGGATCGGCGGGCTTTCGGAATGCGGTATGCATGGGCTGGGGCGCGCGCTTTACGGTCTTGACGAGGTGTTAGACGGGCAGGTGCTGCTTGGCGAAAGTCAAACGGTCATTACAAGCCCGCGCATTGCCTTCCGAAACGGAATGGGCTACGTATCAAAAAACCGTGACTTGGAATCTCTTGAGCTTAACGCTTCTATAGGTGCGAATATTCAAAGCGTGGGATATGATAAAAACCGGCTGTTCGGCCCTATCATTTCCGGAAAAAAGGAAAAACGCTATGCTCAACTGATGGTGGATGAGTTGGCCGTTAAATGCGTAAGCATCTGGCAGCCGGTGCGCGCACTGTCAGGCGGCAACAAGCAAAAGGTAGTCTTCGGCAAGTGGATCGCCCACGACGCGGACATACTGATACTTGATTGTCCTACACGCGGCGTTGATATCGGCGTAAAGGCCGCTATGTACCAGCTTATTTATTCCATGAAACAAAAAGGCAAATCGATCATTATGATAAGCGAGGAAATGTCCGAGCTTATCGGCATGTCTGACAGACTACTCATCATGAAGGACGGCAAGGTAAACGGTGAGTTTTTGCGCACGGACGGTTATGACGAACATGCGCTGATTGAATGTATGATTTAAAGGAGGATTCAACCATGACCGGTACTACAGCCGAAAAGGTTGTTCCGAAGCTTAGCTTGGCCGATAGGATTGATATTGTTAAGAGCAAGCGGCTCTTTCCGTTGTTTTTCCCACTTGGTATACTCGGCTTGATTATTCTAATCTTTGGGATGGCAACCGATGGCCAGTTTTTTCAGAAAACCGTTCTTCAAGGTATTTTCAATCAGGCGATTATCATCGGCACGATGGCAACAGCCGTTTCTTTTATTTACACGACCGGCAACCTTGACATTTCCGTCGGCGCGATAATGGGACTCGCGGCCGTGTGCGGTGTAGTTGCTTTCGGGGTGACGAAGAGCGTTGCGTTCATGATTGCGATATGTATGGTTGTTTCTATTGCTCTGATGCTTTTTAACTGCTCACTCAGCATTTTGTTTAAAGTTAAAAGTGCTATGGTTGCAATAGTCGCAATGCAGCTTTACGGTGCTATCACAAGTCAGATTTTGGGAGCCAATCCTCTTAAGGTGGACTTTCAAGTTTGCAGGGCGCTTGAAAACGGCGGCTTTCGTTATACTGCCTTCATTGTATACTTCATCGTAAGTCTGATTATTTTTCACATGACAAAGGTCGGTCGGCAGCTCCGCTTCTTAGGCGGCAACGAAAATTGCGCCGAGCAAACCGGCATAAGTCCCAAGCGTTCTTTTTACATAAGCTTTTTGTTGGCCGGTATCGGCGTTGGGCTGGCCGCGGTTTTTGCTATTATCCGTACGGGCAACGTTTCGAACAGCACCGGCAACGGCATGGGCATGGATGTAATGCTTGCTACGGTGTTGGGCGGCATGTCAATCTTCGGAGGCTCGCGTTCTAACAGTTATTCCGGGATCATCGGCGCTCTTACGGTGTCCGCGCTCAACAAGGGCTTGCTTATGTTGGGTGTTTCGGCCACGATCATTCAGGGAGTGCGCGGCGCTATATTTTTGCTTTTGGTTTTCCTCAACAGCGAACGCCCAACAACCCTGCCGTCAAGACAACAATTTTAAATTATAATTAAAAGAGGAGAGTTATTATGAAAAAGCTATTGTCAATTGCACTTTCACTGATTTTAACTACCGGGCTTGCGGCTTCCGCAACGGCGAAAGCTCCGGCAACAACAGCTCCGACTGCTACCGCTAAGGCAACAACAGCTCCGGCGGCTCCCGTACTTAAGAAATTCAAAATCGGTGTTGCTGAGATTCAAGCGACGGACGAGGCTGTTCAGCGCCGCGCCTACTACGAAAAGTATATCGGCCCCAAGTATAACGTTGAGTTTGTATTTTCCGAGCTTTGTACCGATGACGACAAGCTTCTTACATTTATTGAAAACTGTGCCGATGCTGGCTGCAAAGCTGTTATAAGCTTTTCAAACGCGGCGAGCGAGCATATGACGCAGGTCGCAAGAGAATTGGGAATGCAGTATGTAATTAACTCCGTGAGAATACCGAATACGGAAGCCGTTTTTAACGGAGGGTACGATAACTTTGCCGCCTTTGGCGCAAATCAAGCCGCCACTGCTCAGATATTTGCCGAATGGCTTACAAAGAACGCTTCGGCAGACGGAAAAGAGGGCTTTATTATTTGTTCCGGTCTTGCTTTCAGGGGCAACGCTTCTCAGACTGATATTACGACGGCATGTCTAATTTCCTTAAAAGATAAATACGGCCTGACCTTCCAGAATGAGCTCAATGCCTTGGCAACCTCCGGCGCACCGATAGAAGCCAAGAACAACAAAAATATCAACATCTACATCTATCCCGGACACCCGACTCAGGATGACGGCTATTTACCCGGCTTAACTGCGGCGCTTCAAACGGGAAAATATAATACGATGCTCCAATCCGTACAGATTTTTGACAAAACCGCAGTAATCGTGCAGGAAACCGAGCAGGTTACCGGCAAGGACATCAAGGTAGCCGCTGTTGCAACCGTTTCTAAAACCTTGCGCAACGCCTTTGCCGCTAAGGATCGTTTTGGCAACCCTACGGTCAACATGGCAACAGGAAAGCCCGTAAGCCTTACGTCGGCGTCCGGCTTTGCTCAGGCATATAATCTGCTGACCGGCTTCAACAAGTCCACCCTTACTGCTAACGGACAAGCGGCAGAGCTTAACAGCGATATGTGGCCTATCACAAGCCTTGAAATGCTTGATATTGTCAGCAAATGGGATAATCCCGCCGACAACAGCAGTTGGATTGTTAACGATGAAATCTTAAACAAAATGCTGGGCATCTATAATCCTTCGATAACGAACGCTCAGATGCAAGCGGTTCTTAATTCGGTTACTTATGACTCTACACTCGCCCGCATGAAGAAATAGGCAGGAAAGGACATGGGTATGAAGCAACAAGCAGAAAAATCCTTTACTCTTAAAAGCTTAGTGTTAACCTTAGCTGTTCCGCTGGCAGTTTGGCTGCTATGTGAGATTATCAACCGTGTTTTTGTCGGTGTAAGCGTTATTGCCAATCTGGCGGATATAAAGGCACTTTTACGCACCTTACTCACCTCATTCAGTTTTGCTTTGGCTATCAACTGTAACCTAACAAGCGGGCGAATGGATCTTTCTGCCGGTTCCCAGATGTACATGGGCTGCATTTTTGGCGGCAACATTGCACTTAGCTTGGGGCTTGGCGGCGTGGGTGTGTTGGTTTTCAGTATGATTATCGGAGCCGTCTGCGGCTTGGTGGTTGGATTACTCTTTGTAAATCTGCGCATTCTGCCTATGGTTTTAGGCTTGGGCGTAAGCTTAATTTTCGAATGTATTTCCTTTGGTGCGTATAACCAACGGGGCTTAGTCTTATTTGCGAAGCCCCGTGTGGAGATATTATCAAACATTGTGTTTATTTTAACAGTGGCGTTATTGCTGGTGGGAAGCATGACCTTCTTGTTTCAATACAGCAGCTACGGTTATAAACGCCGTGCGATTCAGGGCAATCAAAAGCTTGCGGCGGATTCGGGTATAAATATATTCGTTAACTGCGTGCAGTGTTATGCACTTGCGGGCGCACTGGTTGCTTGCGCGGGAGTTTTCGATGCAGCCTATACGGGCAGCCTTACCCCTGTTATGGGAATGAGCAGTAACGGACAGGTTTTTAAAAATATGTTCCCGATGGTGTTGGGGCTTTGGATCGGCAGCTTTAGCCGCCGTCCGGTAGTAGGTGTGCTTTTGGGTTCGCTCAGCGTTAAGGTTCTTACAATGGGGCTTTCCAAGCTGGCAATGGGAAGCAGTCTGCAAAACATAATTCTTTGCACCTTCTTCTTGCTGCTGAATGTTTACCTCAGCAATGCCTACCGATTTAATTATATCAATAAAAAACGCGCTCGTATTGCTCTTGCCAAGCAGACCCGCCTTTTGGAAAGGAAGCCTTATAATGAAGCAACAGCCTGATATTCTTCTTTTTATGAGCGACCAGCACGGCGCGGAGTATACCGGTTACGAGGGTTGCCCGGTGGACACACCGAATCTCAACGAGCTTGCGCAAAACGGAGTCTCATTTTCGCGCATGTACACAAGCTGCCCGCTGTGTGTTCCCGCACGCATGTCGTTTCTTTCGGGAAGCTTGCCGACAGACATCGGTATTCTTACAAACAACGACACGCTTGCCGACACCACGCCTACATTTTTGCATCCTTTGGCGGCCGCAGGTTATGAAACCGTGCTTGCCGGACGAATGCACTTTATCGGTTCAGACCAACGGCATGGCTTCGTGAAGCGGATTGCGGCTGATATTACACCCGTTTCATGGACTCGCATGTCACAGAAGCTTAAGGCAGAGCGCGGACCTTTTGAAGGCTGTTTTGCAGAATTTGGAGCATTACAGGTGATGGGCGGCGGCGACAGCCCCGTATTGCATTATGACGCGTATGTCATTAAGCAGGTACTGGACTATCTAAAACAGCCGCATGACAAGCCGCAGTTTATTGTGGTTGGCACATACGGCCCCCATTTCCCGTATGTAGCTCCGCCTGAGCTGTACCAAAAATACAAATCAAGGGTGAAGCCGCCCGCAAACTTCGCGGCGCGCCCCGAATATATGAACGAGTTTTTGTTGGATCGCTGCGCCGATGCCACCGAAGAAGAGTGCTTACAAGCAACGGCTGCCTATTACGGCATGATCGAGCTGGCCGACCGGCAGCTTGGTCAAGTGCGCCAAGCCTTCCGCGAGTTTACGGCAACAAGAGAGCATACGGGTATTTTTGCATACACCAGCGATCATGGTGACATGTTGGGTAAGCTCGGCTGCTTCGGTAAGAATATGTTTTTTGAATCGTCCGTACGTATTCCGTTTTTGGTAGAGGGCGAAGGGCTTCCGCGCGACGTGGTGGTAAAAGACAACGCCAGTATAATGGATATCGGCCCTACGCTGTGCGAATTGGCGGGCAGCTCTTTTCCTGCTCCCGACGGAAAAAGCCTTGTCCCTGTTATTCAAAATAATGAAGTCGATTCGGAGCGGACGATAATAAGTCAGGCATTGGTATACAAAAATCCTTTAAAGAATGATAAAAAATATGCTTACGCTGCGATGGCGTTGAAGGGAAATTATAAGTTCGTCACCTATTGCGGATATGAAGCTCAGGATATGCTCTTTAATATTGAAGAGGACCCGGAAGAGATGAACAACCTAATACATGAGCTGCCCGAGCTTGCCGATAAGCTGCGCACGGCGGCATTAAACGGGGTAAATCCAAGACAGGTTATGCGCAAGCAAGCCGAGCGTATGCGCAATGCCGCATGGTTTAGCGCCTTGGAACAACAGACAGTGCCGGATGACAGCGAACGCTGGAAGGATGTTCCCCCAAGCGCACGGGAAATGCCGGCATTTAAGTAGCTTTAGCTTGTAAGTAGCAAAAGGAGTTTGAATTATGGCTAAACGACCACACATCATTATATTTAATCCGGATGAAATGCGCGCGGATACTCTGGCTCATTTGGGTAATCCCGCGGCAATCACCCCACATTTAGATGATTTTGCGAAAAGGGACGCCGTTTCGTTTGCTCAGGCACACTGCCAAAATCCGGTCTGTGTGCCAAGTCGGTGCAGCTTTTTTACGGGATTGTATCCGCATGTACACGGCCACAGGACTATGCAGTATTTGCTTCGTCCCGGCGAAAGCTCGCTGTTTGACGAGCTTAGAGAGTCCGGCTATTATGTATGGATGAATGGCCGCAACGACCTTTATGCGGGTCAGATCGACGGCTGGATGCAAAGCCACGCCGATGAATTATTTGCGGGGGGCTTATCTCCCAAGGCTCCCGGTATGGAGACTCCGAACATCAGAGGAGAACAGGGAGGTAAGCAGTATTACTCCCACTTTCACGGCAAGCTTAAAACAGACTCGGACGGCCGAAATTATAACTCGGATGATGAAGCGGTTGACGCCGCTGTCCGGCGGCTGCTTGAGCCTGTTGATGACCGTCCTGTTTGCGCCTTCATCGGGCTTTCCGCACCGCACACCCCTTATATGATTGAGGAGCCGTATTATTCGGCAATAGACCGCGACAAGCTTCCGCCTCGTATACGAGCCGAGTTGTGCAGCGGCAAGCCCCTTATGCAGCAGTTGATACAGCAGTATCAGGGTATGCAGGAATATACCGAAGAGGATTGGAATGAGCTGCGGGCGGTCTACCAAGCCATGTGCATGAAGGTTGACGAACAGTTTGGCCGGATGTGCGATGCTCTGCGCGAGGCCGGGATTTACGATGATTGTGCAATATTTGTACTCAGCGATCACGGCGACTACACTGGAGATTACGGCATAACCGAAAAGGCGCAAAACTGCTTTGAGGATTGCCTGACCCGAGTGCCGCTGCTCATAAAGCCACCCAAGAATCAACCGGCGGACCCCGGTGTTTCCGAAAGCCTTGTTGAGCTGGTGGATTTTTACGCAACCGTGCTTGACTATGCACAGGTAAAGCCGAATCACACTCACTTTGGCAAAAGCTTGCGCCCTATCCTTGAGAACCGCGAGGTATCGCTCCGTGATTATGTATGCAGTGAGGGCGGGCGTATGCCGGGTGAAACCCATTGCGACGAATACCATTTTCACGGCGAGGCAGGGATTCCCGTCGAAAATGTCTACTGGCCGAGGCAATATGCACAGCTTGATGAAAATGCCCACGCTAAGGCTACTATGATTCGCACCGAGAAATATAAATATATCAGCCGTTATTTGGGTGATGATGAATTTTATGATTTGACAGGTGATCCGCAGGAAATGCACAATCAGATAAGTAATCCGCTTTTTGCCGGAGAGATTGCCGCATTGCAGCAAAAGCTGCTTAAATGGTACCAATCTACCTGTGATGTCGTTCCTCATCAGATCGATAACCGTTTCAACAAAGCGTTTATGTGGGAAAGAATTAAAGCAAGGTTAACTCCCGAGCAACAAAAAGATGTGCTTGCCAAGCTTCAAGGCGGTATGAAAATCGCTGAGCTGGCAAGATTTTTGTAAGCATAAATATGCCGTTCGCCGGACAAATCAAAACCCTACTGTTGCTTGATAGCCAAGCGACGGTAGGGTTTTTGTCGTCGGTTTTCCGCCGCTTGCACGTGATAAATTTTGTATTGTAAAATTCTAAGCTCTGTGTTATCATTGTCGCGTTAAAATCCTTTGCCCGGAAACCGGAAACTCCGACCGTTTCTGAGCAAACGGGTATAAAAATTATTTTAGGAGGTATATTATGATTGACAAGAAGGAAATCATCTCAAAGTACGGTAGAACCGAGGGCGACACGGGTTCGCCGGAGGTACAGGTAGCGTTATTGACGGAGCGCATTAATCATTTGACCGAGCACCTGAAAATTCACAAGAAGGATCACCACTCGAGACGCGGACTGCTTATGATGGTTGGCCGCAGAAAAGGTCTGCTCGATTACATTAAGAAAAACGACGTTGTTAAATATCGTAACCTGTTGGGTGAGCTTGGCATAAGAAAATAACTGTCACCGTAGAAGAATTGAGAGGAGTAACTTATGTATAAAACCTACTGCATGGATTTGGTAGGGCGAAAATTCACCGTTCAAATCGGCAGAGTCGCTGAGCTGGCTAACGGCGCGGCGCTTATTCATTACGGCGAAACGGTTGTTCTTGTTACGGCTACGGCGTCCGAAAAGCCGCGCGAGGGTATAGACTTTTTCCCGCTTAGTATCGATTATGAAGAGCGTCTTTATTCCGTCGGCAAAATACCCGGCGGTTTCGTAAAGCGCGAGGGCAAGCCCACCGAAAAAGCCGTTTTGACTTCGCGGCTTATCGACAGGCCGATACGCCCGCTGTTCCCGAATGATTACCGTAACGATGTCAGCATCGTGGCGACGGTTATGTCGGTCGATCAGGATTGCAGCCCGGAGATTGCTGCGATGATTGGTTCGTCGATTGCACTGTCGATATCGGATATCCCGTTCGGGGGCCCGACAGCCGCTGTTAATGTCGGCTTAGTCGACGGCAATCTCGTCATTAACCCGAACGCAGCCGACCGCGAAAAAAGCAAGCTGTCTCTGACGGTAGCGTCAACCGCGAAAAAGGTTATGATGATAGAAGCCGGCGCCGACGAGGTGTCCGACGAGAAAATGTTCGAAGCGATTATGCTCGCGCATGAAGAAAACAAACGTATTGTTGAATTTATAAACGGCATCGTGGCCGAAATCGGCAAGCCAAAGCATTCATATCAGGAGCAGAAGGTAGCCCACGAGCTGTACGAAAAGGTAAGGAGCTTCATAACCGACAAACGCATGGAAGAGGCTGTCTTTACCGATTTGAAGCAGGAGCGCGACGAGAAGGTCAGCGCCTTGACGGACGACGCGACGGAGAACTTATTGCCTACGTTCGAGCCGGACGAGGTCAGCATGTCCGCACTCGGTGCCGCTATATATAAGTTTGAGAAGGAAACGGTTCGCCGCATGATTCTCAAAGACCACAAGCGTCCCGACGGCCGTAAGCTCGACGAAATACGCCAGCTTGCCGCTGAGGTTGATATTTTGCCGCGTACGCACGGCTCGGCGCTGTTCAAACGCGGACAGACGCAGGTTCTTACGATTACTACGCTCGGTTCGATGGGTGAGGTTCAGCGGCTTGACGGCCTTGATCCTTCAGAGGAAACGAAGCGTTACATGCACCATTATAACTTCCCGAGCTTTTCCGTAGGCGAGACGAAGCCTTCGCGCGGCCCCGGTCGCCGCGAAATCGGTCACGGCGCGTTAGCAGAGCGCGCACTGTTGCCTGTTATCCCGTCGGAGGAGGAGTTCCCGTACGCGATACGTCTCGTGTCGGAGGTTCTTAGCTCGAACGGCTCGACTTCGCAGGGTAGTGTTTGCGCAAGTACGCTTTCGCTTATGGCTGCGGGCGTGCCGCTTAAGAAGCCCGTCGCGGGTATTTCCGTTGGGTTAGTCACCGGCGACAGCGACGACGATTTTGTACTGCTTACCGATATTCAGGGGCTTGAAGATTTCTTCGGCGACATGGATTTCAAAGTAGCAGGTACGAAAGACGGTATCACCGCCATTCAGATGGATATTAAAATCGACGGTTTAACGCCCGAGATAATAAAACAATCACTGGAACAAACGCATAAATCGCGTAATTATATAATCGACGAGGTAATGATGAAGGCCATCGACGCGCCGCGCAAGGAAATATCTAAGTACGCGCCGAAGATTGCCGTCGTTACTATCGACGTCGATAAAATCGCGGAGGTCATCGGCTCCCGCGGTAAGACAATCAAGCGCATCATTGAGGAATCCGGCGTCGATAAGATCGACACTGAGGACGACGGTCGTATTTTCGTGGCCGACTCCAACATGGACAACGTTAACCGCGCTATCGACATGATCAAGCTCATCGTAGGCCAGCCTGAGGTTGGCAGCGTATTTATGGGCAAGGTCACACGCCTTATGACTTTCGGCGCGTTCGTCGAGATCGCCCCTGAGAAGGAAGGACTCGTTCATATTTCGCAGCTCGCGAAGGAGCGCGTAAAGAAGGTCGAGGACGTCGTTGCCGTTGGCGACCAGATACTCGTCAAGGTAACAGAAATAGATTCGCAAGGCAGACTGAACCTGTCGGCCAAGGCCGCCTTAGGCGCACAGTAGTGATTATAAAAACAAGCGGTACGCGCCGATTTGGTTCGGCGTTACGGCTTGTTTTTTTATATGGTAGTCGAATACGAATGTCTTTGTGAAGGCAGGTGTATGCATTGCAAATAAAATTTACAAAGGACTCGGCAAAGCAAATTAACGCGTTGGATTCAAAAACTAAGAAACTTTATCGAATATTAATAAAGTTTATACCTGAAGAGCAACCACTTTCTGACGAGCTTGAAGCAATTCGAAAACTGGACTACGCAATATCCAACGGTGAGTTGATAGACGAAAATGAAATAAATTGGAACTAAAGAAATAACTACGAGGTGATTTATGTTTAAAACCGTAACCTTATCAAACGGACTACAAGTAGTCCTTGAAACCATCCCGTTCATACACTCAGTATCCTTCGGCATCTGGGTCAAAAACGGCTCGCGCAACGAAGACACTAGTACTAACGGTATTTCGCATTTTATCGAGCATATGCTTTTCAAAGGCACGGAGACGCGCACCGCGAAGGATATCGCAGACGAAATGGATCAAATCGGCGGGCAGCTAAATGCCTTCACATCGAAGGAATACACATGCTATTACGTGCGCGCCCTCGATACGCATTTCGATATTGCGATTGATATTCTGTCGGATATGTTTTTCTGTTCGAAGTTCGACGACGGCGAGATCATCAAAGAACGCAACGTTATTATAGAAGAAATCAACATGTACGAGGACACGCCTGAGGAACTCGTCCACGATATTTTGCAGGCGCAGGTGTGGAACGGCGACTCGCTGGCGTACTCCGTGCTTGGGACGGTCGATTCGATATCGCAGTTCGACAACGTATCGTTTCGCGAATACTACGGCGCGAACTACCACCAGCAGAACACGGTAATAGCCGTAGCAGGGAACTTCGACGAGGACAGCGTTATTCGCAAGCTCGAGGCGTACTTCGGCGGGTTTAAACGCGACGGGGACTACAAAAAGTCGGCGTTCGCGACGGTGTATACACCCGGCGTCGTCACTAAGGAGAAGGACATCGAGCAGGTGCATATTTGCATGGGTCTGCCGAGTATCAGTGTCGGCTCGGACGAATCGTACTCGCTGGCCGCTATCAATACGATTTTCGGCGGCGGCATGAGTTCGCGCCTATTCCAAAATATCCGCGAGGAAAACGGATTGGCGTATTCGGTTTATTCGTACAACTCGAGCTACGCCGACACGGGGCTGTTTTCGATTTACGCCGCGCTTAATCGCGCGCAGGCGCAGCAGGTCGTCGGACTTATTATCGCGGAGATTAAACGCCTGTTTACAGACAAAATAACACCGGACGGCTTGGCGCGGGCGAAGGAGCAGCTCAAAAGCAACTACCTACTAAGCCTTGAAAGCTCGTCCAACAGAATGAACAGCCTTGGGCGTTCGCAGCTTATGCTTGGACGGATTTTGTCGCCGGAAGAATTGATACAGAAAATCGACCGAATAAACACTGACAACGTTTACGCGCTCGTCGAGAAGATATTTAACCTAAACGCACTAAGCCTGGCAGCCGTCGGTAACGTCGGTGGGTTGGATTTTCGGGGGATGATTGCAGATGCAAAATAAATTCTGTTTTTGCCGCACGGACGATGCGCTTGACTTGCCGCTGCCGTCTTATATGAGCGACGGCGCGGCGGGGATGGATTTGTACGCGAACGTCCACGCGGACGTGGTTATCCGCCACGGCGAAATTAAGCTCATACCGACGGGCGTGCGTATTTCGATACCACACGGCTTCGAGGCGCAGGTGCGGCCGCGCAGCGGGCTTGCCCTGCGGCACGGCATAACTCTCATTAACTCGCCCGGCACGGTCGATTCCGACTACCGCGGAGAAATTAAAGTACCTATCATAAACTTCGGTAACGAGGACTTCACGATAAGCCGCGGGCTACGGTTCGCGCAGATGGTCATATGCAGGGTCGAAACACCGGTATTCACCGAAGTGGACACCCTCGACGAGACTGAGCGCGCCGAGCGCGGCTTCGGACATACGGGGGTTTAAATAATGGACAAATACGCTAACCCGCTTAAAAACGCCGACAGCTTCAGCGATGTGATGAGCATTTCGCAGGTTGTTAAATTTTTTGAACGGCAAGGCGTTTTTTTTACGAAAACAATGATACAGAACTACGTACGCACGGGCGTGCTTGCCGCGCCGCTGGGCAAGCGGCGGTATACGAAATGCCACTTGGCGCTGCTTGTTATGATTGAGCGTTTGAAAGATGTTTTCACGCTCGATGAGCTGCGGGCGGTGCTGCGACCGATGAATGACGGGCTGGGCGAGGTTGGGCTGAGCGAAGTCGCACTGAGCGATGCGTTGCCGCGCGAAAAAACTGCACTGTACTTGGCGTATACGGAGCTGTTTTTCTATACGCTGAACAATCATGAGCAGCCGCTCGGTGAAATATTGGTCTACGCCCGGGGGTTGTTGCCGCACGGCGAAGATTCAGATTTACGCATGGTTGAGGTTCTAATGCTTGCCGCGGTGAGCGCCGCATTAAAGGCTGATGTTAAGAAGCTTATTATGGAGTTGTAGATTTAATGAATAAGGGGTTGAGCGCAGAAGGCGTTCGAAAAATGGTTCAAGAATGAAAAGATCCCGTACGGCGGGATAATTTGCGCTCTGACATGGGGACTTGTACATATTTTTACAAAGGGGA
>CAZJLW010000087.1:5049-13365 GCA_964546895.1 uncultured Eubacteriales bacterium | reverse complement strand
CCCCCACGACAAATACGCTCTCGCTGACAAGCCCCTGCGGGTTAGCGGTAAACAAAACACCGGAAAGCTCGGCGGCTACCATTTCTTGCACAATGACCTTTACACCGCCGCCATTTTTTAAGCTAAACGCGCTCGTGTACTGCCGTGAGCCCTCATTTGCGCTTGAAAGTACCTTTTCCACCGCCTGCTCAACGTCTTGGCGCTCGACATTTAAAAAGGTGGAGAACTGCCCCGCGAACGAATGCTCGCGGCTGTCTTCCGCTTCGCACGAGCTTCGGACAGCAAAAAGTGCCGAGGAAGAAAAGGATAAATCCACATCCTCAGCACAGCTGACAACGATAAATGGCGGCACATTAAAGCCGTGGTTTAAAAGCGTTTGCAAGTTTTCGCTTTTCATGAGCATATCCCCCGAAGCCGCGGCACGCTATATTTTACCGAAAAGCAAAAATACGGGAATGGTAAGCAGCATAAGCGCTTCCTGCGTATATGTATAACGCTCTACCTTATCGACAATTTTAAAGCGTTCAGGCTCTTTTTTAAATTGGTTAAACTTCCATGTAATCCACGCAACATTGATTAAAAGCGCTACGATAGTCAGGGTGTTGAGCCGTATCAAAAGTACGATGTTAGTTGCAATATCCACAAAGGTTAAGATTAGAATAAAGTTAACGGCTTTCTTATACCCAAACAGCTTTGAGTATGTGGTGTACTCCGTTTCGTCCTTTGGCGCTCGGATTTTGCGCGAAATCTCCCAAATAAGCGCGGGGAAATAAAGCGTGAAGGCTGCCATAATTGTAGTAAGGCTCACGAACGGCAGATGATATTTGATGCAGGTGAACGATATGATATATAGATTAAGAATCAACTGAACAGGGTTATGTGTTATAAGCGCGAGTGGTAGGCTTTTTTGTATTTTGTGTTTTTCAAAAAACCAAACGGCCATAAGCGAGCCATATGTGTAGAGCAATATGAAGAATAAAATATTGCTCATGAAAGCAAAATTCAAAATGGTTGTAATAGCGATAAGGCAAGCCGCAAACAGCTTCAAATCCTTTTTATACACTCGGCCTGACGGGAGCGGGCGGTGCGCAAAAAGCCTACAATCCAGCTCGTAATCTTTGAAGTCATCCGCAATGCGCAGCCACAACAAAAAGCTGAACACGGTAAAGCTGCCCACAATCTCTTGCACACCAAGTGTAAACGCGGTAACGCCGCTATTAAGCAGGATAATAAAATATATTTCGCCAAATATAATAAATCCCAGCGCCAAGCGTGGGATGACAGGATACATTTCCTTCAAATAAATCTGAATCCGCTTAAGCATTTTTACGTCCTCCTACGCCCTCACCACAAGCCACAATAACCTCCGCGCCCATACCGGAAACGCGCATGATATCCTCATCTATCCGAACCATACCGTGCCTAAAAAGCTGAACGATCGTGGAACCTCCGTAGGCAAAGTAACCCTTTTCTTCCATGCGGTTGAATGAACCATGCTGCTTGCTGTTATGGATTTTGCCGACAAGCATCGCGCCAACCTCGATATGCGCGACAGTGCCGAAATGGTCGGTGTTAAGCATTGTGACTTCACGGCAGTTTTGGGCGAAGACGTTGTACTGAGCCGAGATGGGGCGTACCGTGTGTAGTAGCCCGCGAATGGCCTTATGGCTTTTGATTGTGCCGCTATCAACGAAATAATAACGGTGGTAGTCGGTAAGCGAAAGGCGATATACAAGACAGATGCCGTCCACAAACTGCGCCGAATCCTCGTGGTCATTCAACAGCTGTGCAATCGTGTAAACACTTTGTTTTATATGCAGTGAAAGCTCGCTCGTAATATGGTAGGCGGCAACTTTGCCGTCACAAGGAGCAATCAAACGCGTGGCCGGTTCGTGACTTTCTCTGGCTTCGCTGCGCGTGAAAAAGTCGTTGAAGCTGGAAAAACCATTCTTCGCCATTTCGCAGCGCGACAGATCTATGCTGTTTTCGGCGATAAATTTCGGCAGTGCCTTGGCCGAATACTTTGTGCTGTAATACACACCCATAATGCACGAAAACCAGCGGCGCGCAAAAATATGCGTCAACAAAACTCTCCCGAAGACGCTTTTATAAAGGAAGTTTAAAAACCCCTGTTTCGTCTCGTTATGGTTGACGAAGGTTTTTTGTTGACGGCTGTATACCTTATTTTCCATACAGCTACAGAATCACAATGCCTGCCGCTACAATAACGGCAAGCAAAGAAAAAAGGACATACCAAATACCCGAAGGCTTCGGAATCTTAAACGAAAGAACGAACAAAAGCGCAATCAACAGGTAAATCACAGTGAGCACCGGCGCAATAAAAATGGCCGGCAAAAAAAGTCCGAGCAGATAAAATAACGGCAAAATAAGTGCCGCATATGTAACGGGCAATCCCTCGAAATATGGGGTGCGTTCTTGCGTCGTGTGCATATTGAACCATGCGAGGCGTATGATGCCCGCTAGGGCATATGGAATCACCGCAATATACCACAGGTTCAGCAGCTTCATGGCAATGATTGAAGGCAACGCCAAAAAGGAAACCACATCGGCAAGCGAATCTATCTGCACGCCAAACGCCATCTCCTCCGGCGTGCGCTTGCACGCGCGGGCAACCTTGCCGTCAAACAAATCGCACACGCCCGCAGAAATGAGACATAAAAACGCGTAATCCATGCGGTCGCACAGTGCAAAAAACATTCCGAAAAGCGCGGCGCACACGCCTGCATACGTTAACAAAACAGATTTATTGTATTTACCTAAAAACATCGGTACATCTCCTATATGTTTCTGCGTATTTTCAGGGAAACCAAAACAAGATTGACGGCAATATGAGTTGCGCCGCCCAATAGCACATAGTACCAAAACTCGGCTGCAGTTAGCGGTGCAAATGCCGCCAGTACAAATACCACGCCGAAGATAGAGTCCACTTGGTCAACAACAAAGAAGACTAAACCCTTTATGCCGTGGACGGTTTTGCCATCGGCTATGGATAGACGGCGCTTTATGAAGCTGTTCGGTAACTCAAAAAGCATGTACGCAAAACCTAAAAGAGCGCCCAAACCGAGGTTAAACAGCATTGTGTTTTCGTTTACTATGTAAAAAGCGTTTCGTTCCCGCATAAACGGCAGTAAGCACACAGCGCCCCATAAGCCCTGCAAAAGCGCAGCGAACACAATCATGCTACAAAAACCGATGCCGGTTTTATTATTGCCCAATACGCGTTTGCCATCTTTAAGGTAGCGTTCCCCATCAAGCGGGCGCGCATAGCGGCGATACAGCCGCGTTTTTACGAAAATCATATTGCTGACACCCGCTAAGATAACGGGCATCAGTGTTACATACATGTTTATAACCATAGCTTCGGTACCAAAATGATGCCTTGTATAATAAAAAAGGCAATGCCAAAGCTGAGCACCGCGGCCGCCGCAATATCCTTTATGTCTGCAATAGCTTTGCTAAATTGCGGATGAATCAGGTCGGCCATACGCTCGATCGCTGTATTTATAAACTCCGCCGCAAACACAGCGGCAGTTACCCCCACCACCAAGCAATGCTCCGACGCACTCACCCCCGCATAAAGATCAACACAGAACATCACAAACCAAATAACGCCGTAATAAGCGAAGTTTTTCTCGGTCCTAAACGCCTTCCCGATTCCTTTTACCGCACATCGTATGCTGGCGAATAAGGTCATGTTTTTCATTGAATACTCCACAAGTATATTTAGAATGCACTAAACAAATTATAATGCGTGTTTATTTTTTTCTCAATAGATTGACGAAAATTTCCACAAAAATGGTTGGGCAGAATAATACCGCAAAATAAAACGCCGCTATAGGGCGAAATCAGCCCTATAGCGGCGTTGTTTGGGAAGTTTATACCAGCAGCTGTGCAATCTGAACAGCATTAGTAGCCGCGCCCTTGCGGATATTATCGGCAACCACCCACATATTTAATCCGTTCTCCACGCTTTCATCACGGCGAATCCGTCCGGCAAAGACTTCATTTCTGCCTTGCGTTTCGAGAGGTGTAGGATAAATGCTGTTTTGTGGGTCGTCCATTACGATAAGACCGGGGAAAGCCCTCATGCATTCTTTCAGCTCGTTTAAATCAAACGGTTTTTTTGTTTGCACGTTGACAGAAACGCTGTGACCGACGGCCACAGGCACGCGCACGGTTGTCGCTGTGGCCTGTATGCTGTTGTCACCAAAAATCTTGCGGGTTTCGTGGAGCATTTTCATTTCTTCTTTTGTGTACCCGTTTTCGAGAAAGCTTTCGATTTGAGGAATACAATTCCCGGCGATCGGGTGTGGAAATTTATTTTGGGTTTTACCTGCGAGTTCGTTTTGCAATGCCTCGACGCCTGAACGCCCCGCTCCCGAAGCGGATTGATACGTCGAAAACACAATGCGACTTATTCCGTAAGCATCAAATATGGGCTTAAGCGCGACCACAGCCGGAATGACGTTACAGTTCGGGTTTGCGATAATCCCCTTGTGTCCCAATGCGGCGTGGGCGTTTACCTCCGGCACTATCAACGGTACATTTTCGTCCATACGCCAAGCGGAGCTGTTGTCAACGACAACACAGCCGTGACTTGCGGCAATGGGAGCGAATTTACGGCTGGTGTCGCCACCGGCTGAAAAGAGCGCTATGTCATAACCCGAATCAAAGCTTGACTCTGTAAGTTCTTGCACGGTGTGGTCCTTCCCCTCAAAGCTTACAACCGTCCCTGCTGAACGGGAGGACGAAAAAAGTGTATAACGGGCACCGGCAAACGGCGTTTCCTCCAAAACAGTAAGAAACGTTTTTCCCACCATACCCGTTGCTCCTACAATGGCAATACGTAAGTTTTTATTCACGCTAATCTCCCTCTCATAATTTTTTAGTTTGGTTAATACGATAGCCATATTTCGGTCATCCGCCTCCCGGCAAAACCCATAATTATACGATTCATTCGGGCAATCACTTCCTTTCGGCTCGAAACAAATTTACAAATAAAAAAATACACCCTGCTCACATATTGTGATGCAAGGTGTATCTTATATCCTTGCAACCACACGACAAACAGGGCTAACCTTTGTCGTCCGGTTGCATTAACAACTAAACTCCAAAGGTTGCCCTACATGATAGTTGTGGTTGTAAGGAAGAATTTATTCATAAACAGTACCGCTCCTTTTGATTTTATTCTTTATACCATATTTTTGCGTGGATTCCAAGTGTTATTTTTTTGTCGTGTGATTTTTTTGTCGTGCTGAGAAGTCTGAAAAAAAGTTGAAATTTATCGAATCGTTACTGATATTGAAAATTACATGTGTTATAGTTAATACATACAACAAGAACAGGGATTGGGAGGTAGCATAGATTTGAGCGATAATAGAAGTATTCAGCTTTTTGAAGAAAAGAAGATACGTACCGCATGGGACGAGGATGCGCAGGAATGGTATTTTTCCATTGTTGATATTGTTGGTGTGTTGACGGAACAAGCAACTCCGCGAAGCGCCAGCACTTATTGGGCTGTTCTAAAAAAGCGATTGGTTGAAGAGGGAGCAAATCAACTGCTTACAAATTGTAAGCAGTTGAAAATGATGGCAGCTGATGGAAAAAAACGCTTGACCGATGTCGCTAACACAGAGCAAATACTACGTATCATTCAATCGATTCCATCGCCCAAAGCTGAGCCTTTTAAGCTGTGGCTGGCGCAAGTTGGGCGCGAGCGTATAGACGAAACTATCGACCCTGAATTGACCATTGAGCACGCATTGGAAACTTATCTCAAAAAAGGATACACGCGCGAGTGGATTAACCAAAGACTGCAAGCGATCCAAGTTAGAAAGGAACTGACTGACGAATGGGATTCGCGCGGAGTAAAAAAGGGCGTTGAGTATGCAATTTTGACTGATGAGATTACCCGTGCATGGTCGGGGATGTCAACGCGACAGTATAAAAACCTTAAAGGCTTAAAAAAAGAAAACCTGCGTGACAACATGAGTACGCTAGAGCTAGTGCTAAATATGTTAGCCGAAGCTACGACCACAGAGCTTGCAAAGGTACACGGCAGCAAAGGGTTTACAGAAAATCAAGATGTAGCAAGGCGAGGCGGTAAGGTTGCCGGAGACGCGCGCAAATCCATCGAAGCCGACACAGGAAAGCCGGTTATTACGTCTAAAACAGCCGTTGACTTCACAAACATTATTGAACTGATTGGTGAAATCGGGAATGACGAGAAGGCGGATACATAAAGAGCATGAAAACCACTCACGACTATTTTTTGGTAAATTGCAAATTTTTATTTTGCTTATCTGTGTTTTCCATGTTATACTTTTGCGTGGAAAAAGGCTGATATACGCCAATTTATAAGCATAAAAAGGGAGAGAAACGAACATGTCTTCAATCGAAAAAAACAGCATAGCCAATCCCGCGCCTTTAGGGCTGCTTGGATTCGGCATGACAACCGTACTGCTGAACCTGCACAATGCCGGGCTGATTTCGCTGTCGGTGGTCATTGTTGCTATGGGGTTTGCGCTGGGCGGCGCCGCTCAGATTATTGCGGGCGTAATGGAATTTAAAAAGGGTAACACATTCGGCGCAACCGCGTTTACCGCGTACGGATTTTTTTGGTGGTCGCTGATTTTTATCTGGTGCAACCCGTTTTCGGACAAAATCGCCGCCGCCGATGAGAAGTCTATGGGCTTCTACTTGCTGCTGTGGGGACTGTTCACGTTAATGATGTACGTCGGAACAAGAAAGCATAACATGGCGACTCAGATTGTGTTTTTGTCGCTTACTGTTTTGTTTTTTATGTTGGCGCTCGGAGATTTCACGGGGATTCATGTGATTAAAACTGCTGCCGGTTATGTCGGAATATTCTGCGGATTGTCCGCGATGTATTCCAGCTGCGCGCAGGTTATAAACGAGGAATACAAAAAGACCATACTGCCGCTGTAAATTTCTCAGCCAAAACGAAAGCCCAGAAGACATAGGAAACAAGTCTTCTGGGCTTTTTGTTGCGCTTGAGCGGGTTACTTTACGGTTCGCACGCATCTGACGTAGTTGTAGAGCACACGCAAATCTCCCTGCGGGCCGATATATTTGGGATAATCGGCTGCGTTGCCTTGCTTTGGGTCGCTGCGCTGCGCCCCAGCTCCGTGAACATTCATGACTATGCCATTCATTTTGCCCAGTGCTTCGCCAAAAGCAATGTATACCGCACTTGCGAACGGGTTGGGCCCGTCTAAGTGAGTGGTGGATGTCCAATAGTATGGATAGTTCGTTTTTCCGCTAGGGTCTTTTATTGCGGTGCACGAAAACATCGGATCGATTGCCGGTGATTTTGTGGCTTGCGGGCTGCGCGTATAGTCTACGATGCTTTGCAACTCTTTTGCGCTTGGCAGACGCCAGTCGGAATAGCCGGATAGATTAAGTTTGTTCGCATAGTCGAGAGCGTTTTCCCAATCGCGCGGCTTCCCATCATCTGCCGCTTGCCACATGAGACCAGTTGCAAGGTCGGTGATTGTCCCGTTTTTGTTGTCGACAAAGTTGTTTTTGCCGTAGTCAGGGTTGCCGCGCACAAAGCGTATATACATGGTTTTATTTTTTGGATAACCCTTAATCCGGCCGTCAATAAAATTTACGCCGAACACCGTATCGGATTTTTGCATTGTCTTGCCGGTGTATTCTGTTGCCGACCAAGTCTGTGCGTCTATTTCGCGTTCCCCGTTTGCCGCATTGCCGATGGGTTGCTTGAAATAGTTTGTATCGATAAAAAACTTCTTTGCTTTTTCTCCTGACGATTCACCCGTGAACTGAATAAGCGAGTAGAGTTCTTTGATAGTGGGGACGCGCCAGTCGCCATGTCCTGCGAGTGTTGATTTTTCTGCCATTGTGAACGCCTCTGAGAAGCTCAGTTTTTTACCCATATCCTGTTGCCACATTAGACCGGTTACGTTATCGGTAATCGTTCCGTCGCCGTTGTCGGTGTATGACGGCATGTTTGTTTGATAGTGCGCGTCTTGTCCGTAAAATGCGGCTCCTTCGGGCGGCTTTGGGATTATGCTGTTGTTGCTGTAAAAGGTAGTCACGCCTGTGTCGACAATATGGTAGCTGTATGCCGCTTGGATTTCGCGGTGGGCTGTTGAAGTTATGGTTGCTGTTAGGGCTATTGCGGTTATGATTTGTTTGGTTGGGTTTTTTAATAGATTCAATAGAATAACCTCCTTGATGCCTTGCGGTGTAATTATTTGAATCGCTTGTTGTTGGTACTATTTTACGCCGTGGTTGGATTATTTTCAAGGC
>CAZJLW010000087.1:0-4949 GCA_964546895.1 uncultured Eubacteriales bacterium | reverse complement strand
AATGTTGGGTTGCTGTCAGAGAGTTGCAGGAACTCGTCGGGTACCGGGTAATCCTCGGTCTTACGTGGGGCGATCGTTAAGCCGGATTTTTGGATGTCAATGGCTTCGGCGATGTATTCTCGCAGTATCGGCTCTGCTTTTGTAATTCCGTCGACGTCAGTAAAACGAGCAACCTTGCCTTCGCGCGAATTTTCGCCGGGTTTGATTAAAATACCGTGCGGGTCTTTCAGTAACGCGCCCTTAAAAAAGCCGAGTCCGCAGTATTGTTTGAAATCGTGGATTATGACGATGTTTTTGCCTTCGTTTGTATAGCATGGTTGATACCATTTCAGTTCCTCGGTTAGGTCGCAGCCGAGCAGTATAGCACGTAGCGTTTCCATTTCCGTGCGCCAGTTTTTTGAGTTGGTGAAGCATTTGTCTACCATTGAGTTTGTGCTTGGAGATGTTTCTGTCATTTGGATGCCTCACTTTTTTGGGATTGGGGTTAGTTTCTCCCGGATTGGGGTGGGTTATGTTTGTATAGGGTGGTCTGTTGTTTATGAGTAAATCTTGTACAGTGGAAAAAATGTGATATAATTTCATTGGAAAATAGTTGAGATTAAGCGCGGGAGCGAGGTATGAGTTGGGGGAAAGGTATGCGTTCGATAGAGATTTGTGCGGGAGCCGGAGGACAAGCGCTGGGATTGGAACAAGCTGGGTTTGAGCATGTGGCGCTCGTTGAGATAGATGCGAATGCGTGTGCAACACTTCGTAAAAACCGTCCCAAATGGAATGTGATTGAAGGCGATGTTAAAAATTTTTCGGCCGATAGGTATTACGGTATCGATCTTTTGGCCGGTGGAGTTCCTTGTCCTCCGTTTTCTGTAGCAGGTAAGCAGCTGGGACAAGAAGATGAACGTGATTTATTCCCCGAGGCAATACGCGTGGCGCGTGAATGTAATCCTAAAGCGGTCATGCTGGAAAATGTAAGGGGACTGTTTGACGCCAAGTTCGCAACATATCGAGAGAAGATAAAGTCCGAGTTAGAAGCAATGGGTTATCAATGCTTTTGGGAACTAGTTCATGCTCATCATCACGGTGTGCCGCAGTTGCGCCCACGCACATTGCTGATTGCATTAAAGCACGAATACGCTTCAAATTTTGTTTGGCCGCTTGGTGTTGTTGCGCCTCCGCCTACTGTCGGACAACTTTTATATGATGAAATGGCAAGTTGCGGCTGGGAGGGTGCAGCCGATTGGCGCGACTATGCAAGTGGTATATCACCTACACTAGTAGGTGGCAGCAAAAAGCATGGCGGGGCCGATTTAGGACCTACACGTGCGCGTATAGCATGGGAGAAGTTGGGAGTAGATGGCAAAGGAATTGCAAACGCACCGCCCGAAAAGGGTTTCACAGGAATGCCAAGGCTCACTGTAAAAATGGCTGCTTTGGTTCAGGGCTTCCCGCCAGATTGGGAAATAACCGGAAAAAAAACTCCTGCTTATCGGCAAGTAGGTAATGCGTTTCCACCGCCGGTTGCGAAGGCGATTGCGGGAGCTGTTTACAAGGCTTTGGCAGCTGGAGATGCTGCTAGGCAGTATAAGGAGATGGCGTTATGAGTGGGAACGGTGCACGTGATAAGCTAAGACAATATTTTCTAGAACACATCGGCGAGGTATTGGACTCTGACACATTACGCACTGTCGCCGGAATAAGCGAATGGGCGCGGCGTGTTCGTGAGCTTCGTAATGAAGAAGGCTACCAGATACTTACGCATAATGACCGAGCCAATTTAAAGCCGGGACAATATATTTTGGAAAACCCTAAACCACAACCGGCGTTTGCTCGCGAAGTCAGCAAAGAGACGAGGGCGTATGTTCTTGACCGTAACGGGTTTACCTGCCAGATGTGCGGGGCTGAAGCCGGTGAAGCACATCCATATGACACATCACGAAAAACACGCTTACATATCGGGCATATTGTTGACAAGAGTATGGGCGGAACAGATGACCCTTCCAACTTAAGGGCATTATGTAGTGTTTGCAATGAGGGAGCCGCAAATACTATGCTGGACAGGCCGTCACATGAGAAACTACTTATTCAGATACGGCGAGCGACAGGAGCGGATCAGTTGAAGGTGTTGGAGTGGCTGGTGGGAAAGTTTCCGAAACAAGCGGGAGAGATGGTTAAAGATTTGTATGGATGCGATCATTTACCGCCAAGGGGGTAAGGTAAATGTATAAGCTGAAAGCCCGGAAAACCTATAAAAATAGGTCTCTGGGCTTTATCCAACCCGCCCCCTATCCGTTCAACAACCCCTCAATATAAGCCTGCACCTTTTCCCGTTGAAATTCACTCAACTGCCGGAAACTCCGCAAATGCTCAATCTCGGACACACTCAAATCACAACTCATAATCTGCCGTCTATTCTCAGAAACCCCAGCCAAATAATCAAGCGACACATCAAAAAAATTAGCAATAGAAATCAGTGTTTTTAAGTCAGGGGTTCTTTCGCCCTTTTCATAGGCACTTATTGTTGATTGTGATACGTTAAGCTTCAAAGCCAACCCTTCTTGATTTAAGCGGCGTTGCTCTCGCAATTCTTTTATTCTCATCATTTTATACCACGCTCCGAAATAAATTTTATCGCGTATTGTTGTAATGATTATTTGAGTTTGGTATAATCAATATTTACAATACAGGTAAAATTTATAAGCATATGAGATATTGGTATGGAAGCAAGCTATATAATTTGTTCCAGAAATCAAAAATTACGTGCAAAGACGAAATGTCTGTTATAATTCTTAAGCTGTTTCATGAATACTTAAGCAACAGTTGACAAATCCAACCACAAAGGAGCCCAACCCACATGAAAATCCTACTCCAACGAGTAACCCAAGCATCCGTCTCCGTCGCCGGAGAAACCGTAGGCAAAATCAACAAAGGCTACGTATTATTCCTAGGCATATCAAACACCGACACGACCAAAAGAGCCGACAAGCTGGCCGAAAAAATATCAAAGCTACGTATCTTCCCCGATGAAAACGATAAAATCAACCTCTCAGCCGCCGACGTCGATGCCGAAGTCCTTATTATATCGCAGTTCACTTTATACGCCGACTGCCGCAAAGGAAACCGCCCGAGCTTTGTAGGCGCGGGCAGTCCGCAGCTTGCTAACGAGTTATACGAATACTTCATAGAAGAATGCCGCGGCAAATTTCGTAATGTAGCGCACGGGGTTTTCGGCGCGGATATGAAGGTCGAGCTTGTTAATGACGGTCCGTTTACGATAATTCTTGAGGACGAGTCAGACTAAACCCGCCCGCACCTCAATAAAGAAACCTAGCCCCCTTATAATCATACAGCTTACAGGGCAACTCTCTCGGCGGCGTAACACCCTCAACGATACCGTCCAAAACCGCCTTCGCCCCATCCGCAAGCACCCGCACTTGCGAAAACGGCACTTCCAGCTCATTATGAGAAGCATAGATAACATCAACAGCCCCGTCCAGCTTCGCCAGCTTATTCATACTTTCCAAAAAGCACTCTATATCCCGTCCGTCGCCGAACATAAAAACCGGCCCCATCTGAATACTATCCCCGCCGATCATCATTCGCTTTTTCCTATCCAAAAACGCGATACTGCCCGGCGTATGCCCCGGAATGTGCAAAATCTCAAAGCAATAACTACCGACCTCAATAACATCGCCTTCCCAAAGCGGCTTCACAGGCTGGTTCGGCACATGCTTCCGTAAACGAGAGATTTCGGAAGGATATAGCAAACACTCAGCAAACTGGTCGTTAGCACCCACATGATCAATATCAGCGTGGGTTATTGCAAGCGTCACCGGCAGCGGCGTTATTTCACGGACATAGCCGCACAAGTCATCTTTACTGATACCCGTATCAATCAAAAGTGCCTTGTCCTGTCCTAAAAACAGAAAACAACGGACGGTTTTATCCTCAATAATATAAAAATCATCTGCTTTTTTTATAGTGTTATACATAGTTTCTACCCCTTTCAGATTTTTACTTCCTAAACACGTTCCTCAGTCTTCAACAGAAAATCATAAACCGGCTCCAACAGCTTAAACCCATCAGCCAGCACGTCCGCCAGCCCATCCGAAAACAACAAATCAAAATCGCTGCTCGCATGAATAAAGCCCATGCCCTTGCGATCGAGCCAGTTCCGCAAATTCTCGGGCTGCTCGGGATAGCGGCTTCTTTTGTACAACTCGCCCTCTAAACGAAAAACATCCTGCTTCTCATAAACCCTCAGCGCCTTTTTGAAATCCTTATCTCCGTCTATTATAAGCTTGCGGGCGCTGACCATCGAAGCTGTGCTCGCTTCGCAGTAGCCGCAGCCGTACCGGAAGCCCCCGGGCGACAGCTCGAAGAAAAACCCCGGGCTGCTATATTCGCGCCGACCGCGGGTGAATACGACCCACATGATGTCGCGAAACAGCGACTTGTCCTTCGAAAACCGCACGTCGCGGTAAATGCGCGATAGGCACTTGCCGATTTTCGGCGAGCAGACCAGGTTGCCGTCGATCTCAAGCATTGTCGGGGTGAGCGCCGTCACTAACTCCGCCAGCGGCTCGATAACATACTCGTTATAAACCGACCTGCGTTCTTCAAACCATGACTTACTGTTTTGCAGCCGGTTTTCAACGAGAAAATCCAGTGTTTTTTGTGATATTGGCATGTTGCCAGTCCTCCTTTTGTTACCATTGCAGTAAATCGAATAAATGCTCGGCGATGTATTCCTGCGTTGCCCGGCTGTACAGGTTTATCCAGCGGCGTTCGCCGCGTATTGTGCGTTCCTGTGATGTAATGCCGAGTGCTTCGCCTTTTTCCGTCGCCGTTTTGTAGTTCGTTCCGTTTATGTTAACCACCTTCATGTAACCATTTGACACAAGCCAGTCGTTAAGCCGCTGTCCGGACATTTTTTTGTAGCGGTCGCGCTCCGG
>CAZJLW010000086.1:0-13949 GCA_964546895.1 uncultured Eubacteriales bacterium | reverse complement strand
TAAACCTTACATCATACCGCCCATTCCGCCGCCTGCAGGCATTGGAGGTTCGGGCTCTTTAATATCAGCAACAACAGCTTCCGTAGTAAGCAGCGTTGATGCAACGCTTGTAGCGTTTTGGATCGCGCTTCTGGCTACTTTGGCGGGGTCGATGATACCGGCATCGATCATGCCTACGTATTTCTCGTTAAGGAAGTCAAAACCGGTACCCTTAGCGGAATCTTTAAGCTGGTTAACGATAACCGAGCCTTCAAGTCCGGCGTTCTGCGCCATCTGGCGAGTCGGGTATTCAAGCGCTCTAAGAACAATCGAAGCGCCGGTCTTTTCGTCGCCTTCCAACTTCTCCATGAGTTCCTTCACGCAGTTGATAGAGTGTACAAATACGGAGCCGCCGCCCGGGATAATTCCCTCTTCAACAGCTGCGCGAGTTGCGGCAAGCGCGTCTTCCATGCGAAGCTTCTTTTCTTTAAGCTCGGTCTCGGTGGCTGCGCCGACTTTGATAACGGCTACGCCGCCGGCCATTTTGGCAAGGCGTTCTTGCAACTTCTCTTTGTCGAACTCAGAAGTAGTCTCATCGATTTGCGCCTTAATCTGCGAAATACGGCCGTCGATGAGCTTCTTATCGCCGTAACCGTCGATGATGATTGTGTTTTCCTTCTCAACCTTAACAGTCTTAGCGCGGCCGAGCATTTCGATCTTAGTTTCCTTAAGCTCAAGGCCGAGTTCCTCAGAAATTACCTGTCCGCCGGTCAGGATTGCGATATCTTCAAGCATAGCTTTTCTTCTGTCGCCGAAGCCCGGAGCTTTGACGGCTACACAGCTGAACGTACCTCTTAATTTGTTTACGATTAAAGTAGTGAGCGCTTCGCCCTCTACGTCCTCGGCGATGATTAAAAGCTTAGCGCCGGTCTGAACGATTTGCTCAAGAAGCGGCAGAATATCCTGAATGTTCGAAATCTTCTTATCAGTAATAAGAATGTACGGAGAATCAAGGTTAGCAACCATTTTTTCCATGTCTGTTGACATGTAAGCCGACAGGTATCCTCTGTCGAACTGCATACCTTCAACAAGTTCAAGCTCGGTGTTCATAGTCTTGGACTCTTCAACGGTGATTACGCCGTCGTTAGTAACCTTTTCCATAGCTTCGGCGATTAACGCGCCGACTTCCTCGCTGGCTGCGGAAATAGCGGCAACCTTAGCGATGTGGTTCTTGCCGTCGACCTTCTGGCTCATATCTTTAATGGACTTTACAACGGCTTCCGTAGCCTTGTGCATACCGTTTCTCAAAATGATCGGGTTAGCACCGGCTGCAATATTTTTCAGGCCTTCGAGAATCATTGCCTGAGCGAGTACGATAGCGGTAGTAGTTCCGTCGCCCGCGATGTCGTTAGTCTTAGTCGCGACTTCTTTAACAAGCTGAGCGCCCATGTTCTCGAAAGCGTCCTCGAGTTCGATTTCTTTCGCGATAGTTACGCCGTCGTTAGTGATGAGCGGCGTGCCGTACTTCTTATCCAATACTACGTTGCGGCCCTTGGGTCCGAGCGTAATGTTAACGGTGTTAGCAAGCTTATTTACACCGGCCTCTAAAGCCGTTCTTGCTTCGATTCCATATTTTAACTGCTTTGCCATTGTTAACCCTCCTACTCAACTATAGCGAGAATATCGCTTTGTTTGATGATAATGAATTCTTCCTTATCGATCTTGACCTCGGTTCCGGCGTACTTGGAATAGATTACACGGTCGCCTACCTTGACCTCCATCTTTATTTCCTTGCCGTCAACGACTCCGCCCGGACCTACCGCTACGATCTCGGCTTCCTGTGGCTTTTCCTTGGCCTGATTCGGCAAAACGATACCTGATTTTGTTTTTTCCTCGGCTTCGAGCTGCTTAATAACAACTCTGTCACATAAAGGCTTCAGTTTCATGAATAATTACCTCCTTGGAATTCAATGTTTACGATTTGATGCTGCTTTCCTTGTTAGCACTCGCTTTAATCGAGTGCTAATCGTAAGCTATATATTAATTTATGAAAAAAATTTATGCAAATTCATATATTTTAGGTTTACTGACGATTTTGACTGCTACGTACGTTTATGTTCGTTTTGCTCGCTATTTCGCTTAATATCTATTTATTTTACGCATTTTGTGTAAAAAGTCGGCTCAAACCCGGCATAATGTACGTGTCGTACTTGTCCGGAATGTTCGAGAGCGTGTGCACGCCGCCCGGTACTTCGACGTAGCTCAAACGGTGCGGCGGCGCGTTTTCGCCCATGATTGCTTGCAGCGACGCGTACAGCTTCCGTGCGCAGTCGACTTCGACTAGGCTGTCGTTATCGCCGTGGATTATGAACACCGGGAATTTGTCCGTCAGCGTCAGTAGCGGTTCGGCTTCCTTGTACGGGCTGCCCCACAGCACGCCGACTGCCTTCACGCCGTCGTGATTAAAGCCGCGCGCCGGGTTCGCATAGGCGTAGGCAAGCGTAGTCATGCCGCCCGCCGAGCCGCCCGCGAGCAGTATGCGGTTGGGGTCGTGTCCGAAATCGTTCTCGCGTAGGAACTGTATCGCGCTGTTCAAATCCTCGGCCGCGTCCAGCGCCGCATCTGCTTTTTGCGTGCGCGTCGGGAGCGCTTCGCCGTCTCGTAAGCGGTAATCGGGCGACGCGACGACGTAGCCCAACTCCGCGAAACGGTTCGCCAAGTCAACGATATACGACTGTGTCTTGTCATTGCCGTACCTAAAACCGCCGCCGTGTACTAGTACAACGAGCGGAACGTTCTTCACGTCGTCTTTTTTGTAAATATCAAGCTTAAGCGAAATACGCTCGCCTTTAAAATCCACGGCGTCCGCAAAATGTATGTCCTTCATAATCATAGATTCTCCGCCTCTCATTATTAAAATTGTCTAAAAAATAGGGTACCCATTGACTTGGGTACCCTTAGGTTTATTTACAGAAATATCCGTGCAGCTCCTTCAGCTTATCAATAACCTGTATCGTTTGCGGGCAAACACCCTCGCAGCTTCCGCAAGCGGTGCATTTGTCGGCGGCGCTGCCTTTTGCGACCATTTTTTCGTAGGCTTTGCGGTTTGATTCGTATGCATCGAAAACCGACGCGTTGTTGTACAGCTCGAACGCGCGCGGGATGTTTACACCCGCCGGACATGGCATACAGTAGCTGCAATTCGTACAGCCTACCTTGACCTTGTTTTCGTACAGCTCTTTGACTTCTTTTACGAGCGCAAGCTCCTCGGGCGACATTACGTTCACGCCGGTTGACTTGAAAATCTCGAGGCTGTCCTTCAGCTGCTCAAGCGTACTCGAACCGCTAAGCACAAGCGTAACCTCCGGGAAGTTCGCGAGCCAGCGGAACGCCCATTCCTGCGGGCTTCTCTTGACTGGATACGAGTCCCACTTCGCCTTGACATCGGCGGGTACGTTGGCGAGCTTGCCGCCCTTAAGCGGCTCCATTACGACTACTGCAACGCCCTTCGACGCCGCGTAGCGCAGCCCTTCCAAGCCGGCTTGGTAGTCAGTGTCGAGAAGGTTGAACTGAATCTGGCACATTGCCCAGTCGTATGAATCGATTATTTCCTTAAAATCCGCAAGCTCCCCGTGGAACGAGAACGCCGGATAACGTACCTTGCCCTCGGCGATTTTTTTGTCGAAGAACTCGCGCACGCCGAAGCCATTCATCTTTTCCCAGTTCTTTTTGTCCAGCGCGTGTACTAGGTAAAAATCAAGGTAGTCCGTCTGCAAATGCTCCAGATTCGTATCAAGCAGCTTTTGCATGTCTGCCGGGGCGTTCGTGTTCCACGGCGGGAGCTTCGTCGCGAGCTTTACGCGTTCACGGTAGCCGTCGCGTAACGCCTTGCCCAGCACGATTTTGCTGTTGCCGCCGTGATAGCCGTTCGCCGTGTCGACGTACGTCACGCCGTTGTCGATTGCGTAGCGGATTAGCTCGATAGCCTTCGGCTCGTCAATGTCCGCGTCGTTCTTCGTGCCGTCAGGCTGTACTACCATCGGCAGTCTCATACACCCAAGCCCGAACCGCGAGCATTCAAAACCCAGTTTGCCAAACGTTCTGTACTCCATATGTATCCTCCTTTAAAAGTTTAAAAAAACAGCCGTCCTCGTGGACAGCTGTTTTTCGATATGTTGGTTATTCCTCATTCGGTGCCGAAACGGGACACACGCCAGCGCAAGCGCCGCATGATATACATTCATCAGCATCGATTACGTACTTGCCATCGCCTTCGGAAATGCAGGATACCGGGCATTCGCTTTCGCAAGCGCCGCAGCTTGTGCATTTGTCGTTGATTACATAAGCCATTGTTACACCTCCCGGAGAGTAATTGTTTGTATTTGTTCACGCGTTGATTTTAAACCAAATCTAAGATTTTATCAAGGAAATCTTTATTCCATTTTTACGGGCGCGCGCCTTCCTTGCGCTGAAGGCCGATTAAGTATTCGTTCGTAACTTTGTCGATCATAACCCGCAGCGTAATCTCCGTGTAGCCGTCCTTGCGTACCATCAGCTCGTGATTGCCGTAGGCGATTTGCATTTCGACGGGGGTCTTGCCGATTAGGGCGTTATCGATGTAGGCTTCCGCGCCATCCGGTTCGGTTATTACTTTTATTTTGCCAAGCTTCGCTTCGCGCTTTAACTCCGCTGTCAGCTCAAGTACGGGCTGGTTGACTACGATCTGCTTCTCCCATGTGATGAAGTCGTCCTTCGCAACTCGGATTGTGTACTCGCCGTAATCCAGCGAAAGCGGCGTGCCGGGCTTTACTTCGACGCCGTCCACGGACACCATGTATTCCGGCTCGTTTGCCTTGACGGTTAACACGCCGAGCTTGTAGTTCACATCCGACAAATCAAAATAAACCTCGTCCTCAAACCACACGTCCACGTCCGTAATGTACGGCTCGATGTTCGTACCCTTTACGACTATGCGGTGCAGCCCCTCGGATACGTTAATCGTATTTTTTCCGTCCAGCTTCTCAAAAATTGACGTGTCTATTTCGATGCTGCCGTCCGTAATTTTTTCGCCGTTTATGAATTTTATGGTGCCGTGGGATTTCTCGACGCGCACGAGCGAAGCCTTTTGGTTGTAGCCCGCGAGTGTGATGACGTCGATTGAGTTTACCTTTTTCATGTCGTACGGCTTGCCTTTGAAAAAGCACAGCAGCTCGTCGTCGTAGGTGTATACGGTGTTGCCGAGCGTTATCGTACGGGCGACGATGTTGATTGCCGCGTCCTTTACGTTATCAAGCTGCCACGCCGCCGCGCTATGCGTAAGCGTAATCAGCCGCGAGTCGCGTATGTCGAAGCTGGCGTCGACGATTTGCCCTACGGCGAGTTCCGGGAAAAGGATTGTTTTGCCGTACTTGTCTTTGAGCTGGGTGTTGAAGTCGGCGATGAGCAGATAGTTTTTGTTTGTACGCACATCCATGATTTTTAGCATTTTGTCCTGATTGAGCGCATCGGAAGAAACCTCCGACGCAGAAATTTCCTTTATTATACCCGTGTAGCTGTTTATCTCGCGAATGGCTACCGCCGTCGGTACGGGTGTCGGCGTGACCTGCACAGTGCCGCCGCGTTGCGCAAAAAAGCCGTTTATCGTCAGCATAAACACCACAATACACGTCACGACCCCAGTAAAAATAAGCCCCGCGTAAAAGAGCGCGTACCGGCTTTTCTGGGGCTTGCGGGGGAGGGGACGCGTCCGGCGTTTGGGAACCGAGACCTTCGTGTCGGACATTTCGGCTTCACGCAGCAGCCGCGCGCTCGGCTCAAATATAACGCCCTCGTATTCGTTTCGTTTTTTACCGCCTTTATTAGAATTATCCATCTTATCCAAGCAGTCCTTAATCCTCGTATTCGTCGCGTAAATCCTTTATAAGTTCGTAAACGGCCGAAAGCTCGGCCTCGTGTAAAGCCAGAATGGCGGCGAGCTTCCGCTCCACAGCGGATATGTCGTCGCTAAATTCGAATGTCACGTTCCATGATGGGTTGTAGCCCTCGCCTGATTCGACCGCATCGGTTGCTTCGGTGAGAAGCGACTCCGTTTCGTAGCAGTCCAGTATCGCCTCGAACTCCCAGTCCTCCGCGTCCCGGTCGGTCGTTAGCGTGACGTGGCACAGCCCGTCCGTTACGTATATCCGCTCGATTAAATCGCTGCGGCTTACTTTGTAGGAGCCAAGCTCCGCTTCGAATAGGCCTGTGGCTTTGTTTCTTGACATTATTACTATTGATGTTTCGTCCATAAACCGCACCTCGTGGTTTTAAATCTTTTCAAGATATTCATTAGCTTTCATAGACTAAGATAGTCCTTTCAATTTTCAGCTTAGGATTTACAATAGGCACCGTAACCACGTCGACAGAAATATTCAGTTCCTTCTGCAATTCGTATTGCAATCCCGCAACGTCAAAAATAGAAGGTACATCTTTTTTGAACTTAACTAAAAAATCAATATCCGATTGCTCCGTCGCATTACCATTAGCGTAGGAACCGAAAATTTCTACTTTTTCAAGGTTATAGTTATCAGCGATTTTAGCTATTTGTTTGGGAATTTCTGAATTAATAAGCATGGTACAACCTCCTATCAATACAAAAAATTCTCGCCAGCGGCTTTTTTATCTTCATGATATCATATCTGAAATTTTTTGCAAATTTTTTTAATAATTCTTGCACTCCTGAAAAAAACGTGATAAAATTCACAAAATGCATTTTTATGCGTTTTTTCCTTGCTCTTAAAAAATGTTTTAAGGGCCATATGTCCAGAGGGAGGTGTAATGCAATGAATAAGTATGAATTAGCTGTTATATTTAAACCGGTTTTGGCAGACGAGGTTCTGAAAGAGGAAGTCGAGAAGGTTCAGGGACTGATTGCGCGCTTTGGCGGAACAGTAGACAAGCTGGATGACTGGGGCAAGCGTAGGCTTGCGTACGAAATCGACAAGCATAACGAGGGCTTCTACAACTTCTATACGATCAGCGCTCCCGCAAGTGCGCCCGCTGAAATCGAGAGCCGTATTCGTATCATGGAAAGTGTTCTTCGGTATCTCATTATCCGTCTTGACGCGTAAGGAGGACTCGCTATGAATAAGGTTATATTGGTAGGCAGGCTGACGAAGGATCCTGAGGTCAGATACAGCCAGAGCGCCGAGCCGCTCGCGGTTGCCAAGTTCGCTTTGGCAGTCTCCAGACGCTCCAAGCGCGAAGGTGAACCCGACGCGGATTTTATTAACTGCGTCGTGTTTGGCAAGCAGGCTGAGTTCGCCGAGAAGTATTTCAAAAAGGGTATGATGGCCGCGCTTAGCGGACGCCTTCAAATACGCCAGTACGACGACCAGAACGGTACGCGTCACTGGATGACGGAGGTTCTTGTGGATGATCTTGAATTCGCGGAGAGCAGAAGCTCTTTTGAGTCGAGAACGTCTCAGTCCGGCGAGTATCAACGCCCAGCACCCGCCAACAACCAGTTCCAGAACACTAAACGTTCCAACGATATGGTTTTTGAAACCGAGGGCTTCTCAACGATCTCACAAACGATTGATGATGAGGATTTGCCTTTCTAAGTAGCTGCTAAAATGAAAACTGGAGGTTTAAATATGATACAGAAAAAGCGCGGTCGCAGGAAAAAACGCGTGTGTATTTTCTGCGCCGATAAAGTAAAGACGATCGATTACAAGGACGTCGCAAAATTAAGAAAATCTATTTCTGAACGCGGTAAGATTCTGCCGCGCAGAATCACAGGCAATTGCGCGAAGCATCAGAGAAAGCTTACCATAGCTATTAAAAGATCGCGTCATATCGCACTTATGCCATTTTCGCAAGACTAATAATTAAACTACGACAGAACGCCGCGGCAAAGCTATATGGCTTTAATTTGCCGCGGCGTTTTTTTGCTGAGAATATATGTGTGGTGAAAATATAGGGGAGGCGGGTTTAAATGATTAATCTTAATTATTTAAAAGATATTTCTAAAATGAAACAGTTCGGTAGTGGCGCAGTAATCATCGAAGAAGGCTATGTCAGCGACGGCATGTACATACTGCTAAAGGGCAACGTCAACGTTTTTAAGAATTACGACAAGCCTAATCGAATGCAAATTACGACGCTTGGCCCCGGTAGTTTTTTCGGCGAAATGTCGCTGTTTATGAGCGCGCCGCGGACCGCTACTGTCGTCGCTGCGGACGAGGTCTGCGTGCTTGAACTCACGCATGATAATATTCATCAGTTTTTCAGGCAAGAACCGGATGCTACGTTTTCGCTTATTACTTCGCTCTGCGAGAGGTTGGATAAGCTGAATAATATGGTGTCGGGGGCTAAGACTGCGGGAGACGGGGCAGGAATTGGAACGGGGACGCCGCAAGCGGCTGATGAGAGGAGAACCGGGGTGGAGGTGCCGCCGAAGGCGGCGGCTTCTGCTGCCGTAGGGGCTTCGTCTGCTACCGTAGGGGCTTCGCCCACTTCCGCCACGCCCGTGAAAAAGCTACCGCTTTTTCCGGACGGACATTCGGAATACGACTTATCGCCGATGCTGGCAACGACTACGTACCTAGTTACATCAAAATACTCTTGCCCGATATGCGGAAAGGATTTCGAGGACAAAGCCGTTCGCGCATCGAACCTGAAAATTATCTCGACAGATTATGATTTGCGTAAATCATACGACACCTTCGATCCGCTACGCTACTTGACGATAACATGCCCGTATTGCTGGTTCAGCACGATCCGCACGGATTTCAACAAAGCGAGCGCCGCCCGCGACGAGCAGATACTCGAGAAAATGCGCGCACTGCGCGCCAACAGCCGTATCGACTTCGGCGGCGGCTTGGACGCCGAAAAGGTTTTTGCAAGCATGTACATCTCGCTGGAATGTATCCCTCTTGCTACATACAATCCGGACTTGACGCTGGGGCGCGTATGGCTCAACATCAGTTGGCTGTACCGCGACTGCAAGGATCCGGACATGGAACGTTACGCCATAGCCAAGGCGTTGGAACGTTATATGAGCGTACTCGACACCGGAAAAGCCGATGAATCCGCCAAGCAGCAGATATACTTAGTCGCCGGTGAGCTAAGCTACAAGCTCGGCGATTTGAAGTCCGCACGAAATCTTCTGTACGAAGCGTACAAGATGAGAGACGGGCAGCCCATTTTCCGGGGTAAAGCTGCTGAACGGCTTGAGGATGTTAAGCGGGCGATAGCTGAGGGTGAGTAGTGAGATTATATAGTGCTTGACAAGAATCGTGGAGGATAAAAAAAGGTTGATGCAAGCTGGATTAGGGCTGAACCCTCTTAACCAGCTTCACATCAACCTTTTTTGTACGCATTGCACATTATAACAAATGCTGTTCATATGCCCTCGCCAACAGTGAATTGAGATATGAATGACCTGAAGCCTCTTGCGTTGGTGAGGAGTAACTCTTAGTTTGCACTACACCGCTTTTCACTTCAAAAGCTACCCCGTTTATCTTGAAGTCCTTGCTCGTGTCAATACCAATTTTGTTTAAAAACGACAGGATTTCCCCGTTCATCTCCATGTTGTTGCCCCAATTGGCGCTACCTGATGTAACGGCATGTATAATTTCATCAAGCGCTCTGCCTTCGTTTCCGTGGGGCTTAGTGTCTGCTACTGATAGAATTTTGATGTCGGATTGTGGGTTAGCTTCAAATCCTAATGGATAGCTCCCGACTGCATTATCAAGGACACGTAAATAGTAGTCGCCAACAGTAATTGTGCTGCCGATACCGAAAGAAAATGAGTTTTCGCTTCGACTAAGGCTGAAACCCTGCTTAGGTAAGTTATAAGCAGGTCTCTTTGTTATATCAACAAAAAGTTCTGTAGAATCCACAACTACCCCGATTTTCTTAATAACATCACCGAACATATCGGTTTGCTTGTTTAAGCGTGTTAGTTCATGAAGTTGATCGCTGTACTCGCCTTTTTTCAAAGCAGACATAAACAAATCGCCATAATTTATAAACTCTTTATACTGTTTAGCCAGTCTCAATTCTTCCTCGGTTAGTGCAGAATCTGCCGAGTCCGTTGTGAAGTTTGTTGAAGCGGACTCTTTGCTATTTTTGCGGGGGTACGTTTTTTGAAAGCTCTGAGCTGTGTAAGTATTACAATTCATAGCCGTTGATAACATTAGTATCTCTCCATAACATCAAAATCATTTTAGTTCGCCGCAGCCGCTTTACCATTAATTTCATTATACATATCCTGGAAACCCTTTTTCACGGCGTCGTACGTCTGCTGGCTTATAGGCGGAAGCTTCGCGCCCCAAGCGTCCCCGGCGGCTTTGAAACCGGCTTCGAACGCCTTTTCCATTTTTGCGAGCATTTTCGGATCGCCCTGCGATACAGCCTTCGCGAAGTCTAAAATACGGCCTGCCGTTTGCTTAACGCCGTAATAGCCGTCCTCGGCAACCTCGGCCTTCGCCATTTCGCTCGTTGCGGCGTCGACCTCAACGATCAGCTTGCCGTTTTTGATTATCGAGCTGATATCAAACCCAGCGCCGCCGATAGAACCTACGCCCTTGCCCGAACCGAGTACAAATTTATTCGCTTGCTTGCTGAGTATGCCCTCTATTAACCGCCGGAATTCCTCGGTCTTGCGGTTACTTTCGTCAATCATGGCTTGAATCTTTTGCTTTTCGTCGGTTGTATACGCGCGTGAACCGCCGCGGTCGCCTGACTTTTCAAAAACCGCAGCCACCTCAGTATTGCTCGCGGTTTGCTTCGACGCAGTATCGGCGGCGGTGGTAGTGTTGTTGCTGTTGCTTTGAGACGGGGCGGCTTTCACCGAGCTGCTCGTTGCCGTTGATGTTGACGTTGAACTTGTAATTTCCATATAAACCACTCCTTTTTCGGTAATGCCGATAACAAAACTTTCTGTCAAAAATTTCACGGTCTTAAGTGAGTATCGGTTTATACTATGAAAACTTTATTATAAATTTTCAACACGTGCAAAAGAACAGCCGTGCAGCCATTCAATGCCCGCTTCTTTTCAAAATCAACTCAAGACTTATCTGAATAGAACCAGCCAACAAAGCGATATCGTCGTCAGTCAGCTCATACTCTCCGTATCGGACTGACTCCGCAGTTTTTATAGCGTCCAAAAAAGTCTCCGTCTCTGCTTTCAAATCCAGCGAATCTTGTTCACCAAAGAATCCACACATCTCCAAAAATCTGTCCGTCGGTATGTCCAGACCCTCTGCGATTTTTGTGAGGGTTTCCATTGTTGGTGCAATATATTTTTTTGTACGGGGGTCAAGCCCTTTTTCGAGCTTGCTCAAGTACGCATGGCTAATCCCGAGCCTGTCGCTGAAATCCCGCAAGCTAAGCCCGCGCGCAAGGCGTATGTTTTTCAGTACGTTAGCCAAATTTTTTTCGTCCGGCATACAATCACATCCTTTGCGTTTCGCCGTTGTATATGTATTGTACACCGGCGATTACACAAAGGGAATGCTTGTGTAATAAAGTTTTCGCACGGCTGTGTAAATTATAGTTGACAAATTCATAGATTAATATTAGTATTAATGTAAACCATAGGTTACAGAGAAAACAAGGAGGGCTAGCAAATGGCAAGAATAGGTGACAAAAACAGGGAGCTGCGCGACATTGCCGAGGATTTCAAGGACTACATACTGCCACCGTTTGATTATCTGGTTTCGATTATCGGCTTTGATGCGGTTTGCGATTTTTCGGACGAGTTCTGCGGGACGACGATATACGTGCCGTCTAAACGGACGATTTTCGGCGGGTGCATTGAGAAGCAGATGCAGTCGGAGTTCAACGGCGGCAACTACGCAGACTTGGCAAGAAAATACGGCTACACCGAACGGAACGTCCGCTTAATAATATCAGGACGCCGCAAAAAAACCCAGCGGTCGCAAGGCGCATAACGGCACACAACAGCACACGCCGCCACCTGACCAAAAAATCAGCCACGGATTTTGCACGGGAACACACGGATTAACCTTAATCCTCTGTTTTCGTGGGGTTCGTGGCTGTTTTGTTTTTATTGAACTTTACCGGAAATTGTGTTACGCTTTAAACATATTAATTGGGGAGTGCGTGGCTTGAAGAATATTTTTCCTAAGCGCGTTTTGTTTGACGAAGTAGGACTGAGCGCCGACACCATTTCGTCGCTTAAGCTCATGATTCTGGCGGTAGCGTTCGGCGTTGTGTGGGGCAACATCACGACCGGTGTCGCTATGACGGGCTATTTGAAGGAGATCGGCCTTTCCGATTTTAGCTTCGGGCTTGTTTATGCCGTTACGCCTATTTTTTCTACGTTGCAGCTGTTCGCCTCGTATGTGCTTGAACGCACGCAGAAACGCAAGTTCATACTGATGCTGTCCGGGCTTGCGCAGCGTATCGCTTGGCTTCCGTTCGGGCTGATTCCGTTCTTCGTGCCGATGAGCTTGGGCGCGTTGCGCGTCTGGATGGTGTTTTTGTTCGTCAGTGTCTCCGCTATATCCGCCCCTTTTTTAAATGTAAGCTTTTTTTCGTTGGCGTCCGATTTGGTGCCGATGAACATTCGCGGACGATACTTCGCTACGCGTTCTCGAATCTCTACGATTTGTGGCGTCGTGGGCGGTATTCTGACCGCTCAGCTGCTCGATAAATATTCTAGCTTCGCGGGATATGCGTTTGTATTTGCGCTTGCGTCCGTGACGGGTAGCATAGATATTCTTTGCTTTTCAAAAATGAAATTCCCGCCGATGCAAGCCGCCGAGAAGTCAGAAAGCTTTCTCAGCATGGTAGTGGACGTTCTGCGCAACAAGACGTACATGAAGTTCGTTATGTTTGTTACGATTTGGGCGTTTTCCGTAAATTTGTCCCAGCCGTTTTATTTCGTACATATGAAGCAGCGTATGCTGCTCTCGAATACTTTTGTCACTGTACTGATGCAAATTCTGCCGAACATCTGCACGGTTTTCGTCGTGTCGTCATGGGGGCGCGCCCTCGATAAATACGGCAACAAATCGATCATGCACATCGCAAACGGTATCTTGTGCATCGCGCCGTTTTTGTGGGTGTTTACCGGGGCTAATGCCGTCTCGATTGTGCTAGTAGCTATTTGCGGGCTTATGCAGGGGTTGCTGGCCGTTGGCTTCGACTTGGGCGTCCAGAACATGTTCCTCGGCCAGTCACCGAACAAAAACCGTTCTATGTTCATAGCGATGTATTTCGTTTTCACGGCGCTGATAGGCGCCGGTGCCGCGAACGCTATGGGTGGGTTTTTGCTGGATAATGTTTTTTCGGTTGCCGAGGGGTTAAAGCTGCATTTGTTCGGTGTTACTTTTACGCGATATAATTATTTGTTTTTGTTGACCGCTATTTTGCGCTGCGTTGCGATTCTTATTCTTCTGCCAAAGATGACGGACGAGGAGCGGTATATCCCGCCGCGCGAGATGATTCGCCGGGTTGTTTCGAGAATGAAGGCTAGGCGGCGGTATCGGGCTGTTAGGGGTTAAAAAAAGGCTGGTACGGGGCTGATTGTAAAATCAGCTCCGTGCCAGCCTTTTTTATTATAGACTTTTCAGGGTCTCGACGGGTAACTGTAGTATTTTGGCTACTTGCTCCGGCGAGAAGCCGTTTTGAATTAAAGACTTTGCTGCTGACAAAATTCCTTCGGCCTTACCTTCCAATCTACCTTGCTCGGTATACTTCTCCTTCGCCACTTGTACCCATTTTAAATCTTCTACCATCATTTGATACGCCTCCCACAGTGTAATCAATTCGCCTTTGCTTAAAAACTTATCAGCTAACGCAACCGACAATGCAAATATCTTTTCCTTCTTATCCTTACTGTATGACGAACGGCTAAGAAGTTTTATGCTTTCATTTAATAATTGGGCTATTGTTTTATCCTTACTATTATAAAGCGAGAGGTATATAAGTTCAAGTTCGTTTAACTCTTCACCATT
>CAZJLW010000085.1:0-14013 GCA_964546895.1 uncultured Eubacteriales bacterium | reverse complement strand
CCATCTCCAACACACCATCGCCCTTAACCACCCAGACATAATCCCCGCCGTCCACCTTAAAAACAGCGGTCTTAGGTACAAGCAGCTTGTTCTCCTCGTGATACACATAAAACTTAACATCAGTATCATACCCGGGTTTAATCTCATCCGCTCCGGTCACAGGCGTTACCGTAACCTTAACTCTGCGCTCCTCAACGCCCAGCGCCGAAATCTTTACGACAGCCTCGTCACCGATAGCCCCTACCCTGCCCTCGAAAACCTTATCGCCCGAGCGCCGCTTCAAAATCAAATCAACCTTATCCCCGACAGCCACTTCATCAATATCATTAGTAGTAACAAACACCTCAATCTTATTAGTAGCATCGGCGACAACCGTGGCAACAAGCGCCCCGGCGGCAACCGTATTCACGTCTTTTATATCCAGCGTCTTAACAACACCGCTGACATTCGAACGAATCTTCAAATCCTCTTCCGACTTCTTCAACCGCGAAATATTAACGCGCTCGCCCTGTATCTGCGCATTATAGTAATCGTTCATAGCCGCAGTATAGCTTTTAGCCAGCGACTCATCAATACCCGCAATCTGCGCATTAAGCGAAGCCTTCAAACCCTTATAATACTCAGCCATGCTCTGCTGCGTCTGCCCGTTTTCGATTAACGTCATCTGCTGCTTGTTTTGTTCTAGCAGGTTCTTCTGCTTCTCGACCAGCTTTCGCACTTCTTCCAAATCATTTGCCGGAACCGCCCCCGCGCCGAACAGTATCTCCGTTTTGCGCAAATCCTCCTGCGCACGTTCCAAATCCGTCTCGTTCTGCGTGATGACGATGCGCTGTAACCGAAGCTGCTCCTCGCGCAGCTTCGACTGCTCAGTCATCGTAGCACCGCTGGCCGCTTCCTGAGCCTCAGTCGATTTTAACTCGCCAAGTAACGCATTTTTATTAGCGACGAGCGCTTCCTTCTGCTTTTCCTCGTCTGTGCGCAGTCCAAGCGCCTGCGCTTCGTATCCCTTTATACGGCTCTCGGCTTGTAAGACCTCATACGCAATACCCGACGCATCAATCTCACAGATTACGTCGCCTTCTTTTATTACCGCATTCTCAGCAGTATTTATGCTCACAATTTTACCGGAAGCCGTCGCAAACAACTCCGCCACGCGCTCCGTTTTCGTAACGCCCTGCTCCAAAAAATACAGCTCCGCCGTACGCGGCGATATTTTCGTTACAGATACAACAAGCGGCAGCGTCGCGTAATAAATACCTCCGACGACACATGCCGCCGCGATTATAATAAGCAAAACCCATTTTACAGCCTTTTTCATTATTCTCTCTCCTTCAATACCTCAACCATATCAAACTTCTTTATATTGCGCACTGACGACATATTCGAAAAAAACACCGCCGCGGCGCAACCGATTACACCGTTAATATATGCATACGCGGGTATTTGCATTGGCATAGTGTACATCTCCGACGCCATAGCACCCGCAAGCGTCCGCATCAACAGCATCGTAAACGGCACCCCGAGCGCCATACCGCCGATGCACAGCGTCCAGAACTCGAACGACATAATCCCCGCGATTTCCTTTATGTGCATACCGATAACCATAAGCGTAGCGTATTCGCGCTTGCGCTCCGACAACGATATGGACGCGGTATTATAAATAATCGAAAACGCTATTATTATCGCTACAATATTCAGTGAATATATAGTTACCGAATACGAGCCCAGCATTTTTTCGAACCCAGCCAGCGTCGATTGTATATCGTCGACCGACGAAACATTGTCAGCTTCCAGCAAAAAGTCCTTTATATACTTAATATCATTCGTTTTAAACATAACCGACGTAGCAGTATCGGGCATACGAAACATTGCCGCCAGCGTGTCAAAATCCATGTAACAGCTAGTGCCGAGGTTCTGTTCGACAATATCCGTTACGATAACAGCAACCTCCTCGTCCAACAGTGGCGATTCCAAATAAAGCACGTCACCCTTCTTAGCCTCAAGCCGGTCGGCAAGTCCATTGTTGATTATTACCCCGCTAGTTGGCGGCGGTAAATTAATCGCCTTCGCGTTGTCATATATTTTATAAACTCTCGACTCTTGCTTAATCCCGCTTACGACAACACCCGTCTTTCTGTGCCGATGCTTAATCTGCACAGCCGTTTCCAACAGCGGCTCGGCATACGTCACGCCCTTTATTTTAAAAACGCTTTCGACGGCGGTTACATCCTGTTGCGGCGTCACGAACGACACCTTTCCATCGAACGTCTGAACCTTTGTAAACTGATTAAGCATCAGCGCATCAATCATCGTCGAGAACGACCCCATAAACGACAGCATTCCGAACGAAAACATAATGCCGACAACAATCAGCAGCGAGCGCACCTTGTTTCGCAATATACTACGCACCGCCATATTCCCGGTCGAACTCAGACAGGCGTACAGCAGCGGCAAGCTTTTTAGTATATCATGCTTTATGGGCTTCGGCGCGGCAGGGCGCATAGCCTCCGCCGGCGACAGCTTCAAAATAGCGCGCGCACCGAAAAACGCTCCCGCCAATCCGCTGCCGACCGATATACCAAACCCCGACAGCGCCAGCTCAAGCGGCAGTGCCTTACTGATATGCGGCAGGCTAAAAAACTCCTTATATATATCCACGAACGGGCCGATCATCGCCACACCCAGCGCAATACCAAGCAGTCCGCCCGCTACACCAGTAGCCGCCCCGTAAGACAAATAATGCATAACAAGCTGCCCGTCCGAAAACCCGAACGCCTTAAGCGTACCAAGCTGCGTACGCTCCTGTTCGATAACACGCTTTAGCATCAAATACAGCACCACGACAGCCATCATCAAAAACACCATAGGCACGGTCTGCGACATAGTAGTATTCGAGTCGATTTCGGCTTTAAGCAGCGAATAGCTGGTCTGATCCTTACGCGGAATAAGCTGAATCAGCCCGTACGGACGCAGCGTATCCTCAATCGGCGCGCGCACGTTTTCAAAGCTGTAACCCTTTTCGAGCTGAAAGCTGATGTCATTCGCCATGCCGTATTTGTTGACATATCCGTACAAATCCTCCGTCGGCATGTACGCAAAGCTAAACGCCGATGCATCCGAGAACAAATCCTTCGAATCCTTGACGATGTACACGAACTCCGGACTGTACGCCGTACCGCTTATCGTGAGAGTCTGTATTCTACCCTCGATAATAAGCGTAACAGTATCGCCCACCTTCAAGCCGTACGTCTGCGCAAAGCTGTTCGATATAATAATATCGCCGCCCGACCCGAAGCCCGGGCCGTTCAGAAGATAGTCGTTCAGCTTTCTTTCTGTCTTGCGGCGGTCAGCCGAAACAAGCCGAAGCGTAATAATATTATCTGTCCCGGGCATAAGCACCCGCGCGTCATAAACATACCGCGCCAGCACGTCCAAAACGCCCTCGATACGCGACAAGTCGTTAACAGCCGACTGCGGCATCGACTTCACGCGGGAAAACACATCGGCCAACCGGTATTCCCTATAATAATCCGTAGCCGCGCCGCCCAGCGCTCGCGCCAGACTGCCCATGCCTACGTAAACCATTATCCCGACCGATATAAGCACAATACACGCCAAATAAGCCTTTTTGTTACTCCAAATCGCTCTAACAGCCTTCATAAATAAAATCAAATCCGATCCCTCCTTCGGCTACCAGCTTACGTCCTCGGGGGAAATGGGCTGTTCATTTGGTACAATTTTCTCGATAAGACCGTCCTTGATATGGAAAACCCGATCGCCTATCGCCCCGATACCGGCGTTATGCGTTATGATGACGACGGTTTTCTTGTACGTGGCGTTAAACGACTTAAGCAGCTTAAGCACCTGAATACCCGTCTGAAAATCAAGCGCGCCCGTCGGCTCGTCGCATAGCAGTATCTCCGGGTTTTTAGCAAGCGCACGGGCTATCGCGACACGCTGCTGCTGCCCACCCGACAGCTGCGACGGGAAATGCCCGCCGCGGTCGTCCAGCTCGATAGATTTCAGCAACTCGTCGGCCGGTATCGGGTTCTTCGACAGCTCCGTCGCAAGCGTAATATTCTCCCGAGCCGTGAGGTTCGGTATGAGATTATAAAACTGGAACACAAACCCGACGGCATACCGCCTATAGTTCGTAAGCTCGCGGTTGCTAGCCACCGCGATGTTTTTATTCTGAAACAGTATCTCGCCCGTCGTAGGTTTGTCGATTCCGCCGATTATGTTCAGCATCGTGCTTTTACCTGAGCCGCTAGGCCCTAAAATAACGACGAACTCCCCTTCATACAACGCAAAGTCCACGCCGCGCAGCGCGCTGACGGTCACTTCGCCCATTTGATATGTCTTTGTTACGTTCTTCGCTTCTAAAATAATATTCATAAACATTGTCCGTTCCTGCAAGATTTTTAATCCGTGTCAATCCGTGTTAATCCGTGTTAATCCGTGGTTAATTATGTCTCTAGCGATTAACACGCCCGCGGCTCCGGCCTGTGCCAGCCCGCGTGTTATTCCCGCGCCGTCGCCGCCGCAGTACAACCCGCCAATCGCCGTTTCGAGGTTACTTTTCAGCTCCGGTCGCGCCGAATAAAACTTCGCCTCCGCACCGTAGAACAGCGTATGCTCGGACGCGATACCGGGCGTTACCTTATCAAGCGCGTGAATCATTTCGATAATGCTTTTCATCGTATTATACGGAAGCACAAGCCCCAAGTCTCCCGGCACGGCCTCTTTAAGCGAAGGCTCGATAAAGCCCTCCTTAATACGTGTGTAAGTCGAGCGCCGCCCGCGCATAATATCGCCGAGCTTCTGAATAATAACTCCGCCGTTCGAGAGGTCGTTCGCCCGTTCGCAAATCTCACGGGCGTATTCGTTCGGCTTATTAAACGGCTCCGTGAACTTATGCGAGACAAGCAGCGCAAAGTTCGTATTCTTCGAGCCGAGCTTCGCGTCCTTGTAGGCATGGCCGTTCGCCGCCATGACGCCGCTGTGGTTTTCGACGACGACATGTCCGGACGGATTACTGCAAAACGTCCGAACAACCGTCCCCACACTCGAGTTAAAAATAAACTTACCCTCATATAAATTTTTATTAATGTCATACATAACAACGTCCGTAGTCTCGACGCGTACCCCTATATCAACCTGATTGCTCTGCATTTTTATGCCGCGCTTGCTAAGCAAGCTGGTGAGCCAAGCCGAGCCGTTGCGCCCGGGACACAGCACAACCGTATTCGCCTCGTACTCATCCCCGTTTTTTAAAACAACGCCGCCCACGACGGTCGCACCTTGCTCATCACGCACCACCAGTTCTGCAACCTCTGATTGAAATTTTATGTCGACCCTGCTCTTTAAATGCTCGTAAATCGATTTCAGAATCTCCAGGTTCGCTTCCGTGCCGAGGTGTTTAACCTCCGCACGCAGCAGCTTAAGCCCCGCCCCGAACGCCTTTTTCTCGATAAGCCGCACGGCTTCCGATGCCGGATCACTTATTTCCGCCGTAGCCCCGTGCAGAACATTAATACCGTCCACATACTTAATAAGCGACACGACCTGCGACGGCGGCACATAGTCCGCAAGCCACCCTCCGAACTCCGTCGTGATATTAAACTTACCGTCGCTGAACGCCCCCGCCCCGCCGAACCCTCCGACGATCGAGCATTCCGGTCTGCAGCCGGCGTATTCCGCCGTAGTGCCCTTCGGACAGAGCTTAATTTTTCCCTCCAAAATCGGGCAGTGCCTGCTATAAACATCATTCCCCTTATCCAACAGCAGAACCTTAAGCCCCGGCGCCTTCTCGGAAAGCTCGTAGCATGTGAAAATCCCCGCAGGGCCGCTACCTACAACTATTACGTCATATTTCATATTAGTATCATTCCCCTCTAATGAAATAAACTATCCTATAAACCGATTCGGTTTATTTAATTGTAACTCCATTAACCGATTCGGTCAATAGCTGTTTCCATAAAATTAAAACAAAAAAATAGACCGATTTAAACCCCAAGCTGGACTTTAAATCGGCCTATATATTAATCCACCACTTCCTTAAGTACATTATAACCGCACGTGCCGCTTGAACAAACAATCTTCCGTTCCTTGCCGCCTTTTTCAACGAGGAACTCCCCGCAAACGGGGCATTTCTCGCCGGTAGGCATATTCCATGACATAAAGGCACATTCCGGGTTATGCTCGCAGCCGAAATACTTCCTGCCCTTTTTCGTTTTCTTAATAAACACCTTGCCGCTGCAAAGCGGGCATTTTACACCGGTGTCCTCGAAATACGGCTTGGCGTTTTTGCATTCCGGAAAGCTCGGACACGCCAAGAACTTCCCGAAGCGCCCGTACTTGATTACCATATTCCGTCCGCAGTTTTCGCAAATCACGTCGGTTTCTTCGTCGCCGACATCGATCTCGCCGATTTTTTCCTCGGCAAGCTTTAGCTTCTCGTGGAATGGCGTATAGAAGCTGCGTACTATCTGCTTCCATTCGATACCGCCGTCCTCGACAGCGTCCAGTTCCTTCTCCATCTTAGCCGTAAACTCGACATCCACGATATCCTCGAAGTTGTTCTTCATTATATCGTTAACGATTTCGCCAAGCTCCGTCGAATAAAACACCTTGTTTTCACGCGAGACATAGCCGCGCGCCAAAATATTCGTAATAGTCGAAGCATACGTACTCGGTCGACCGATACCCAGCTCCTCCATCGTCTTGACGAGATTCGCCTCCGTAAAGCGTGGCGGCGGCTGCGTAAAATGCTGCTCCGGCAGCAACTCCACGAGCTTAAGCACCTGCCCGGCTTCAAGCACCGGTATTTTTATGTCGGCGCCGGATTCCTCGCCTTCCTCTGTCGGGTTGTATATTTTCAAGTAGCCGTCAAATTTCAACACCGACCCGCTCACCCTGAATATATGCTGGCCGCATTCTATCTTGACAGACATCGTATCATACTGCGCCGACGACATCTGGCTCGCCATGAAGCGCTCCCAAATAAGCTTGTACAGCTTGTACTGCTCCTTAGTAAGCGACGCCTTCACGCTATCCGGCGTGCGTGTAATCTCCGTCGGGCGTATCGCTTCGTGCGCGTCCTGTGTCCTGCCGCGCGACTTGTACACGGGCTTCTCGGCGGCGCAGTAGTTCTCGCCGAACCGCTCGGTTATATATACCTTCGCTTCCTCATACGCTTCGTCCGAAATACGCACCGAGTCCGTTCTGATATATGTCACAAGACCAAGCGTACCTTCACCGATGATGTCGACGCCCTCATAAAGCTGCTGGGCTACCATCATCGTCTTATGCGTGGCGAAGTTATACAGCTTCGATGCTTCTTGCTGCATTGTACTCGTCGTGAACGGCGGTATCGGCTTTTTCGTACGCGCTCCCTTTTTTACCTCTCGGACGGTAAAAGCCTGTTCGCGGCATTCGTCCATGATTTTATCAAGCTCTGCTTTTGTTTTTATCGTGTCGGATATAGCTAGCTTCGCCACTGTTTTTTCGGGCTTGCTGCCATTTGCGGAAGCTTCCAAATCCGCATCCAGCGTCCAGTATTCCTCTTCGATAAAGTTCTTTATTTCTTCTTCGCGGTCGCATATCAACTTAAGCGTCACGGACTGTACGCGTCCGGCGCTTAGCCCCTTCTTTACCTTTTTCCATAACAACGGGCTAAGCTGATAGCCGACGATACGATCCACCTCACGCCGCGCCTGCTGCGCGTCTACGAGATTCATATCGATTTTGCGCGCTTCCTTAATAGAACGCTTGACGGCGTTTTTTGTTATTTCGTTAAAGGTTATACGCGACGCCTTTTTGTCGTCCAGCTTAAGCGCGTGCAGCAGATGCCAGCTTATTGCCTCGCCCTCGCGGTCGGGGTCGGTTGCCAGATATATTTTATCCGCTGCTTTTACTTCCTTACGCAGCTTTGATAAAATCTCGCCCTTGCCGCGTATCGTGATATATTTCGGTTCAAAATCATTTTCGATATTTATGCCCAGCTCGCTTTTCGGCAAGTCACGCACATGTCCGACGGACGCTTCTATTTTATATGTACTGCCTAAAAACTTTTTCAGCGTCTTTGCCTTTGCAGGTGATTCCACTATTACTAAATTCTTTGCCATAAATCTAAAGCCATTCCTTCCTAATAAATCTCTGACCCGGAAGCTTTGTTATAAATCCCCTTATTTCCAAAACCGAGAGCATGTAAGTCAACGTGTACGCCTGACAATTGAGCCGCTCCATTAGCCTGTCGAAGTCCACCGGCTCAAAACCGATATTATCATAAACCACTTTTTCTTCCGGCGCAAGCGCGGCAGTAACATTATTATTATTTTTTATCTTTTTATTATTCTCGTTTTTTGGCAAGCCCATGTTGTTTAGAACGTCCTCGTAGCTTAAAACAAGCGCGCATCCCTGCTTTATCAAATTGTTTGTGCCGTGACTGAGCTTGCTCGTAATGTTGCCCGGCACTGCCATGACATCGCGACCCTGGTCTAGCGCTTGGTCTGCCGTTATTAGCGTGCCGCTTTTTTCGGACGCTTCCGTAACGATCGTCGCTTGGCTTAAACCGCTTATTATGCGGTTACGCATAGGAAAGTTGCCCGGGTGCGGCTTCGTCCCGGGCAAAAACTCCGATATTATACAGCCGTGCTTAATAATATCCTTGCGTAGCGTCTGGTTTTCGGGCGGGTAGCAAATATCGACGCCGCAGCCAAGCACGGCTATTGTTTTTCCGCCGCCTTCTATCGCCCCGCGGTGCGCCATGCTGTCTATGCCGCGCGCCATGCCGCTTACGATAACGATTCCGTTATCGGCAAGCTGTCTGCTCAGCGACTTCGAAACGGTTAAGCCGTATTCGGAGCATCGCCGCGCGCCGATTACGCTTACCTTTGGCAGCGAATCGTCCGGCATATCACCTATAACAAACAGCCCGGCCGGCGGGTCGAAGATTTGCTTCAGCAGCCACGGGTACGCGGCGTTGTTTATTGAAATAAATTTTATACTGTCGGCTTCTAGACGTTTTTCGAATGCTGTGATGTCTTCTTCCTTCCGGCTGGATATTATTGAGCTAATATTGCGATCGGATATGCCATCGACCTTTTTCAGCTCCTCAGCCGTCGCCGTGAAGATGGCTTCTGCGCACGGGAACGCGTCAAGTAATGCCTTTATTTTACGCGAGCCTAGCCCCGTTACTGTTACAAGCCATAATAAATATGAATCCTCGTTCATAGTCCCCCTCCGCTAAGTTTACTGCAATTGGTTTATAGTAATGGTTGAATATATTTTTTTAATTCAGCGATGTTTTCTGTGGCAATTTCCCACACCATATCTAAGTTTAATTTCTCATATTGATGAGCCACAATGTTTCTGAAAGCTTTTATATTTCGCCATTGCACACTGTTATGCGCAGTAATAAATTCATCTGATAAGCGTCCAACTAACTCGCCTATTTGCAATAAACATAGCGAAATAGCATTCTTACACGTATTGCTGGTGAGAAATATACTATAGTCATTATCAAATTCAGCTAACGTGCATTCAATCTGCTCTATATATTTCAATATATGAAATAAAATCATATTATCCTTATTTTTCATACAGCAGTATCTCCTCACGACGGATATTCTCCCAGAACTCACTGTACTCACCGGTTTTTACCGTCAAAATATCAACCTTCCCAAAAGCATCCTCCAAGTCAGCATAAAACCCACCTATTGTAAAAAAACCCTTACCGATATCCTCCACTCTCAGATCAACATCGCTGTTTTCGTTCGCTTCATTCCTTGCATACGAGCCAAAAAGATATACCCGTCCTATATTATTTGCCTTTGCCGCATTCGTAACAGTTTCTTTGATAAAATTCAAGGTATACAACATAACACCTCCACGTTAGAACCGCTCTATTTCCTCCGCTATCCCTTCAAGCGAAGCGACCCAGAAATCCCGCTTCGTCACATCAATCTCCATAACCTTCGCAATATCTTCCAGACTATTCTTCCCCGTCTCCCCCAAAAGCTTCTCATATCGCTTCGGAAACGCTTCGCCTTCCTTTTTATAAATGGCATACAAGCCCTTCGCGAACAGCAGCCCATACGCGTACGGGAAGTTATAATAGTTATAATCCGCGCTGTAATAATGCGGCTTGCACAGCCACATATACGGGTGCAGGAACGCGCCGTCAAGCCCATCGCCGTACGCTTCCCTCTGCGCATTCAGCATTATTTCGTTCAGCTCCGAAACCGACAGGCTGCCGTCAGGACGTTGTTTGAACACCTCGTCCTCAAACAAGAACCGGCTGTAAATGTCTACGATAACCTGTCCCATTTCCATAATATCGTTTTCGATTATCGTTACGGCTTCGGCTTCCGACGCGTTTTTGAGTGCGGCGTTGCTGACCAGTGTCTCGCAGAATGTCGAAGCTGTTTCGGCTATCGGCATCGTATAGGAGCTGTTCACGTATGTTTCGTCTTTTACGCAGTCGTCGTGGTACGCGTGACCAAGCTCATGCGCGAGCGTCAGAACATCGGTCAGTGACCCCGTGAAGTTAGACGCGATTCGTGACTGCTTTATTTTGTGTATATTAGCACAGAATGCCCCGCCGCGTTTTCCCTTGCGCGGTTCGGCATCTATCCACTTTTCGCGGAAGGCACGCTTGGCGAACTCGCCGAGATCCGGGCTGAAATCCGTGAAATTGCGCACGATGAACGCTTCCGCTTCCTCGAATGAGAATTTCATATCCGATTCGCCAACCGGCGCGAACAAGTCATAAAACGGCAAGCCGTTTTGATGTCCGAGCATTTCGGCTTTCTTTCTGTAATATTTACGAAATGCGGGCAAAAAGTCTTTGATAGCCGAGAGCATGGCGTCCAGTGTCTCGCGGCTCATGCGCGAATGCAGCAGAGTCATGTCAAGCGGCGACGCGTAGCCACGCAGCTTTGTTTCCGTCAGCACCTCTCCTTTTATTCCGTTTATACAGGCAGCGACGGATTTGTCTATCGCCGGATACGACGCAAGCTCCGCTTCATACGCCTTTTTACGTATGTCAGGATTTTTTTCGTACGCCATGTTTCGCACGACGGCCAACGGCTTCTCTTCGCCGTCTATATTTATAAGGAGGTTGCTCGTAAGGTTGTCGCGCAGCTTCTCCCATGCCGCCGAGCCGGTGTTCCGCATCTTGGCGATTATTATTTCTTCGTTTTCAGATAAAACGTAAGCGGACTGCTCCCGCAGCTCGTTAATAAAGAAGCCGTGGCTTTTTAATTCCTCCGAGCGGTTTATTACGTCGCCTATCAGGTTCCCGTCCCGCTTTGACAGCCACCCAAGAAAACTGACAAACGCCGAATCCGGTCCGCTTATATCCGACGAAATTTCTTCAATCGCGTCGAGCATTTTCGTAGCTTGCGCGTTGTCCGAGTCCACGCTCAAAATCAAGTTTGCGTACTCGGACAGCATTTGCAGCGTCGCGAAGTTATTTTGAAAGCCGATGTACGTTTCAAAAACGCTCGTGAGTTCATCAGCTTGCATCGACTCCGCCGCTTCACGCGATAATTTTTCGCTCGCCCAGCTTTTAAAAGCTGCGATCGCTTCTTTCATCTCCTCGTAATCCCGTTTAAACTCCGGCGCGTCAAAGCCGCCGTACAATTCGTTCAAAGACCAAAGCATTTCGCTTCCTCCGATTCATAGTCAAATTCTTAGACAATTTTGTAAAAGTTTACCATAACAAAAAAAACAGCACAACAAAAAGAGTGTACAAACCCTCTGTAATATAATATTATGTATACACAGGCAAGTTATACCGCGAACCGTAACGGTCGCAGCACAATAATTTTCGGGAAAGAGGGTGCAGTTTATGGTATCAACAGCCAATATGCTGGAGATTTTTAAGCTGACGGACTCGTCTCACAGCGATCCGCATCATATTTTGGGAATGCACGAGATTTTTGTGAACAATAAGAAGTTTTTAGCAGTGAGGGCGTTTATCCCGCAGGCGAAAGCCATCACGCTTGTTGAGGCAGTTTCCGGCGCGGAACACGATATGAAGCTCGTCCATTACGACGGCTTCTTTGAGACGGTCTTGGACGGCGGGCGCGGATTTTTTAAGTATTACTACAATATCGAGGGCTACAACGGCGATAGTTGGACTACATACGATCCGTACGCGTTTTTACCGCTCATATCCGAGATGGATGTATATCTGTTCGGTCAGGGGACGCATTATCAGATTTATGATAAGCTCGGCGCGCATTTTGCGGAGGTTGACGGCGTGAAGGGTGTTGCGTTCGGAGTTTGGGCACCTAACGCCAAACGTGTAAGCGTAATCGGCAGCTTTAACGGCTGGGACGGGCGGCGACATATGATGCGTACGCTGGGCGGCTCGGGCGTTTGGGAGCTGTTTATACCCGGGCTGTCGCAGTTCGACCATTATAAATACGAAATCAAAACGTACCGCGACGATATTTTACAGAAAACCGATCCGTACGGAAGCTTTTCGGAGCTGCGCCCCAGCACATCGTCTCTTATTTACGATATCAGCAGCTATACATGGAGCGACGGCGACTGGATTAGCAGCCGGAATAAGAAGCACCCGATCGAAGGCCCAATAAACATATATGAGGTTCACCTCGGCTCGTGGAGAAAAAGCCACAAAGACGGAAGCTTTATGACGTATACCGAAATCGGAGAGCGACTCATACCGTACTTAAAACAAATGAACTATAACTACGTGGAGCTTATGCCGGTTGAGGAGCATCCGTTTGACGGGTCTTGGGGATATCAGGTCACTGGTTATTACGCGCCGACCAGCCGTTACGGCACTCCGGATGAATTCATGAAGTTCGTGGATTTACTTCATCAGAATGGAATCGGTGTAATACTGGACTGGGTACCTGCGCATTTCCCGAAGGACGCGCACGGCTTGGCGAAATTCGACGGTTCGGCGCTGTACGAGCATGAGGATCCCCGACAAGGTGAGCATCCCGACTGGGGTACGCTGATTTTTAATTATGGTCGGAACGAGGTTAAAAACTTCCTTATCGGCAACGCGTTATTTTGGATAGAAAGATATCACATCGACGGTCTGCGTGTAGATGCCGTGGCGTCGATGTTGTACTTGGATTACGGCAAAAAACCAGGCGAATGGGTCGCTAACGAACATGGCGGCAACGAGAATTTGGCGGCGGTCGAGTTTATGAAGCATATGAATTCCGTCGTGCTTGGCAAGTACCCGAACGCCTTGATGATAGCGGAGGAATCTACCGCATGGCCGGGTATTTCGCACCCGCTGGACGCTAACGGGCTTGGTTTTTCGTTGAAATGGAACATGGGCTGGATGAACGATTTCCTTAAATATATGGAAAAAGACTGTATCTTCCGCAAATATCACCACGGCGAGCTGACGTTCAGCATGATTTACGCTTATACGGAGAATTTTGCGCTTGTGCTGTCGCATGACGAGGTTGTGCACGGTAAGGGTTCTCTCATTAACAAAATGCCCGGTGACTTGTGGCAGAAGTTTGCCAATTTGCGGCTGGCGCTGGCGTACATGTACGCTCACCCCGGTAAAAAGCTGTTGTTTATGGGCGGGGAGTTCGGGCAGTTCCGCGAATGGAGTTTTGAGCGTGAACTGGACTGGTTCTTGTTGGAGCATGAGCATCACTCGAAGCTGCAAGCTTTTGTTAAGGAATTGAACGGCTTGTATTTAAGCAGCGAGCCTTTCTGGGCGTATGATTTCGACGAACGCGGCTTTGAATGGATTAACGGCGGCGATCATGAAAGAAGCTTGCTGTCGTTTATAAGAAAGGGCAAGAAGGCGGGAGACTTCTACGTCTGCGTATTTAACTTTACGCCTACGCCTATAATGGATTATCGCGTTGGAGTTCCGAAGGACTGTACTTATAAAGAGGTATTAAACAGCGACGGCGGGGAGTTTTTCGGCAGCGGAGTTGTTAATGACAAGCCGCTTAAGGCTGAAAAAATAGAATGGGACGGCAGAGATTACAGCGTTGGGCT
>CAZJLW010000084.1:4401-14031 GCA_964546895.1 uncultured Eubacteriales bacterium | reverse complement strand
CGCACGGCTCATTCCCCGTCGCTGCCGCCAACCTCGTCTTCCTCAACCTGTTCGCCATTCTCGTCATAATTGGCATACTCAAGCTTCGATACGGACACCTCATAGGCCACGCGGTCTATAACATCCCCGTTCTCGTACTTTTTCTGATAATTACGGCTTTGCATACGGCCGTAGATTTTTACGTTGTCGCCTACGGCGAGCTTCCCGGCGAAGCGCGCGTTTCTGCCCCAGGTTATGCACGGAATGTAATCCGATTTGTTGTAGGAGCGGTTAATTGCAAGTAGCAAGTCGGTTATTTCGCGTCCGAACGGCGTCGTGCGGTAGACGGGCGGCTTGCAGATGAACCCGTCCAGATAGACATCGTTCGGATTCATATTGAGCATGTCGTCGAGTTTTTCTATTTCGCGTACGAATACCGTTAATATCAGCTTATTGCGGCGGTCGCCCTCCGTAAAGCTGTTGTAAGAACGTATCTGCCCCAAAATATGTACCTGAGTGCCTATTGGGAGAGTATTTTTGTCTACGAGACGTTCGGATATTGCTACTGAGAGAGTGTCCGACACCTGACTGAGCCTTACAACCTCTATATTGAAGTTGTAAAAACCTTCACCATAAACCCTATGGCTAAACGTAAAATCTGATACGATTACGCCGACTAAACTTATGACATTATTTGCTAATACGTTTTCGTGCTGCATCTTTTCTGGCCTCCATCCCGTTTAGGTACGATAAAGCTTACGAACGGCTTTTGTCGCCTTTATCTTTTACTATTTATATTTTGAATACTATTCTTCTAGAACCAAAATCGTGCATGGCTATATTCCTACGCCCGACACAAGCGCGATAGCCGCCGCACTTAGTATATTGTGAATGCTTATGTTCTGGCTTTGAATTTTTATAACGAACTCGCGCGGCTCTACGACGTCGCCGTTAAGCGCGGGGAACGACCGTTGTACACAAATAGTCACGTCAGATTCGGTTATTGAGGAACACGTAATACATGCCTTATTGTTATACCCGTACGTGATAACTATTGCCCTGTTTAAGTGAAGAATGCCGTTAATCTCCTTGTTATCGGCGTTAATTATCAGCACGTCGTTATTTGTCAAAGCAGATACATATTTATCTATTTTACCTATAAAATCATTAATTGCAAGTACCTCAAAGTGATAATTAACATTACAGTTATTAATAGTCGTGACATTAGCCTTCTCGCAGATTCCTTCAAAAAGACCGCAGAGAATTTTTTCTATCGAGCTTTCGCCGATTATCCCAACATTTACCACAATGCACCCCTCGTTTCACTGCGTTAAAAAATATTGTAGCTATATATTCGGCACTAAACATTTTAATATTTCAATGGGCTTAGTGCCGAATATTTTCCTCTGTTTATAGGAGGGCGCTAATTTTTTGATTTGTAAAAAATTAGTGCCGCCTATATGCATAATATTTTTTGTCATATTTTAAAATATATGTATTACAAATACAGGATGAAGCTGGTAACATTATTTGCAATTTTCCGACAAAATATTATAATAATTATATCGGCTTGATTACACACTAAGAAACATTGCAACCACGGATTGTTGGGAGGGGCTTATGAAAAGGTTTTTTATTATGGCGCTTATTATTATATTTGGAACGTGTACGCAGCTCTGGGCGACCACGCCTGAGAAGGAACCCGAACCGGACGAATCGGTCCCCGCGTTCGGCTTTCTCACATCAGAAGCGACGCTATCCGTAGTCGGCGATCTTATGGTACACGAGTGGCAGCTCACGAACGCCTACAACAAAAAAACTAAAGCCTACGACTTCAACTACACCTTCGCCGAGGTAAAAAAATATCTCGAAGCCGCCGACTACACGATCGGCAACCTCGAGACGACATTCGCAGGAGCGGCGCGTGGCTACGCAACTTATCCTACTTTCAACACACCGGACGAATTTTCGACTGCTTTGAAGTGGGCGGGCTTCGATTTTTTGACGACGGCGAACAACCACTGCAACGACACCCGTGAGGCGGGGATACTCCGCACCCTCGACATATTGGATGAGCTTGACATAGACCACGCAGGCACTTACCGCACGGCAGAGGAGCGCGAGCGCGTTTTCGTTAAAAACATAAACGGAATAAAGCTGGCGTTTCTTTCGTACACATACGGCACTAACGGCATACCCGTGGCAAAGCCGCACACAGTGGCGTTACTTGACGAAGCCGCAGTAAAACGCGACATCGAGCTGGCGCGGGCGGCGTCGCCGGATTTTGTAGTTGTTTTATCGCACATGGGGACGGAATACGCGACTGCACCGTCTAAGCAAGTAAAGGACTGGACGAGGAAAATGCTGGAATGGGGCGCAGACGTGTTGCTGTTCAGCCACCCGCATGTTTTGCAGCCTATGGAAATGATTACCGTAACGGACAAGGACGGCAGCGAGCGCGAATGCTTCGTTATCTACTCGCTGGGGAATTTTATTTCGTCGCAGCGCACGAAGCCGCGCGATGCGGGGATTATTTTGAATATTCGCTTCGAGAAGGGTTTTTTGGGTAAAGCGCGTATCGCGGAGGTGTCGTACATTCCGACGTGGGTTATGTTCGTTAACAAGCGGGGTGTTTACGAAATAAAAGCGCTGTCCGTTTACGACTGCCTGACGGCTCCCGATGGCGGCGCGAACATTGGCTTGCGCGCGTCTGACGTCGCAAGGCTTAAGGATGTTCATAACGAAATAGCCGCCGTGTATCAGGGTAAACGGATAGCGCTTGATGAAATTCAAAATGAATATGTGATTTTCGGCGACCAGAGGTAGTGGTCGCCTTTTTTTATGCCGGGAAGGTTAGGCGTTGTTACATGACTCGTCAAGTACGGCATCAATATCGGCTTGCTTAAGCAGCACCGTCGGATAGTATGAGAGTAGCTTGTTGGTTATATTGCTCATATCGTATGTTCTGGCGGCTGTCAGTGCCCGCTGTATTTTTGCCACAGCAACATCCTCGTCGACCGGCTTTACGATAATATCCCTCGCGCCGTAACCGATCGATGCATACACGATCTCGGGCTTCATGTTAGCCGATACTATGAGAATCAGCGCGTCAGGGTCTACACTCAATATGTGCTTAGTGCATTCGAGACCGTCTTTGCCGGGCATTATTACATCCATCAAAATCAAGTCCGGCCTTTCGGCCTTGTAAGCCGCCATAGCTGATTCATAATCGGACGCCGCCAAAAACCTATAACCGTGCCGCGACATCATATCCGCCATGACCGCCTGAAACAACTTGGAATCATCTACCAGCATGATTGTTTTCTGATTCATATGCTCACACTCCTATCATTTCGCAGTTAGCGATTTTCGTCAAGACATCGGCGGTATAGTCGCTGCTTCTTTTGTGTTCCGGTATTCTTCCGTAAATTTCCTGAAACCCAATTTGAAAAATATCTGTCATTCTCGCATTGTCACTAAACGAGAACTTAATTTTCTCGGAGGGATAGTCCGTGTTTAACAGTATAACCCAGCAATCATATTTGTACCAAATTGATTTTGGATAAGTGGGTGAGTAAGTGGGGCTAATCGACGCATGGTGCAGATATATGTGATAGCGGCTGTCATTTTTTACAAGCTCCGCCGTATCCCTGAAATGACGGAGGTATTGCTCCCGGCTCATTTGGACTATCCTACCTGTTATAGCGGACAGCGAATAGCTTATTATGGACGGATAGGTTAACGGCGCTGTAATCTCAGTCAAGTCATAATACAGTCCACTGATCGTGGTTTCATGGTTTGCGTTGTTTTGGTTTGCATTTTCGATAGTAGCGCGGAAGGCGTGATAGAATTCGTGACAAAGCTTATTTTGCTCCTTCGTGATGTTGTTATCGCTAAGTATCTCGTTTAATAATTCCTCGCTCATCGTAACTATGCTCAGTTCCTTACTGGCATTAAAATATTCGCCGTCTCTGTTAACGGAGTATTTAATACAATCGAGCATATGTTCAAGCTCTGTTGGCTTAGTCGCGGTAAACACCTGCTTTGAAGCGCGCTTATATTTTTCATAAATCTCTTCCTGCGCGTCGGTGTAATGCCTGTCTCTTGTAGAGAAGCTCAGCATTTTGTTGAAAACATTATTGAAGCAATAACCCGCCACGGACATGCGCTGCGGCAAGAGGTAAATGCTGTTGACATGCTCCTTGCCCGCGATCGGTGCAAACAGAAAATGCGTTAGATTATCATGAAATGCCAGCTCTAAAAAAAGCTGGTGCAATTCTATATTCGAAGCGTTTACCCCTTTGACCTGGAATATTATCTCGACCTTGTGACCGGCGTCTAGTGCGGACTTTATTTTTTGGTAAAGCAGGGTGGAGTAGTTCGTATTACACGCAACCCAGTCCATCTGCTCCGCTTCGAAAATCTTTATGACTGACGGGGACTGGAGCTTCTCGGCAGCCTCGAATAACTCCACGATAGCAGCCATGCGCCCGTGAGCGCCGATATATTTGTTGATGCTTATGTAACTGCCGGCTGTGTGCTCGTCGTCCGTCCTCGAGTCGGGTATGTTTAAGATATAACTGCGGATGCATTTCTTCAAATAACTTTTATGGATTCGTTTTTTAACGGGATAGACACTCTCGAAAAACTCCTCCAGCAGCTCGTTACCGAGGTGTTTATTTTTTTGCACGAAATATTCGACCATTTCCTCAAAGTAGGAGTTGTCGACCGAGATTTTGTTAACACCGTGACGCCACCGGCTGATGGCCGTTCGTTCGACACTGAGAGTCTTAGATAACTCTATCGTAGAGATGCTTAGTAAATCCATAAGAATACCAAAGTTGGTCAATTGTTTATCAGCTATAGAACCCATCTCCTCCGGCATAACCCCGCGCGCAAACTAATTTAATTATACAGCACAATGCTATTTTGTAAAGAAATTGTATGAAAATTTCGCACAAATGCACACGTGTTGTCATGGGTATTATAATGTCGTAACGTTGAGTTATGTGTGCTTCTATGCTATATTATATAAAACTAATAGTACGTTTAAAGAGAGGGAGAGGACTATGAAAAACTTAAAAATCAGTGCGAAACTGATGGTAGGCTTTGGCTCGGCGCTGGTGTTTGTTATTCTGCTGGGTATGCTGTCACTAAACAGCATGGGAACGCTCAACACAACGACGCAGGGCTTTGCCAAAACGTCTATTCCGGCAGTGGATAGTATTTGGACTGTAAGACGCGGCATGGTATCGATGCAGAGAGGTGTACTCAATACGATGCAGTCAAAAACGAAGGAAGACAAGGACAAGGCTAACAACAGTGTTATTAAGGATAGGGATTCGGTTTTTACGGCTTTGGATACTTTAGTATCTCTTATACCCGAATATAAGGAACAGGCTGAACAACTAAAAAAAGAAATAAACTCCGCCGCCTCAATACGGCAGCAAATATACGATTTAACGTATACACTGCTTCCCGAAAATGATAACGCGGCTTATAGCTTATACTTACAGAAGTACGTACCGCTATTCGATGAATGCGCGGTGAAAATTATGGCGATGTATAACGATATTGAGGGGCGTGTCACTGCGCGGGCTAAGAATGCCGATGACACCTTCGATCAGACAAAACTGCTGATAATTGTTGCGTTGGTGGTGGTTGTTGTTCTAACCGTTGTGGAGAGCTTATTCATCACGAAATCAATCAAAACCCCGATTAAAGAGATAGAATCTGCCGCGAAGAAAATGTCGCAGGGCGATTTCAATGTAAGTATTAATTACCGGAGCAAGGACGAACTAGGTATGCTCGTTGAATCCTTCGTTACGTTGCGGGATGTTATTTTCAAGCTGGTCGAAAAAATTAACATAATGTCCACCGAGCTTGAAGGCGGCGATATAGAAGCCAAAATTAACGAAGCAGAGTTTAACGGTGAGTATCGTAATCTCGCGAGTGCTGTTAACAGTTCGATTTCGCTGCTGGTTAATGATGTGCTTAAGGTTCTGTCGGGCTTTAGCATGTTCGGCGAAGGTAACTTTAATGCTACGCTTCCCGTATTCCCGGGCAAAAAGGTCATCGCTAACGAGTATTTCGACAAGCTCAAGGCCAACCTATCATCACTTAATACCGACGTTAACGCGTTAATCAACGCGGCTATTGACGGAAAGCTTGACGCCCGAATAGACGCCGGCAAGTACAAAGGCGACTGGAATGCGCTCACGCAAGGCTTGAATAATCTTTTGCAGGCCGTCAGCACACCTATTAACGAAGCGAACGCGGTATTGGCGCAGCTTTCAAAGGGCGATTTTAACGTAAGCATAAACAAAAACTACAAGGGCAGCTTCGCCGATATGACTAACGCGTTTGACACAATGGTAACCGCTATCGGCTCGTACATAAACGAAATAACAAAAACACTTACGACGCTTTCTTCCGGTGATTTGCGGGCGAGCATTAACCGCGAATACCTCGGCCAGTTTAATCTGATTAAGGATTCTATAAACAGTATATCTCGGAGCTTACGAACAACTATGGGTGATATCAAGGTTTCGGCGGACAACGTATTGGGCGGTGCAAAACAAATATCCACGTCCGCTATGGACATAGCCAACGGCGCAAATGTACAGGCAAGCTCGGTCGAGGAGCTTAACGCTTCAATACTAAGCATTAACGAAAAAACCCACAAAACAGCCAACGACGCCCAGTATGCCGACGACTTGTCAAAGAAGTCCATGACAAACGCCCAAATCGGTAACGGCGAAATGACTAAGATGCTTACGTCAATGCAGGAAATCAAGGACGCATCATCTAACGTTTCTAAAATAATGAAGGTTATAGACGACATAGCCTTCCAAACCAGCCTTCTTGCGCTTAACGCCGCAGTCGAAGCGGCACGCGCCGGAGAACACGGCACAGGCTTTGCCGTCGTTGCGCAGGAGGTACGCTCGCTTGCCAGCAGAAGCCAGCAAGCCGCTAAGGAAACCTCCGTCATGATCGAGGACATTATGGCGAAGATAAATGACGGTACGAGTACGGCGAAACTAACCGCACAGTCTCTGAGCCAGATTATCGCGGATATTAACCTTGTCTCTGACACTGTAGGCAATATTTACACGGCGACAAAGGAACAGACCGAGGGAATCTCGCAGATTACTATAGGAATTAATCAGATATCTGATGTGGTCCAGCGTAACGCCTCTACGTCGGAAGAAGCCGCGGCGGCCGCTGAAGAGCTTAACAGCCAGTCGGAAGTGCTTGCGCAGATGGTCTCGAGTTTTACGGTGTAGGGGTTGGGGTGTAGAGTTAGGTTTTCGTGTAGGGAATAGAAGTGGGGCTGTAGCAAAATTCTTAGTGAATTTTGTTACAGCCCTGTTTTATTGTTGCAGAGTAAAATAACGTGAAGTGCGTTAATAATAGTAATAAAATATTGTATTGCTGGATAAAATGTAGTATACATATATATAAATAACGTTTAGTGCGGTATTAATTTTATATGCTGTTTAAATTCAATCGTGAGAGGTGGTTGTTATGAGAATATTAAAAATGAGGGTTTCAGGTCTCAAACAATTTAAAAATAGCTTGGAAATTGATTTTTATGCGAAGAAGAATGTGTATTCGCATGAAAGGAATGGGCTGTTTAAGGTTTTTGATAATGTTTATTCTAATAATGTAGTATCGTTTGTAGGGATAAATGCAGCTGGTAAGACTTCTGTATTGAATGGTATATCGTTTGTTATAAGCATGTTATCAGGTGAAAGAATCAATAACACATCTATTAGTAATATAGTTCGTGATAACAATAGCGATGATGAAATACTAGTCGAGACTTACTTCACGTACAACGGTGATAAATGTTATTATTTGTGGACAAAAATCAGTAGAGATAAAAACAAAAGAGAAGCTGACGCATTCTTCATTTCGGAAGAAAAATTGTTTTCAAAAAGCATATCTAAACAAACAACAAAAAATAACTTATTTACTTTTACTGAATCAAATTTGGAACTGGAACGGAATGGAAACGAAGATTTTCTTTTAAGAGATGTAAGTATCATAATAAAATACAACAAAGATAATGATGATGAACTATGGGTATTTGATACAGTATATTTAACTAATACTAATTCCTTGGCTGTAGCGGTGGAGCTGGTACCAAATGAATTAGTAAGATTCTTAGACCCTTCTATAGAATATATACAATACATTACTGCTGATAAAAAATATAAATTAAAATTTGTAAACCAAAATGAGATTCTTATTAACAAATTACATGAAATGGAATCGTTTCTATCATCAGGCACAATAAAAGGTATTAATCTATTCGAAATGGCTACGTATGCTTTTGAAACAGGAGGTTACTTAATAATCGATGAACTAGAAAACCATTTCAACAAAGAGATTGTCGTAACATTAATCAGACTGTTCAACGATCCTTCAACGAATTTTAACGGTGGAACCTTGATATTTTCATCACACTATGCCGAACTTCTAGACGAATTCGAAAGAAATGATAATATTTTCATTACAAGAAATACTGATGGTATGTATATTGAGAATCTTTCCGATGTGCTAAAACGCAAAGATATTAAAAAAAGCGAGGTCTACCAAAGTGACTTTTTACGCGGAACTGCTCCAAGCTACGATGCCTTTATGAGTTTTAAGAAAACTATTCTCGCGAATAGTTCTACGAAGTGAGGTAGGGCTGATGGAGTTAGAAGGGTACATCGCATGTATATATGAAGGCTCTGCTGAAAAGGCTATTATTGAGATTTTGCTGGAAAATGACAGGCTGAAATTTACGTTTGATGATTTGCTTGAAGGAACGCTTATCGAAGACAGAGCAGCAAAAGCTTTTGAGAAACGGTATTTGAGAAAGGAATTTGGACGAGAAATAACGGTTGTTAGAATATTAGATTCAAGGACAGAAAAATTCAGTCTTAGCAAAGCATATCAACATAAGGTGCATAGGGTTTACGACATTATTACGCCGCCTGAAATTGAAATGCTTGTCATACATAGTAAAAATCAATACGACGCATTTAAAAAGTCTAAGAAAAAGCCAAGTGCCTTCTGTAAAGAAAACCTAAAACTACCTTCTGTTAAAGACTACGAATTTGTTAGAAAGTATTTCAGTGATGTTGAAATGTTAGTTGACGCTATTAAAGAATACAGACGAGTTGCCAAAATTGAAAAGGGTGAGTATACAATTTCTGATTTATTGAAATAATCAACAGGCTTTAAGCAAAGCAAAAACCCGGTTAAGTCCTAAAACAATAACCGGGTTTCTGTATTGAAGTGCATAAACGAAAGTGCATAAACCGGCGCAGCTTACCCCGCGATCTCCGCTTCCAGCGCAGCCACAGCCAACGCGATACAACTCTCAACATCCTCAAGCGCACACATCTCCGCGCCGCTATGCAAATGCCGCGTAACAATCGAAATCGCCCCGGACGGCACGCCGTTTCGGGAAATATGGATCGCGCCGGAGTCCGTGCCACCGGCGGTCAGTATTTCAAACTGATGCGCAATACCATGACGCTTCGCCTGTGCTTCCAGATGACCGATAACGGTCGGGTGGCACAGCAGTGAAGCGTCTTTTATTTTTATTGCGGCGCCGCCGCCCATTTTCATCGGGAACGGCTTCGCCTTCGGCGT
>CAZJLW010000084.1:2332-4301 GCA_964546895.1 uncultured Eubacteriales bacterium | reverse complement strand
ATGTCCCCAATCGACACGCGCTTCTTAGCATCGGCCTCGTCCTTGGCGCCGATATCAATGTACATTTTATCGATAGCGATAGTCTTTACGTCTTCCAAAAACTCACACGCAACTACACCAACCGTCCCGTTCTCAAAAATCACGCGCTGGTGCATTATCGTGTGCGGACTAAGCCCGCCGATGTTCGAGAACCGCAAAAATCCCTTTTCGTCTATGAATGTGACGATCATACCGATCTGATCCATGTGACCGGCCAGCATCATTTTGGGGCCGGCCGCTTTTTTATGGGCAATGAGATTGCCGAGCGCGTCGGTGTGGCATTCGTCCACGTAATCCTTTACCTGCTCCGTTATGAACGCGCGGATAGCCGCTTCGCGGCCGGACGGCGACACAACACGGCATATATCTTTTAATAACTGCTTATCCATTTATGTTCCTCCTTCGGCGTTTTCCTAAACCTGACCAGCGCCGAACGCCCGCTCGAAAGCCAGCGCCAGCTTGATAGCGTTTTCAAAATCACGTACGTCCATGACGGACACCGGCGAATGAATGTATCGGCACGGTATCGCAAGCCCTATCGCGGGCGTGCCGGTGTGCGCCGTGTGGAACATTGCGGCGTCCGTGCCGCCCATGCCCGTGCGGCGGTATTGCCACGGTATGCCGTTTTCGTCGGCGACGCGCGTTATGGCGTCGACATACTGCTTCGAATAAAGCGAGCCGCGGTCGACTAGCGAAATACACGGCCCTTCGCCCTGTGTCGTTACGCGCCCGTGCGGCTCGACGCCGGACGTGTCGGCGCATATCGTACCTTCGACATTCAGCAGCAAGTCTGCGAAAACGCCGTTGGCCGCGGCAGCCGCGCCGCGCGTGCCGACTTCCTCCTGCGCGGAGAAAACAGCCGTGATTTTGTTTTTCGTATCGGATTTCAAAACGGCGACGAGTACGGCGCAGCCTGCGCGGTCGTCGAGCGCCTTGGCCTTGATTTTGTGGTCGCCGAGCCGCCGAAACTCGCTGCAAAACGCCACGTAGTTACCGGGCTGTACAAGCTTTTCGGCGGCTTCCTTAGTCGTAACGCCGATGTCGATGAACAGCTCGTCGGCCGTGAACGCCTTGTCGCGCTCTTCCTTTTTTTGCTTATGAATTGGCTTCGCGCCGATTACGCCCAAGACGCTAGCGTCGCCGATTTTTACGGCTTTCGCAACGATTATGCGTAAGTCCACGCCCCACGATTCGAACCGGATAAGCCCGTCCTTATCAATACCCTTCACAACAAGCCCGACCTCGTCCATATGCGCGCACATAGCCAAGTGCCGTCCGGTTGCGTTCTCGTTCTTCACGGCGATCAGGTTACCGAGGCGGTCGCTGTACAGCTTATCGACATGCGGCTCAAGCTCGGCCTTCAAAATCTCGCGTACGGCGCGTTCGTAGCCGGGCAGACCGCTTACGTCCGTCAGCTTTTTCAGGAAATCTAGCATAAAATCGCCTCCAAATCGACGCCGTTAAGTCCGGCGATATAAGCGGCAAGCAGCCGCCCCGTGTGTAACACGTCCTCGAACGCGATAGTCTCGACGCATGTGTGCATGTACCGCAGCGGAATCGACAACAGTCCTGATGCCGCGCCGACGCCGGAAATTTGCAGCTCGGCAGTGTCCGTGCCGGAGCGCCCGCCGGGAACGATTTCTATCTGGTACGGTATCGTGTTGTTCTTCGCGGCGGTGCGCAGCCCCTCAAAAACAGCCGGGTGCATGTTCGGGCCGCGCGCGATTGACGGTCCCTTGCGCAGCTCGATGGAGTCATGCTCCTTCAAATCAGGCGTGCGTCCGAAGCCGACGTCGATTGCGATGCCGATGTCGGGTTGTATGCCGAACCCGGCGACCTTCGCGCCGTGCAGTCCGACTTCCTCCTGCGTCGTCGCGACGTAATATACGTCTATGTCATGCCGAAAATCCTTCAACTGCTTCATACAAGC
>CAZJLW010000084.1:0-2232 GCA_964546895.1 uncultured Eubacteriales bacterium | reverse complement strand
CGCAGATACCCGTCCTCGTCGATGCATTTCGTAATCAGCCCGATTTCGTCGATGTGCGCGGCTAGCATTAGCTTGCCTTTGCTTGCGCCCGAACCTGCGCCTTTGCGCAGACCTATTACATTACCGATTTTATCGACGGTTACTTCATCGCAGTACCGCGAAAACTCAGCCTTAACAATATCCGCGACGCGCGTTTCGTAACCCGACACGCCCATCTCGGCTGATATGCGTTTTAAAAAATCCTTTATGTCGTCCAAAAAAATACCTCCTTTTACGCGGCATATGTTATCCGCGCCGCAAACTCGGCAAACACGACGTCCCAACACCGAACGCACCCAGCCCCAGATAATCATAGACCGTAGCGCCGATATCCGCGAAAGTCGGCAGTGTGTGCAGATTCACAGCCTTCACGCCCGCTCCGTAAAACAGGCACGGAATATATTCGCGCGAGTGGTCGGTGGAAGGCGTTGTCGGGTCGCAGCCGTGGTCGGCTGTTATTATCAGCAGGTCGTCCGGTTGCATTGCGGCGGTTATGTCCGGCAGAGCCTTGTCGAACGCTTCGAGCGCGGCGGCGTAGCCCGGCACGTCGTTGCGGTGTCCGTAAAGCATGTCGAAGTCCACAAGATTCGTAAAAATCAAGCTGTCGGTCGCGTCGCCGCGCAGCGCGTTAATCGTCGCCCGTATTCCGTCGGTGTTGTTCGTTGTGTGGTTGACGTGCGCAACCCCGCGCTGTGAAAATATGTCCTCGATTTTGCCGATGCCGAGCGTCGTCAGCCCGGACTGCTGCATTTTGTCAAGAATCGTCTCGCGAATCGGCGGGAACGAATAGTCCTTGCGGCGTTCCGTGCGTTTGAACGCGCCAGGCGCCCCCGTGAACGGGCGGGCTATCACGCGCCCGACGCAGCGCTCGCCGACGAAAAACGCGCGCGCCTTTTCACAGAACTCGTACAGCTGTGCAATCGGTATGACATCCTCATGCGCCGCAACCTGAAAAACGCTGTCGGCCGACGTGTATATGATTGGGAAGCCGGTTTTCATATGCTCCGCGCCGAGCCTGTCGATTATTTCCGTGCCGGACGCGACCTCGTTGCCGATTGTGCGCCGCCCGATAAGCGCCTCATACTCGTCCATGATGTCGCGCGGGAACCCGTCCGGGAACGTCCGAAACGGCTCGTCCATAATAATGCCCGCGATTTCCCAATGGCCGCTCGTCGTGTCCTTCGCCTTAGTTTTTTCGGCGGCACGGCAGTAAGCGGCCGTCGGGGCGGCCACGGCGGGCAGCTCCGAGCCGTCGATGTTACCAAGCCCCATCGCATATAAATGCGGCAGCGCAAGCGTTCCCCGCTGTTTGTAAATATTACCAAGCGTATGCGAACCTGTGTCACCGAACGCCTCAGCGTCCGGCATGGCGCCGATTCCTACACTATCTAAAACAATAAGACATACGCGTTTTATTGTAAGCACCTCCAATTAAGCGATTTCGAGCGCGATTTCCATCATCGTAGTGAATGCGTTCTGGCGTACCTCCGCCGGTACGGCCTTGCCCGTGAAAATCATATCTGACACCGTAAGCACGGCGAGCGCGGATTTTTTGGCGCGGGCGGCGTTAAGGTAAAGCCCGGCGGCTTCCATCTCGACTGCAAGCACGCCCATTTTGTGCCAAGCGTTCATCGCATCAGGGTTGTCTCCGTAAAAAACATCAGCCGAAAGTACGTTGCCGACCTTAAAATTGCAGCCCGTGGCTTCGGCGGCGGTCACTGCTTTGCTCAGCAGTCCGTACGATGCAATCGGCGCGAACGTCCCCGGCATACGAAACGTCGCCGCGTAGTTGGAATCGGTACACGCACCGGCCGCTATTACGATATCGCCTACGTCCAGTCCGTCGTCCAGCGCTCCCGCGGAGCCTATGCGTATAATATTCTCCACGCCGTAAAAATTAAACAGCTCGTACGAATATATTCCGATTGACGGCATTCCCATGCCGCTGCCTTGAACAGAAACGCGCTTGCCCTTGTATTCGCCCGTAAAGCCCAGCATACCGCGTACGTGGTTAACCTCTACGACATTCGTTAAAAAATTCTCCGCGACAAACTTCGCGCGGAGCGGATCGCCCGGCATCAGCACGGTTTGGGCGTAATCGCCGGCCTTGGCAGTGATGTGTGGTGTTGGGATTTGGGTTGGGATTTGTGTTGACATATTAAAGCTCCTCTCTGAAAATCATATTTAATTTTA
>CAZJLW010000083.1:12957-14115 GCA_964546895.1 uncultured Eubacteriales bacterium | reverse complement strand
ATTATATCCTAGCTACTTATCAACGTCAATGTCTTGCTCATATGCGCGATGCCGCTGTTCTCCATGTAATTGTTTTTCTGGTAAAAATTATAAGCGTTAATGCTTTTGTCGGTCAGTAGGAAAATATACCCAACACCACGCTTTTGCAAATCCGCTTCTACCTCTGCGAGCAACCGACTGCCGACGCCACGCCGCGCGTGTTGCTTCGCAACGAATATCTCCTTGATTTCGTACTGCGCGACTAAAAAGTAATCCGAAACCGCACCAAGACAGCCGCCTAAAATTTCTCCGCCATCCACGTACACATACCCCGCAAATCCCGGCGTATTATATAAATCCGTAAAATACCGCACGACGTTTTCGTATTCCAGCCACTCATAATTAAACTCGCCCGTCGTAAAAACGTCATAAAAAATCTGGGCGCATATTGGTATATGCGCCTCATCAAAAGCTATTAACATCATAGTTATCCTTTCCACTCCGGTTACCGGAACCGTCGCCGCTCACGTTTGCAAATCAAACTCCAGCGAAGCGACAAACGCCTCCGTCAGCGCGCGCTTCTCCGCCCAGAACTTCCTCGCCGTCTCGGTGCGCATCGGTTCGGTGCGTATCGTTTGAAGCGAAACGGCTTTCAGATGCTCAAGCGTTTTCGGGAATGTCTGCACTTCCTCGCCGCCTTCGGCCATGCAATCCCATACCACCGCCAGCGCACCCGTCTCGTCCAGCAAATCCGCTTCTTGCAAAAGAACAACCTCCGGCGGCGTATCGACCACGCGCAGCAGTTCCTTCTTCGAGTGATTCGCAATCGCATCGCAAACCGCTTCAGTAAACGCGCCGTCATAACCGCGCTCCGTCAAATATTCCCGCGTCATTACCGCGCTGTGCGCGGCATGATTGCGCGCGTCCTCGCTCGTCTCGCATCTCGCGTAGCCTACATCGTGAAACACCGCCGCCGTGAGCACAACGTCTCTATCGGCGGCTTCACTTTCCAGCAACCGCTCAGCCCATTTTACTACGCGCTTCGTATGCTCGAACCGCGTCCGAAACGGAAACGGTCTGCGCTTTGTCTGAATCTTGCTCGTTTTGAGCTGCTCCTCGACATAGCCCAGCATTTCCGATATTGTCTGTTCGTTAATCATACCAATCATCCTTATTGTG
>CAZJLW010000083.1:8204-12857 GCA_964546895.1 uncultured Eubacteriales bacterium | reverse complement strand
AAAATCTCCATCGCCTCGTCATAATCATTGTCGTATATTCTCGCGCCGCCGACACGGGACAACCCCGCCAGCTTCCCGTTTTTCGTCATATTGAATCCGACTCTGTGGTACAGCGTAACGGCTACGTGGCTCCACGTTTGCGTGTGCAAATAAATATCCAACCCCGGCTCAATCTCCGGGAACAAGCTAAGCGCCTTCTGCACGACCGCCTTCCCAAGCCCAAGCCCCTGATACTCCGGGCGCACCGCCACCCAGTGCAGCGTCGCCTGACGTCCGAGCCCCACGCTCTCACCGTCCGAGTACCACGCAGTCGCCGTCGCAACAAGCTTGCCGTCCGGTGCGACGACAAACACGCAACGCTTTTTCAACAGCTCCCTGTGAATAAGGAATCTGCTCGTAAAATATTCAAGCGCGTTCTCCTCGTCCGGGAACTCCAGAACAGACGTCTCAATAGCCGCCCATCCATATTCGTCGCCGTCGGCGAACAACCGCAGCGAAAACCCATCCGGCAGAACCGGCTCCCGTATACCGCACGCGTCCGCCGCCGGGAGTTTCATAATAATATTTTTGTAAGGTACGCTTTTGTCAAGCATGCCGAATCCCCCTTTTATTTATAGTATCTCCGTTCCTCCCCGATCGTAGTCGGCTCGTTATGACCAGGATAAACCACGACGTTGTCGGGCAGGGTGAGCAGTTTTTCGCGTATAGACTTATACATAGCTTCCTCGCTGCCGCCGTACAAATCCGTACGCCCGACCGTCCCGCGAAACATCGTGTCGCCCGAGAACAGCACCTTCGCCGTCTCGCTGTAATAACAGCACGAGCCCTGCGTATGCCCGGGCGTGTGAATAAGCGTCAGACCTTCGACCGTATCGCCCTCGTTAAGCCAGACGTCGGGCGTGAGCGTTATCGGCTTGCTGAAAAACTTCGACATGTTCATGACGGAGTCGGAAATCAGCTCCTGTTCGTCTTTGTGCGCGGCGATTTTTGCACCGGTTGCATCGGCTGTTTTTTCGGCGGCGATGATGTGGTCGTAATGTCCGTGCGTCAAGAGTATATACTTTAAGTGTATGCCGTTGTCGGTGATGTATTTCAAAGCTTTTATTCCGCCGGGATCGATTAGTACGGCTGCTTCTCCGTCCGATTCGTCGTCCGGCCAAATGAATAGGTATGCGTTTTCGCGGATATACGTTTCAGTGAAAGTAAGTATTCTCAAAAAACCGGCTCCTTTAAATTATTTAACCACAAAATTATTTAACCACGGATTTTCACGGTTTATCACGGATTTAAAACCGTATTAGGTTCTTATCCGTGCAAATCCGTGTAAATCCGTGGTTAATATTAAGACTAGCAAAATTTAATTACCCAGCCATGTTTATGATGCCCGACATGGCCAACATCGTGATGCAGAAAACAAAAATGCAGATACCGCTATATAAGTATTCCTTTTTCTTAATAAATATAACAACCGCCGGAATAAGCGCCCAAGCGGTAACGCTGCAACCGAGCGCTATGCCGAACGTTGCAAAGCCATCCGGCGTGAAGATGTCCCTAAAAAACAGCGTCCAGTACGAACCCTGCTCAAACGGAACGCCCGCGATCGTCCATATTTCGGAAGCCTTTTTGCCTTCGAAAATGGCCGAGAAAATAAGGTTCGGGTTAAGCGTGTTCGCCTTCGGGAAAAGCAGTATAAACACGGGCGCAACTAGTGAGATAAGGCACGACACCATCGTGATGTACTTTACGACGGAGCCGAATATTTGCTGAGCCGGGTGAACCTCGACTTTATGCGGGGCAGCCTGGGCTGCATATTTTGCTCTAGAGGCAGCCGACGTGCCTGAATGCTGACTTACGCCGGATTTATTCGTATGCTTCTTGCTCATTTACTTTGCCTCCTTTTCTTTGCGCTGCGTTATAACGATGAACACCGCGTCTACAATCATTGTGCCTAAGAATACGCCGATTGATACGGGTGCGGGAACTTTGCCCATGACTTTCAGCTTCGCAAGGCCGTCGGTAACGAGGCCGAAGCTTGTAAAGAACATGATACCGATAAGAATCAGGCGCACGATGTTAACCTTAGCTTTAACGAGCGCGAGCGCGCCTATGTAACCGCCGACGACCTGACCCGAGAGCCACGGCAAAACGAACAGCGGGATAATGGCACCGGTCAGCATGTACGGCCAAACCGCAATACAGTCGACCATGCCGAGGATAATACCGCTGTTGGCAGCTGCAACCTTAAGCGGAACGCCTAAGCCGAGGTTTTGAACAGGAGTGATAGCCCAACCTGCGCCCATGCCGAAAAATCCGCCGAGGAAACCGACGATAAGCACGAGGAACAGCCCGAGGATAATGCGTGTTACTTTGTAGGTTTTTATTTTATTATCTGATTCTTCAAGATATGTATGCTCGAGCTTAAGAAACTGCGTGAATCTGTCTACGTTCTGGACGTTAGGCCACTCGAGTTTTTTGCCGCCGACTAAGAAATAAATCGCGACGCCCGTCAGAATGATTCCGAGCGAAATACGGATAAAGCCTTCGCCGGAAGCGGCGAATTTTGAGGCGATGAGAATGGCGGCCTGCGCACCGAACAGCGCGCCCAAGCCCTGACTGACTGTAAGCGTGATACTGAGTTTGAAATGACCAAGGCCTTGCTTCATAAAAATACCGGTCGAAATAAGTCCGCTAAACATAGCGACGATAAGACCAGTGGAACGAATGACAAGGCTGTCGACGTTCGTAAACGCCATCATAACAGGTGTGAAGATAACGCCGCCCCCAATGCCGGCGATAACCGCGACCATAGCTATGGCAAAGCTAAGCATAAAAAACGCCGTAAGCCACAGAACTATTGTGCCGGTGTGCATTTCGCCTGCGGCGGGCATTCCCGACAAAAACGAAATGATCGACAAGGCGACATACGATAACACTACGGCTGCGAACATTATTACGGCCTCCAGCCACGGCGACTTCAGAAACTTCTCTTTAAAGCTCTCCATTTCTCAATCTCCTCATAATAAAAAATTTTCGTAAACAGTATATTACCACTGAACCTCTCTGTCAATTTTTCTGTGGAATTTTTTTTGCAACTTGTCCAAGAAAATGTTATAATTTTTTAATGATAAGGTTTAATAAGGAAACGAAAGCGGGAATAACAATGGCGACTAATCCAAAGACTGCGCCCGCACGGCGCAAACGTAAGGTAAACAAAACGGTCAAGTCCGTTAAACGTAACGTTATATATTTGAATAATCCGGTCATCGCCGAAGCGATTAGCCTAAGCGGTATTGCGCTGGCGATTTTGATGGTGCTTAGCGTATATACGCAAAACATGGCGGGCTTCGTCGGGGCTGGAATCGACACACTGCTCCGGGGCTTGTTCGGCTTCGGGGCTTATATTCTGCCGTTTATTATTCTCGGCTTCTGCATTTACACGCTGTTCTTTCGCGAAAATCCGATCGGCGGCGCGAAAATTGGACAGGCTTCGGCGCTGTTCGTCTGCGTCATTTGTCTTGTACATATTATAAATTCCGCGGCGCCCGGCGATTACGGCGGCGCGATTAATTTTACGGTGAAGACGTTCGAGGCCGGGAGCATTCAAAACGGCGGTTTAATCGGCGCTGCCCTCGGTGATACTCTAATAAAAATTGTCGGCAAGGTCGGGGCTTACGTCATTATCGTCGCGGCCGTCGTCGTGCTGGGCGTGCTGCTCACGGGGCGTTCTCTGCAAACCGCGCTTCGGGCGGTTTATGAGAAATTTCATGATGTTATTGGTTCGATTGAGTTTGTGAATGATGCGCCGGAAACGGATGAGGTTGAGCAGCCCGAGAGACCGGGGAGAGCGGCTCGCGCAGCTGCACCGCCGCCTGTCGCGCCCGGCGCTAAGCGCATGAAGGGCAAGGACGGCGCGACGATATTGATCGAGCCGAAGGAGCAGAAGTCCGGCGACGAGAAGATACTGCTCTATAACGATGACTTGAAGAAATCTGCGGCTGCCAAGCAGACTAATGTGCTGGATTTCACGCCGCGAAGCAGACGCAAGGACGACGGCGCTACGGCGAGCGGCGCCGGTGCGCCGGGTGCGGTGTTGCCGGGAATGGAAATCCCGAGAATGGGAGTTCCGGGAGCGGGAGTGCCGATGTCCGCTGACGCGGAGCTTGCGGCTATTATTGCGGAAGCGGGTGCGAGCGGCGCTGCGCGCGCGCCGGAACCCGAGCCGCAAATCAGACTGCGCGGACTGTTCGCAGACGAGACGGAGAAACCGGCGGCAGAAGAGCCGCCGTTCGTACCGCGTGAGGAAATTTTTGTGAGTTCGCCGACATTCGCCGCGGAGAGGTTGGCTGCGGAGCAGTCCGCCGCCGAGCGATTCACCGCGGAGAAGGCGGTTGCGGAGCTGATGGCCAGTGACCGGGATGGGATTGAACGTGGCGCCGGGGAGCGGGGTGCTGGCGAGCGAGGCGTCGCCGAGCGAACTGCCACAGAGTGGCTGCCCGAAGATTATCCGGCTATGCCTTATGCTCCGGCTTCGAAGAAGCCGTACACTTCGGTGGCGAAGGCACCGGTAATACCAATAACGCCGTACGAGCCGGACGATTTGCCGGATTGGAACGGTAGCGATGAAAAAGACAGTACGACGATTATAAAAGGTTA
>CAZJLW010000083.1:0-8104 GCA_964546895.1 uncultured Eubacteriales bacterium | reverse complement strand
GACGAAGACACCGACATAGACGATACCACCGACTACGACGACCCGGCCGAAACCCCGTCCGCTTCATCACAAAAGCCGACGTCCCTCGTTAAATGCGAGCCGCCGGATCCAAATTACAAATTTCCGCCGATCGAAATGCTGAGCCGGAACACGAACGTTCCGACGGCGGCATCGAGGGCGCAGATATTGGAAAACTCGCGCAAGCTGGAAGAAACGCTGCGCAGCTTCAGCGTCGAAGCAAAAGTAGTCGAGGTCAGCAAGGGGCCAACCGTCACGCGCTACGAGCTATCGCCGGGACAGGGCGTTAAGGTCAGCAAGATTTCGAGCCTTGCGGGTGACTTGGCGCTTAACCTCGCGGCTGTAAGCATAAGAATCGAAGCGCCGATACCGGGCAAAGCGGCAGTCGGCATCGAAATCCCGAACAAGGAAACCACGCCCGTGCTTCTGCGCGAGGTGCTGGAGGACGAAGCGTTTCGGACGTATCCGTCGAAGGTCGCGTTCGGTCTTGGCAAAGACATCGCCGGAAACACGGTCGTCACGGACATCGCACGTATGCCCCACCTGCTTATCGCGGGCGCGACAGGCTCCGGTAAGAGCGTTTGCATAAACACACTTATCACAAGTATTTTGTATAAAGCAAGACCGAACGAAGTCAAGCTGCTAATGATCGACCCGAAAATCGTCGAGCTGTGCGTTTACAACGGCATTCCGCATCTGCTCATCCCCGTCGTGACCGACCCGAAAAAGGCGTCAGCGGCGCTTAACTGGGCGTGTGCGGAAATGGACATTCGCTACAAGATGTTCGCGGAATATTCCGTGCGCGACTTAAAAGGCTACAACGCGCACAAGGCCGAGGCTGGGGAAACTGATTTCATGCCTCAGATCGTTATAATCATCGATGAGCTTGCGGATTTGATGATGACCGCGCCGGGCGTTGTCGAGGAAGCCATATGCCGTCTCGCGCAAAAAGCCCGAGCCTGCGGCATACATTTAATAATAGCGACGCAGCGTCCGTCGGTTGACGTAATCACGGGGCTAATCAAGGCCAACGTGCCGTCGCGTCTGGCGTTCGCGGTGTCGTCGGGTACGGACTCGCGTACGGTGCTTGACATGGTCGGCGCAGAAAAACTGCTCGGCAAGGGCGACATGCTGTTCTCGCCGGTCGGTATGGGCAAGCCGCTGCGCATTCAGGGCGCGTTCATATCGGACAAGGAACGCGAGGATATCGTCGGCTTCCTCAAAGCACAGCATAAAACCGAATACGACAAGGATTTCATCAACAAAATAACATCCGGCGGCAAGGGCAGCGACGTTTCCGGCGGCGATGTCGACGAATTCTTCGACGAGGCCGTCGAGTTTCTCATTCAAAAGGAAAAGGCGTCGGCGTCCATGCTGCAACGGCAGTTCCGCATCGGCTACAACCGCGCGTCGCGGCTCATTGAGGACTTGGAAACGCGCGGCATCGTAGGCGAGGAGGACGGCAGCAAGCCCCGCAAGGTGCTTATTAACCGCGCTCAGTGGCGGCAGATGAAGCGTTCGAGAGATAATTCGCAGAATAAGGAGACATGATATGGAAAAAATAATAGACGGTAAGAAAATGGCGGACGAAATAATGCGTGAGGTCAAGGAACGCGTCGCGACGCTATCGACCCCGCCGGGGCTGGCGGTCGTCATAGTCGGCGACGATCCGGCATCGAAAATATACGTAAAAAGCAAAGGTACGATGTGCGCCGAGGTTGGGATTCACTCAGAGACGTACGAGCTGCCCGAGGCGACGACTACCGACGAACTGATCGCACTCATACAGAAGCTTAACGACGACCCGAAGATTGACGGCATACTTGTGCAAATGCCGACGCCGCCGCACATCGACGCGGAAAAGGTACTGCTCGCAATCAGCCCGAAAAAGGACGTCGACTGCTTCCACCCGCACAACGTGGGGCTGCTCATGATCGGCAAGGCGGTTTACCGCCCGTGTACACCCGCCGGTATTATCGAAATGCTGAAACGCTCGGGCGTTTCCGTCGCGGGCAAGCACTGTGTCGTGCTTGGGCGCAGTAATATCGTCGGCAAGCCGATGGCGATGATGCTGCTACAGGAAAACGCAACCGTAACGATATGCCATTCGAAAACTGAGAATTTGGCAGATATCTGCCGGGGCGCCGACGTAATCGTCGCAGCGGTCGGCAAGAAGCATTTCCTTACGGCCGACATGGTGAAGCCCGGCGCGGTGCTGATAGATGTCGGCATTAACCGCGGCAAAACCAAAAAAATATACGGCGATATAGATTTCGACGCGTGTTTGGAAAAGGCGTCGCTGATAACGCCCGTACCGGGCGGCGTTGGGCTTACGACGAAGGCTATGCTCATGGCTAATTGTGTTGATGCTTATTATGCTAATAGGGTATAAACTTGGAGGTTAACTGTTTGAACGTAAATATAGTATCGCTGGGCTGCGATAAAAATCTCGTGGACAGCGAAATGATGCTCGGCTTAATAAAAGAAGCGGGCTACTCAGTCGTGAACGACGAAGCTGCCGCTGACGTTATTATTGTTAACACGTGCGGATTTATAAAAAATGCGACGGCTGAAAGCATCGAAGTTGCGCTGGATGTTGCGAAGTACAAAAGCGGAGCGTGCAAGGCGCTGATTTTGGCGGGTTGCATGGTGTCGCGGTATCGCGACGATATTTTGAAGGAACTGCCCGAGGTTGACGCCGTCGTCGGCGTTAATGAGCTGGCGGATATTGTGACGATTATAAAGAGAGTGACGGGCGACGCCGGTTGCGTAAGCGGTGAGGATAATACAGCGTCCCGCGACGCACTGTACCTAAAACGCCAAATCACCGGCCCCGGCTACTTCTCATACCTAAAAATCGCCGAGGGCTGCGACAATCGCTGCACGTACTGCACGATTCCGTCGATACGCGGAGGATACCGCAGCCGCACGCTCGAAAGCCTTATCGCCGAAGCCGAAATGCTCGCGGCTTCCGGAGTGAAGGAACTCGTACTCGTGGCTCAGGACACGGCAGTTTATGGGCGCGATCTCTACGGCGAGAGCAGACTGCACCAGCTGCTCGAGCGGCTCAGCGAAATCGCGGGGATTAACTGGATTCGGCTGATGTATTGCTACCCCGAGCACATCACTAACGAAACGATAGCGACGATGGCGCGGCTCGACAAGGTCTGCAAATACATCGACATGCCGGTTCAACACGCGGCCGACCGGATTTTGCGCCTCATGGGGCGGCGCAGCTCGACGCAACAGCTCCGGGATGTAATCGCGCGGCTACGCTCTGCAATGCCGGATATAGCAATACGTACAACGCTTATGGCGGGATTCCCCGGCGAAACCGACGAAGATTTTCAGATAATGGCTGATTTTATTAAAGAAGTCGGCTTCGACATGCTTGGTGTAATTTCGTATTCGCGCGAGGAAGGCACACCGGCGCACGACTTGCCGGAGCAGCTCGCCGATTCCGTCAAGGAAAAGCGCAACAAGACGCTCATGCGTATTCAGCGCGGCGTTTCCCGCGCGAAGAACGAAAGCCGTATCGGGCAGACATACCGAGTTATCGTAGACGGGCGGCATCCCGACTCGGGTTTATTCTCGGGCAGGACGTTTAGGAGCGCGTACGATATCGACGGCGCGGTGCTGTTCCCTTGCGATTACGAGCTGATGGCGGGGGAGTTCGTCGACGTAAAAATAACAAGCGCCGGGGATTACGATCTCACCGGCGAAATAATATTTTGAATTTTGGGGAGGATTATTTATGATTAGAAAAAGCAGCGAGAAACAAGTATCCGTTAAGGAGTTAATGCGCGGCGGCGACGGCAGCGTCATTCTTGAAGAAATTTTGACGCCGTCCGAGCTTTACGACAAGGGACGTCTGTTTTCCAGAATCGTCGTGAAAAAAGGCTGTTCCGTAGGCTATCACGTCCACGAGAACGAAATGGAATGTTATTTTATCGTGTCGGGATCGGGCGAATACGACGACAACGGCACGGTTGTTACGGTTAACCCCGGCGACGCGACCCTCACCGTCAGCGGCGAGGGTCACGCCATTAAGAACAATTGCGATGAGGATCTGGTTTTGATTGCACTTATCATTTTCAAATAGTATGTATTATACATGTCTCGGAATGATTTCCGTCGGCGCGCTTATAATGGGCTACAGCATTTACACCTACTGCAAAACGCTGATGTACATGCGCGAGCAGACGTACGACAAAAAGGTATTCAATCAATGGATGTACGGCGCTTCGCTTATTATGATGCTGTTTTTCCTGATTGGGTACGTGCTTGTCGGCGTTATGTTTTCGACCAGCGAGTACGAGGCTTATTTTGCCGTAATATCACTCATATTCTTTTTCGGTGCGATTTTCGTGCTATGCATGGTGAAAGTGCAGCGCATGATGTCGGAGACGATCACGAGCAAAACCACCGAAACCATACAATCTATGGTGCGCGCGATGGAAGCGAAGGATATTTATACAAAAGGACACTCGGAGCATGTACGCAAGTTGTCGTTGTTGATTTACGAGCATTTGCCGCTCGGCATGAAGCGCGGTATAAACCCCGTCAACCTAGCCGACGCGGCGATGCTTCACGATATCGGAAAAATCGGCATCCCCGACAACATCCTGAACAAGCCCGGCAAGCTAACACCGGACGAGATGGAGGTTATCAAGAGCCACCCGAAAAACGGCAAGGCCATACTCGAAAACACGTGCTACCGCGATATTTGCGACTGGATTTTGTATCACCACGAGCGCATTGACGGCAACGGCTACTATAATCTGCCGGGTATGGCTATTCCGCTGGAAACGAGAATTATATCGCTGGCGGATATGTTTTCGGCGCTTTATACGGATAGGGTGTACCGCAAACGGTTCTCGCTCGACGAGGCGCTCGCTATAATAAGGAAGGAATCCGGCGCGGCGCTCGACCCGGCTTTGGTTGGGATTTTCTGCGCGATTACGCCCGATGAGATAAACAGAGCCTCGGTGTTGTAATTCGCACCGTTCAAATTGAAAAGAGGTATTCTATGGACTCACAGACTTGCTTCGATATTTTGAAGCGCGACGCTATATCGATATTTTCGGAGGAAACGCTGCTGGCTAAGCTCAAAAGCGGCCGCCGTCTAAAAATAAAACTCGGGGCGGATCCCAGCCGTCCCGACTTGCATTTGGGGCATTCCGTCGTTTTGCGGAAGCTCCGTATGATGCAGGAGTTGGGACACGAAATAATTTTTGTAATAGGGGATTTCACGGGAATGATCGGCGACCCGTCCGGCAAAAGCAAGACGCGCCAGCCGCTCACATTCGAGCAGACCCGCGCGAACGGACAAAGCTATTTCGAGCAGGTCACAAAAATCCTCGACAAGGACAAAACAACGATCACATACAACTCCGAATGGCTTGCGCCGATGAACTTCGCTGACGTGCTGCGGCTCGCCGGGAAGTATACGCTCGCGCGTATTATGGAGCGCGACGATTTCTCGAAGCGCTTCGCCGAAAACGCACCGATCGGGGTGCACGAGGTGTTTTACCCGCTCATGCAGGGGTACGACAGCGTGGCACTTCACGCCGACATCGAGGTGGGCGGCACCGACCAGACGTTTAATCTGCTCGTCGGGCGCGAGCTTCAGAAGGATTTCGGGCAGGAGCAGCAGGAGGTAATAACGTTCCCGCTGCTGATTGGGCTTGACGGCACGGAGAAAATGAGCAAGTCGCTCGATAATTATATTGGTATCGACGAACCGGCTGAGCTGATGTTTGAGAAGTGCATGAAGATACCGGACACGCTGATAACGGATTATTTCCGGCTGACTACGGATGTGTCGCCTGATGTTTACGAGACGGCGATACGTACGGACGTGCGCGAAGCGCATTTTGTCTACTCGCGGGAAATTGTCAGGCTGTACCACGGCGCGGAGCGCGTCGCGCAGGCCGAGGCGCGCTATCGGGAAGTGGCCGCGGGCAAGCTGCCTGAAAAGATGGATACGTTGGAGATTACTGCGGAAAAGATCGGGATTGCGGAGCTGCTTGTTAAGGTGGGGTTCGCATCTTCTAATAGCGATGCACGTAGGTTGATTGCGGGCGGCGGTATTAAGATGAATGGAACGGCGGTTGCAGATACTGGGCTGGAAGTTGCGGCACCGGCTGAGTTTGTTATTAGCCGCGGGAAGAATAAGTTTGCACGGGTGATTTTGGGGTAGTTTGCCGACCATTGTTGGTGTTTAATACGGTTACAGAAGAATGCCACGAGCTTGGGCGGTTTTTAAGCCCGCCTGTTAGCCCTATTGATATACGCTGCGACCTGCACGCCCGGTGGAGCCGGGACGGGAAGGTTGTTTCGTTTGATTCGGTGCATGAGGGGTTCCGGGGGATTTATTTGTTGGGGTAGTGCTTGATGGTAAAGGGACTACTGAATAGGAATGGCGGTGTAGTTTGCTCAGGGTTGAGCTAGCTACACCCTTTTGCTGTTGCGCCGTATTATGTAGTATTATGTAGCAATACTAATCGGGTATGCTGAATATATTTGGTCTTTGTTCCACTGTGCAACGTCTAAAACATCAAAGCTATTAATAATAGTTTTCCCGTACTTATCTTGCAATGCAAACGGCAATTTACGCGCTATCTTGTTACGCAGCTTCCTTCGTAATGTACTGTCTGAGCCTTGCCGTTCTATTATAAAAACATATCTGATGTACTCGCATTGTTTTCCGTTGAGCAAGAGGAAAATAAAGCTGTCATAAAATTTCTTAGCAACACTCTGTGCCAGCTCATCGCCGTTAATTTCATCATTGAATCTGTTAATGACAGCCTTGTTATAGTTTTTATATTCAATCAAAATAATGCCATCTTTGTCCTGCACTACCCAGTCTATATCTTTCAGTGGCGTACCTAAAACCAGTCTGTAATCCTCATGCATTCCGTCTGACGCCCATTCAGCTTTTGATAAATCAATTGCGTGGTTGTTATTTTCATCTGTAAATTTTTGACTCATCTCTAGTCCTCCACATGGGCAAAGTACACTTCATCAAGGAGCTTGTCAAACGAAGATATTATCAAGTTATTTTCCAAGTCCCTAAAGTTCACGTTAGTCTCGCACTTCACACCTTTATCAGTTTTGTACAGTGAATGGAAAATCACATCTGAGGCTTCTTTGCGCTTTACCTCAAAGTATTTCGCAAAGATATAATCGTGCGTTGCAATAAATATCTGCACACCCTGCTTTGATAATTCCAGCAATATATCAACAAAATCGGGAACAAGCTTTGGATTAATATTAGCTTCCGGTTCGTCCCAAAGTAAAATTGTATCCTTTGTTATACTCTCATTCATAAGAAGCTGCCAAAGCAAGCCTATTTTTTTAATACCTTCAGCCTCTGAAGAAAATTCTATTTTCTGACCATCAGTTTTTTCTACGTAAAAAGTATCGTTCTCAATTACTATTTTGCCTTCCATTATTTTTTCAAGAACTGGAATAATGTTTTTTGCAATGTCAGGTATTTCATCAAGCTTCCATAACAACGCCCTATCAATAATATTAAGCATAGATTCGTCAAATGGCATGTCGTATCTATATTTTTTAGACATTTGCACTAACCCCCTAGAATGGGTAAGCATGTCTTTTGCCGGAATGTAAATAGCTGTATTATAAGGTATTTTGCTCCTCCTCATATAAGTTGATTCTTTTTCAATACTACGAGCTGAGGTAGAGTCACCACCAGATATTTTGAAATATCCCTTATCACAGCTATTTCTTAAGGTTTTAAATCTATAAAAAGCACCAATTGATTCCGAATCTTCTTGGCCTTCGTTATAAAATTGAAAAAATATTTCCCTAAGTAAATGTGTCTTTCCGGTACCATTCTCCCCTATTATCACATTAACGCCATTCCCAAAATCAATAGCAAATTCTTCAAATACTGTATAGTTACATACTTCCACTCTATCAATAGCCATGTTGATCCTCCTCATATGCGTCGTCAAAAAAATATAACAAAAGCCTCATAAACAATAAGTTTACAAGGCTTCTCAGCTCCCCCTGTTGGACTCGAACCAACGACCCTGCGGTTAACAGCCGCATGCTCTAC
>CAZJLW010000082.1:12524-14223 GCA_964546895.1 uncultured Eubacteriales bacterium | reverse complement strand
ACCGTCTCCAACCTACGCGCGGGCTACAACGGTACCGACGTGCTGCGCGGCGTTTCATTCGACGTAAATCCCGGTGAGCGACTAGCCATTATCGGCCCAAACGGTTGCGGCAAAACCACACTGCTACGCGCGATTGCGAACCTTCTGCCGTTCACAGGCGACGTGACGCTAGGTGGCGTTTCCATCAGGCACATGAACCGCCGCAACCTCGCCCGGCAAATGGCAATGCTTAGCCAGCTTTCGCAGGTATCTTTCAGCTACAGCGTGTATGACACCGTAATGATGGGGCGGTTCGCCTACAGAGAAGGTGCATTCAGCGGCTCAACTAAGTACGACACCGAAGCCGTCGAACGCGCGCTCGAGGCCGTCCATATGCAGGACTTGCGCGAACGCGATATTAACACGCTGTCGGGCGGGCAGCTGCAGCGCGTTTTTCTGGCGAAGCTGTTCGCGCAGGAACCGCGCGTCATACTGCTCGACGAACCGACGAATCATTTGGATTTGAGCTATCAAATAGAGCTTGTAGACTATCTAAAAATGTGGTCTAATGAAAATGGAAGAATAATTATTGGAGTCTTTCACGACATAAACCTGTCGCTCATGCTCGCGGATAAGCTGGTCGTCTTGAAGGACGGCGTGGTCGAAGGGTTCGGGGCGGCCGGTGATGTTTTGTCGGATGAGATGTTAAATACCGTGTTCGGCATGGATGTGTGCGGCTATATGCGCGGCGCGCTTACGCGCTGGGAGGGTATCAAGGCGACTTAACGCAGACTGGAGGGTATTCCCATGAAAAACATTATCACCATCCAACACACGCAATCGATTCACCACACGAACAAAATGATAGGCTCGTGGACGGACTGGGACTTGACGTATTTAGGCATGGCACAGGCCGAAAACATCGGCAAAAAATTAAAGCCCGAATTGGCCGGAAAGCACTACATCATGTATTCGTCGGACTTACTCCGCGCCAAGCACACAGCGGAGATTGTCGCAGGGCATCTTGGTATTACGCCAATTTTCACAGAAGTATTGCGCGAGCGCAATCTCGGCGAGGCCGTCGGAAAATCCGTTGAATGGGCGCACCAGCATACTAAAGTGTGGGAAAAAACCGTTGATGACAGAGCATTTGATGGCTCGGAATCCCGGCGGGATACGTGGCACAGGATTCGTCCGTTCTTCAACGAGATTATAAATTCTGAAAACGAAAATATTATCGTTGTATCGCATGGCGACACGCTGAGTTTGTTTAACGCAATGTGGATCGGTCTCGAAGTGGAGGCGTTGAACAAGTGCGACTTGTTCGGGCAAGCCGCCGGGGTTTCGTTTATGCATGAAAACGCAGACGGAAAGCGGATTATCAAACGGCTTAGCGATATGTCATACGCGAGATGAGCGCTTGCTATCGCGCTATTTGGAGGACTGACATGGAGATAAAAGAGATTTTGGACCCCGAGGTAAAATCATTTATATGTAACACCATTTTGAGGGAGCTGCCGAATTGGTTCGGTAACGAAGCAGCCATCATAGACTACACAAATAAGGTACGCGACATGCCGTTTTACGCGGCATACGACAATGACACGCCCGTGGGCTTCGTCGCCGTCAAGGTACATAACCCGTCCACCGCCGAGGTCTGCGTAATGGGAATACTTCGGGAGTGGCACCGACACGGCATCGGCAAGCAGCTTATCGCTTG
>CAZJLW010000082.1:10316-12424 GCA_964546895.1 uncultured Eubacteriales bacterium | reverse complement strand
TTTCTTGATTTTCAGTTTTGGTATGATTTGGACTTGTGGGACAGCAATTACGAGAGCTATTCCATTTCAGAAAACGACGAAATAGTATCGAATATTTGCCTTTTCAAAACAAAGCTGATGTACAACGGCGCTGAGTACGACGCGTTATCGGTCGGCGCGGTCGCTACGAAGCGAGAGTACCGCAAGATGGGGTATTCGCGAATGCTCATGGAGCATGTCATAAATAAATACCCCGACACGATAATGTACCTGTCCGCAAATGATAACGTGCTGGATTTCTATCCCCGGTTCGGTTTCACGCGGGTGTTTGAAAAGCTGCCGGTTATCGCGACTTATATTAATAATGACGCTACGCCTGTGAAACTGGCGTTTAACGACCCTAAGGTATGGGATTATGTAAAGAACAGCAAGCTTTTTTCGCGGCGGCTTGATTGCATGAACACCGCGAACGTTAATCTGTTTCATATTTATTGGGGTTATCTGAAAGATTGCCTGTACGAAATCCCCGAAATCGGGACGATGATTGTCGCCAAGCAAAACGGTTGTACGTTGAAGCTGATAGGCGCGTTTACAGAAAACGAAATCAGTTTCGAGGATATCAAACAGCACTTGCCGTTTCGCGGAATAAACCGCGTCGAGTTCGGCTTCACGCCCGATCATCTGACAGAGGATTATCGATTTGAAGACTGCGAAGCCGATCCGTTTTTTGTACGGGGCGTGAAATGCGAGTTGGGGAGTTTTAAGTTCCCCGAGTTGTCGATTACATAACCAGCAATTTACTTAGAAGTTTAGGAAGTGCGTTAATGTTTACCTGTCTTATAAACAACATTGAATTGAATTTTCAAACCGACGGCACTGTTTTTTCGCCGTCGGCTGTCGACAGCGGTACGCTTGCTATGCTGTCTCGGGTTTCGTTCCGTCCGGGTGACAAAGTGCTGGACTTGGGCTGCGGGTATGGCGTCGTCGGTATACTTGCGGCGAAGCAAATCGGAGCGGAGCGCGTGATTATGAGCGACGTCTCCGAAACCGCCGTAAAATACGCGGCCATTAACGCTGAGCGCAACAGCGTCGTTGGCGTAGATATAAGGCTTAGCGACGGATACGAGAACATACCGGAATCCGACTTCACACTCATTTTATCCAACCCTCCGTACCACACGGATTTTTCTGTCGCGAAGCGATTTATCGAGACTGGCTACAAAAAGCTGCTTATCGGCGGCAAAATGGTAATGGTAACAAAACGGTTGGACTGGTATAAAAACAAGCTGACGACTGTGTTCGGCGGCGTTACCGTCGATACCATAGACGGGTATTACGTATTCATTGCGGAGAAACGCGGCGCTGTGAAAAAGAATAAGCCGCCGGTTAAGACGATGTCGAAGAAGTTGCGGCGCAAGTATGGTGACTCGCAAAAGCTATAGTACGAGGCCGATTATTTCGGAGGTTGATTATGATGGGCGAATTTTTAGTAGGAGTTAAGTCACTTATTCTATATAACAGAAAAACACTGCTTATCAAGCGAGCGGATAACGTAGGCATAGCCGAAGGCGAATGGGAATATCCCGGCGGGATTATGCACTTTGGCGAGGACTTACACACCGCGTTACACCGTGAGATAAAGGAAGAAACGGATTTGGAAGTCAACATCGGTAAGCTGCTATTCGCAATCACACGAACGGTTAGTCACGAGAGACAGGTCGTCGGACTTACGTACCTCAGTAGCGCAAATACCGAAGGGTGAATTTATCCGACGAGCATACGGATTTTATATGTGCAGATAAGGATCAGTTGGTGGGTTTGCTTAATAAGGATATGCTTGGGTACTTAACGGAATATGATGTCTTAGATAAACTCGAATTGGACGGTGCTTTACATGAGTAATAAGGAAGTTTGTATAAATCTATTGAACAGTATAGACGAGAGCCAGCTTGAAAACGTTGCGGCTATGTTGAAGTCTTTTATCAGGGCAATCGAAGAAGCGGCGGACGATCACTTTTGCATGAAGCTTATAGAAGCCCACGAAAGGGACAACGACCCTCAAAACCACGAGACAATATCATTTGAAACGGCGATAAGAGAGGCGGGGTTCAGTATTGCCGACTTACAAA
>CAZJLW010000082.1:0-10216 GCA_964546895.1 uncultured Eubacteriales bacterium | reverse complement strand
ATAAAACCGAAAGGGGATTTTTATGCGGGAATTCTACGTAGACTTACTCAAGCAATGGTGCGACGGTCTGCTCGCGCTACAAATCACGGAAAACACACACAAGGAGCTTCACGGGGGCATCCTATGCCCGTCGTGCGCGCGTGTTCACGGACGGTGCGCAGACGCGATTTATCCGCTCGTGTTAATGACGAAGCTGACAGGCGACCGGAAATATCTCGAGGCCGCGAAGCTCGCGTTCGACTGGGCTGAAAACATGGCGCGTCCGGACGGCTACTACGTCAACGACACGAACAGCACGTGGAACGGCATTACAGTTTTCGCGACGATACAGCTAGGCTCGGCGCTGCACTACCACGGCGATCTCCTCGACGCCGAGACGAAACGCAAATGGACAGACCGCCTACGCCTCGGCGTCGAGTACCTTTACGGCGCTGACCTAAACATCTCGAACGTAAACTACCCCCTCACCTGCTCCGCGTCGCTTGCCATTGGCTCAATCGTTTTAAAGGAAGAAAAATACGCAACCAAAGCCCGCGAAAACGCGCGGCAGTTTTACGACAGACTTACGCCGGAGGGATTGATTTTCGGCGAAGGCAAGCCGCAGACGGCTGTCACACCGAAGGGCTGCCGCCCGGTCGATATCGGTTACAACGTCGAGGAAACGCTCGGCGGGCTGACGGAATACGCGCTGTGGCTCGGCGATAACGAAATGCTCGACGCCGTAGAAAAATCACTGCGGGCGCATCTGCCGTTCATGCTGCCGGACGGCGCGTGGGACAACAGCTTCGGCTCGCGCAGTAACAAATGGACGTACTGGGGCAGCCGCACGTCAGACGGCTGTCAAATCGCGTACGGGCTGATGGCCGACCGCGATCCGCTTTTCGCAAAGGCCGCGTACCAGAACGCGTTGCTCCTGAAAAAATGCACGGTGAACGGACTGCTTCACGGCGGGCCGATGTACTACGACGCGAACGAACCGGCTTGCTCGCACCACGGCTTCTGCCATGCGAAGGCTATCGCGACGCTGCTCGACCATGACGCGACGCGCGTCCCGGACGGTTTGACGCTTCCGCGCGCGGACGCCCGCGGCGTTTCGTTCTACCCGTCGCTCGATACATATCTGGTGTCTACCGGCAGCTGGCGCGCCACCGTCACGGGCTACGACTTCGACTATGTCGAAAACGGCCACCCGACGGGCGGCAGTATTTCCATGCTCTGGCACGAAAAAACCAGCGCGGTGCTTGTCGGGACGATGACGCACTACAGCATGGTCGAGCCGAACAACACACAGCTGCCGCAATACTACGGCAACATCGCCCAAACGCCGCGTATCGAGCTGAAAACCGACGGCGATTATTTCCGAAGCTGCGCCGACAGAACGGCCGCGCTGACATGCACGGAATCGGACGGCGTGGTAACGGCACACGCGACGGGCGTCCTGCGTAACGGCAAGCACGACGGACAGTTCGGCTTCGAAACGGAATATTTATTTTCGAAGGATAAGATTACGATTTCCGCGAAAACTAATGCGGAAGGCGGCGTTTACAAGCTGCCGGTCGTCGCCGGACGCAAGGCAACCGTTACGACCGTGGACGCCCACACCGTAAAAATCATCACAGACGGCGCGGCGATCACCGTGAAATGCTCCGACGAGCTGAAAATCGAGCCGAAAGCCGGAGGACGCGTATTTAACCCGGTCGGCGGTTTCCTGACGGTTCCGCTGTACGCAGAGCTGGCTCGCGACGCGTCCACCGTGTTTACTATATGGATTGATTAGAAAGGAACGTGACCACATGCCGGTAATAAGCGCGCACATCATGCCGCACCCGCCGCTCATCGTCCCCGCCGTCGGGAACGGACGCGAGTCCGATATCTACAAAACCGCCGACGCGTACCTACGCGCCGCGCAAGCCGCCACCGAAGCGAAGCCCGACTTGATTATTTTTATTACGCCGCACTCGGTTTCGTACGCGGACTATATACACATCTCGCCCGGGGAATACGCCGCGGGCGACCTCGGGCGGTTCGGCGCGCCCGCTGAGCGCTTCCGGCTCGAATACAACCGGGCGTTCGCGGAGCTGCTGACAGAAACCGCCACGCGCGAGGGGATTTACTGCGGCTTCCTCGGCGAAAAGGAAAAGGCGCTCGACCACGGCGTTACCGTACCGCTGTTTTTTCTGCACCGGTACTGGACTGGGTTTAAGGCTGTGCGGGTTTCGATCGCGGGACTGCCGCTCGACGACCATTACAGATTCGGCATGTGTATCCGCGAAGCCGCCGAGAAATCCGGCTTGCGAACCGTCATAATCGCAAGCGGCGACCTGTCGCACAAGCTCACGCACGACGGCCCCTACGGTTTCGCACCGGAAGGCCCTGCCTTCGACGCCGCTATTACGGACGCGATGCGTGACGCGGATTTCCTACGGCTCATGAGCGTCGACAGCGAGCAGTGCGAAGCCGCCGCCGAGTGCGGCTTGCGCTCGTTCGTCATGATGGCGGGCGCGTTGGACGGCTGCGATGTGGCGACAAAATTCGGCTCGTACGAGGGGCCGTTCGGCGTGGGCTACGCCGTCTGCTCCTACACGCCGATCGGAGAAAATAACCCCGAGCGGCATTTTCTGACGAAGCTTGCCGAAGCCACACGGATTCAGGCGGAGGCCACCCGCCGCAACGAATCCGAGTACGTTCGCCTTGCGCGGCTCACCGTCGAGACGTTCGCTCAGACCGGAAAAGTCCCGAAGCGTCCGGCGTGGCTCACGCCCGACACGTTAAGCGGGCGCGCCGGTGTGTTCGTTTCGATAAAAAAACAAGGCGCGCTGCGCGGCTGCATCGGCACAACAGCGCCGACTTGCGCTAGCATAGCGGAGGAAATCATTCAGAATGCGATTTCGGCTTCGACGAACGACCCGCGCTTCGACCCGATAATGCCTGACGAGCTTGAGAAGCTCACGTACAGCGTCGATGTACTTGCGCCGCCGGAAGACATCGCCGGCGCCGACATGCTCGACGTGCAGAAGTACGGCGTTATCGTATCATGCGGACACAGGCGCGGGCTGCTGCTGCCGAGCCTTGCCGGAGTGAACACCGTCGACGAGCAAATCTCAATCGCACTGAAAAAAGGCGGCATAGCGCCGGATGAAAGCTACAGCCTGCAACGTTTCGAAGTCGTACGGCATAAATAAAGGTGAATCTATGGAACAATTTATTAATAAGGAAGCGATGCACTACGAGCGGCGCTCGGACAAGAAAACCGAATGCTTCCTCTGCCCGCACAACTGCATGATACCGGACGGAAAGCGCGGCTTCTGCGGAGTGAGGAAAAACGAGGACGGCACTCTGTACGCCGAAAGCTACGGGCAGATATCGTCGTTTCAGCTCGACCCAATAGAAAAAAAGCCGCTGCGAATGTTTCACAGCGGCTCGATGATTTTGTCGTTGGGCAGCTACGGCTGCAATTTTCGTTGCGGATTCTGCCAGAACCATTCGATTTCGATCGAGCGGCCGGAGACGGCGTATTTGTCGCCAGAGGAAGTCGTATACGAGGCGCGTAAGCACATCCCGTACGGCAACATCGGCGTGGCTTATACGTACAACGAGCCGCTTATCGGCTACGAATACGTGTACGACTGCGCCGGGCTGATTCACGACGCCGGTATGAAAAACGTAGTCGTAACGAACGGCTACATCTGCCCGAAGCCGCTTGAACAGCTGCTCCCGCGCATCGACGCAATGAATATCGACCTAAAAAGCATTACGCCCGGCTTTTACAATGGCATCAAGGGCGACGTGGACGACGTGCTGGAATCGATACACATCGCGGACGCCGCCAAAACCCACGTCGAAGTAACAACGCTAATAATCCCCGACGAAAACGACAGCCCAGACGAAATGGAGCTGCTGTCGGCAGCGCTTGCGCGGATTAACCCGGGCATTCCGCTGCATATCACAATGTTTCGACCGCGCTATAAAATGTCCGACAAAAACCCGACGACGTACGCGACCGTCGCGGCGCTTAAAGCAGTAGCCGAACGTAATCTCAGCGTCGTTTTTGCGTAGCTAAATACCGGCAGATGTTAACGGCGCAGATGATTTTCAGAATATCGCCGGGAATGTACGGCAGTACGCACATCGTAAGAGCCGCAAACGGCGCGTTGCCTGTCACTACCATAAACCAGACCGTGCCGATCGAAAAATAGCACACCGCTCCGACGGCCATCGCCGCGGCGGCTACAACTCCGTCGTGGCTAAACAACCGGTTCTCCCGCGCCCGCGTTTCGTTCGCGTGGCGTTTTTTATTACGCCGCCCGATAATGAGCGCGACGGCGAACGCCGCGACTACGTAGCCGACTATAAACCCGCCCGTCGGCCCCACGAGTACACCAAGCCCACCGCGCATTCCGCTGAAAACCGGCACGCCCACCGCGCCGAGCATTATGTACACGAGCTGGCTGAGCGCGGCGTAAGGCGGCGCAAGCAGCCCGCCCGCCAAAAACACGGATAGCGTCGCAAGGTTAATCGGCAGCGGTGTGAACGGCAGCGGTATCGCAATCTGCGAGAACACAGCCGTCAGCGCCGCGAACAGCGCCGCGCGCATTAGCGCCCTGATGTCTGATGATTTGTTCAATTTAATACCCCTTTCGAGCAGCAGCTTGTTGAATTTTTTAACGCTGCGGCATCGCACAATAATATAACCGAATATGAACAGGAGGACAAGTATATGAATGAAAGACAAATAATGGAAACGTGGAAGATTCAGTCGCCTGACGAGGAAGGATTTTTCGAGGTGGTGTCGCCGCAAAAAAGCGACTGCCGCGCTGTGTACATATTCCGGCTCAATCTGTCGGCCGGGAAAAGCTATACACTCGCATCGGGCGCGCTTGAAATGAACGCCGCGCTCTTGGCGGGACGCGCGTCCGTGAAGTCCGATGGGTTTGATGCTGTTATGGAGAAACTTGATTCGTTTTACGTACCTGGCAACTCCACCGTTGAGATAACTGCGCACGAAAAAATAATAATGTACATCGGCGGGGCGGTTTGCGACGGATTCGGCAAGCCGTTTTTCAGGAAATTCGACATAAGCCTGCCGATCGGCGACATTCATCAGATACACGGCAGCGGTGTCGGCGAGCGCGAGGTTATGTTCACATGCGACCCCGGCGCACCGGCGAGCCGGTTGCTATGCGGGCTGACGTGGTCGCGTCAGGGTACGTGGACGAGCTGGCCGCCGCACCAGCACGAGAACGACTTGGAGGAGGTCTACTGCTACTTCGACATGGATGCGCCGAAGGCGGGGCTTCATATGAGCTACTTAAAACCGGGCGGCTTTGCCGAGTCGGTCGTCCACACCGTCACAAGCGGCACGATGGTGCTTGCGCCGCGTGGCTACCACCCGACCGTCGCAACGCCCGGCACGATTAACGCGTATTTCTGGGTGCTGGCGGCGTTTAGCCACGAGTCGAGACGGTACGACTTGGCCGTGCCTGACCCGGCTTTCGCGTAAGGCGCGGTGAATGGTTGATGTACAATATTTTAATAGTAGAAGATGACTTGCCGCTTTCGAACGGAATAGTCCTCGCGTTAAAAAGTGAAGGATTTTCATTTACGCAATGCAACACGATAAGCGCGGCGCGGAAGGCGCTGCCACAGACGCAGTACGCGCTTATTATCTTGGACGTGAACCTACCGGACGGCAACGGCCTGGATTTGCTAAAGGAAATCCGCGCCGCGTCCGCCGTGCCGGTTATAATGCTGACGGCGAACGATTTGGAAACCGATATCGTCACCGGGCTGGAGCTCGGCGCGGACGATTATATTACGAAGCCGTTCAGCCTAATGGTGCTTCGGGCGCGGGTTAACACGCAGCTGCGCAAACAGGCGACGACCACCGCGACTTCCGCGTCCGGCGCAGTGTTTGAGCTGCCGCCGTACCGGTTTGATTTTGACAAGATGGAGTTCACGCACGGCGGGCGGGCTATCGAGCTGAGCAAAACCGAGCAGCGGCTGCTACGGCTGCTCGTCGAAAACCGTGGCAGCACCGTCACGCGGGACAGCCTAGTCGATAAAATTTGGACGGACGGCGCTGAATACGTCGACGAAAACGCACTGTCGGTTACGGTCAAGCGGCTGCGCGACAAGCTCGAGGACACCGCCCGGAAGCCGCAATTTATCCGGACAGTCTACGGAATAGGCTATACATGGGCGGTGAAGCAATGATACTGGGCGTCGGAAAAATACTCGACCGCATGAACCGCATGTTGGACAACGCCATCAACGGGCAGGGCACGGAGACAGCCTTCGACGAAAGCAAAATGTCGGCGCTGGAAAACAAGCTGAACCGCTACCTCACGATGACGCACACGAAAACGCAGCAAATGCAGCACGAAAAAGAAAAAGTGAAGTCGCTCATATCCGACATTTCGCACCAGACCAAAACCCCCATATCAAACCTGCTGCTGTACTCCGCGCTGCTGAACGAGCAGGACGGTTTGCCGCCAGAGGCGAAGCAGCTCGCCCAGCAGATTACACAGCAGAGCGAGAAGCTGGAGTTCCTAATCGGCGCGCTCATTAAGTCGTCGCGGCTCGAAACGGGGATAATAACGGTTAAGCCGGTTAGAAATCACGTGAACGAGCTGATCGAAGCCGCGATGTCGCAGCTCGAGGCGCACGCGGAAGAAAAAGGCATCGCGATACGACGTCAGCCCACCGATGATACCGCTGTTTTTGATATGAAATGGACTACCGAGGCGCTTTACAATATTTTGGACAACGCCGTAAAGTACAGCCCGCCCGGCGGGTTCGTCAACATATCTGTCAAGCCATACGAATTATTTTGCCGCATCGACGTCACCGACAACGGCATGGGCATAGCCGAGGATGAACACAGCCGAGTATTCGGGCGGTTTTACCGCAGCCCGGACGCCGCCGCGATTGAAGGCGTCGGCATAGGGCTGTACCTCTCGCGCGAGATTCTGTCGGAGCAAGGCGGGTACATCAAGCTCAGCTCCGCTCCGGGCAAAGGCTCGACGTTCTCCGTGTTTCTGCCGAAATAGCGATTCTTTCAAAGCTGTTAGATTTCAGAAAGACTCTCGTAAGACTTGGGTGGTATAGTCTGTGTAGAAACATTTGCACAGACTATTTTTTTAAGGAGAAATCATAATGACAATTCTGCAAACCAAAAACCTAAAAAAACATTACGGCTCTGGCGACACTACCGTCCGCGCGCTTGACGGCGTTAACGTCTCCGTAGAAATCGGCAAATTCGTAGCCATAGTCGGGACGTCCGGCAGCGGCAAGTCAACCCTGCTACATATGCTCGGAGGGCTTGACCGCCCTACGTCCGGCAGCGTGATCGTCGACGGCATAGAGCTGTCCGCCATGAAGGACGACGAGCTGACGATATTTCGCCGCCGCAAAATCGGCTTCGTTTTCCAGAACTACAACCTCGTACCGGTTTTGAACGCGTACGAAAACATTGTGCTGCCGATAGAGTTGGACGGCAACAAGCCCGACAGGGCGTATATCCAAAAAATCACGTCAAGCCTCGGCCTTGAAAGCAAGCTTCAAAATCTGTCGAACAACCTATCCGGCGGACAGCAGCAGCGCGTGGCAATCGCCCGCGCCCTTGCCACAAAGCCCGCAATAATGCTTGCGGACGAGCCGACGGGCAACCTCGACAGCAAGACAAGCCTTGACGTGATGGGGCTGCTCAAAACGACCAGCCGTCAGTTTCAGCAGACGATAGTCATGATAACCCACAACGAGGAAATCGCGCAGATGGCGGACTTTATTATCCGCATCGAGGACGGAAAAATCGTAGGCGGTGATGCAAATGCTTAATGTTAACAACAAGCAGGTTATCAGGCGGCTCGCCGCCAAAACCTATAAGGCTAACCGGTTGCGAAATATTTTCGCCGTAGTTGCCGTAGCTCTCACAGCTGTTATGTTCACGACGATTTTCACGGTCGGCATGAATCTCGTGAAGTCATTCGAGCAGGAGACGATGCGGCAGGTCGGCGGCAGCGCACACGCCGGGTTCAAATACCTGACGAAGGAACAGTACGACAAGTTGAGCGTTCACCCGCTTATAAAGGAAGTCGGCTACACGATGGTGCTTGGCTTCGGTGCGAACAAGGAGCTGGCAAGCCGACAGATTGAGATTCGCTACGCGTCCAGCGAGCGCCAAGCCGAGATAATGTTCGCGAAGCCTGAAACTGGCAGAATGCCGAAGGCTTACGACGAGATAGCGATGGATTCCATAACGCTTGAAATGCTTGGCATACCCGCCGAGCTTGGGCAGAAGGTTACACTTGAATATAAATTCAACGGTGAGCTGACAAGCGATACGTTTACGCTCGTGGGTTACTGGCAGGGCGACCGCATTACGGTTGCGAGCGAGGTTTGGCTGTCGCAGGAATACGTCGAGCGCAAGCTTCAAAACCTGAGCCTTGAAAGAAGCGACCGCGCCGTAGGCACATACAACGCGAACGTCAACTTGGGCAGCGCACGCAACGCCGAAGAAAAAATGAAGAAAATCATAACCGACAGTGGATATGACGCAAACGATATAGCCATCGGTATCAACTGGGCGTATACCGCTTCAAGGACGGTCGACCCCGGCACGGCGCTCGGCGCGGTCGGTGCGCTGCTGCTAATTATTTTTTGCGGGTACTTGATTATTTCTAACATATTTCTTATTTCTGTTTCTAAGGACATCCGCTACTACGGGCTGCTTAAAACGATCGGCACAACCGGAAAGCAGCTGCGCTCAATTATACGCAGGCAGGCGCTACGGCTGTGCGTAGTCGGGATTCCTATCGGGCTTGGCGTCGGTTATGTCGTCGGCGTTTACATCACCCCGGCGGTTATAAGCATACTGACGGTACAGCGCGTGTCGGTTTCGGCTAGTCCGGTGATTTTTGTGGGTGCGGCTGTGTTTGCGCTCGTCACGGTGTTCATCAGCACGGCGAAGGCCGCCAAGCTCGCGGGCAAGGTCAGCCCAATCGAGGCGCTGCGCAGCTCGGAAAGCGTAAGCATGAAAAAGGCTATCCGCAAAAGCGGCGGGATTAATATACCGAAAATGGGGATCGCGAACGTGTTCCGCAGCAAGAAAAAAGCGGTGCTTGTTACCGTATCGCTTTCGTTAAGCCTTGTTATTTTGAATGTAACGTTCTCCGTTGTGAACAGCTTTGATATCGAGAAGTATATTGCGCTGCAAATCGACAGCGACTTTGTCGTGTCGGATTTAAGCCGTGGGAACTTTTCTACGGATTTTCATAATCGGACGGTGTCGGAACGCACCCTGTCAGAGATTGCAGAGCAACCTGGTATTGAGACGATGAGTAATGTTTATTTTTCGGAGTACATTTTCAACATCGACGACAAGCTGCGCGCCGTGGCTGAGCAAGCCAAGGTAAAGCTGGAAAAGGTCTGGAAGGAGCAAGTCGAGTATTTACAATCGTCACTAGACAGCGGTAAAACTGTCGAGCATTTGTACGGATTGGACGATTACGCTTTGGGCAAGCTGAAGATTTTTCAAGGTGAGCTTGACTTGGAGAAGTTAAAGAGTGGGAAGTATGTGATTGCGACATCTTTCTTTAGTGAGGGCGACTTTCCGCTGTATGACGTCGGCGAGATGGTTACTGTTAACTTCGGCGACGGCCGGTCGGCTGAATACGAAGTCATGGCTGTGGCAACCATTCCGCATAGAATATCGGCGCAGCACTCACATCCGCTTGATCCGAGCTTTTTTATGCACAGCGAGGAGTATCTGCGACAGGTCGAGAACGCTCAGCCTATGATTACGCTGCTGGATGTTTCGCCGGAATATGAGGAGAGCATGGAGAAGTTTCTTGAGGGATACATGAAGGTTGATAGGACTGTAAAATATTTGTCGAAGGCGACTGTTATCAAGGAGTTCGAGAATCTGCAAAAGACTTTCCTGCTTGTCGGCGGTATTTTAAGCTTTATTATTGCGTTTATCGGTGTCATGAATTTTATTAACACCATGATTACATCGGTTATCGCGCGGCGCAGGGAGCTTGCCATGCTGCAAAGCATCGGCATGACCGGGCGGCAGCTTGGACAGCTGCTGGTTGCCGAAGGGTTTACTTATACGTTGCTTACTGCCGTGTTCACGCTTACGCTTGGTTCGGGGCTGGGGTTTGTTCTCGTGCGGCTGGTGGCGGGCGGCATGATTATGTTTACGCAGAGTTTTTCT
>CAZJLW010000081.1:6458-14307 GCA_964546895.1 uncultured Eubacteriales bacterium | reverse complement strand
AGCGCGCTACAAAAGCGAAGGGAATGACGTTTTAAAATGGGTAGGGCAATGCATAATGAAAAAGATAAATTCAGAGGGCATATCAAGAACAGAGCCAAGTACGACAAAACCGGCAAAAGCGGCACAAACTCCGAGGGCAAGATGAGCCGCAAAAAGCTGATTACAATCAGTATCTTAACAGTAGTCTGTATTATTGCCGTATGCGCAGCTGGTTTTTCGGCGTATTATTTTCCGCGGAAGCAACTGGCCGCGAAGGCCGTCGCAGAGATTGAAGTAAAGGACGATATTGATTTCGGCACATACGCTAACGGTAACTACTTAGGCGAGTCCACACTTGATTCTAAAACAGTTAAGGTTCAGTTCATGGTAACAAACGGCAAGCTTAACCATTTGGTAGTAACATCCGGCATTAACGCCGGTAATAAAGCAGTAAGAAAGCTCGTCCCGGCGATTGAATTTTTCCAGACGCTCAAAATTGAGGACATGAAAGGCTACGAGTACGAGTCTAAGATGATTAAAAAGGCGATCGAGAACGCCACGATGGGCGCAGGCTTAGGCTTGGGTTCATGATTGCTCGCGAAAAAACGGAGCTGCACGCAATACGGTGTAGCTCCTTTATAATTTTTGAATATCAGGAGGGGTTTTAGTGAAAAGGGCATTATTAAGCACATATGACAAGACAGGTGTTGTTGAGTTCGCGAAACGTTTGAGTGAGCTGGGCTATGACATTATATCGACGGGAGGGACTTACAAAGCGCTGTGCGACGCGTCCGTTAAGGTCATTAATATTTCGGATGTGACGGGCTTCCCGGAATGTCTGGACGGAAGGCTGAAAACGTTGCACCCGAACATTCACGGCGGGATACTGGCTATGCGCGACAACGCGGAGCATATTGCGCAGCTTGGGCAGCTTGGGATCGGCACGATTGATTTAGTAGTCGTAAACCTGTACCCGTTTAAAGAGACGATTTCACGTGACGGAGTAACGCTTGAAGAAGCGATTGAAAATATAGATATCGGCGGGCCGACAATGCTGCGAGCCGCAGCAAAAAACTACGGCGACGTAACTGTAATAACCGACCCGCGCGATTATGAACGCGTGCTGGGTGAGCTTGACAACGGCGGCGTAACGCGTGAGACGCGGTTCTACCTAGCGTCAAAGGTGTTCATGCACACGGCGCATTACGACAGCATGATAGCGGAGTACCTGCGCAAGCAAGTCGGCGGGGACGACCGCTTTACGGACTACCTGACGCTGACATACGAAAAGGTTCAACCCATGCGCTACGGCGAAAACCCTCACCAGAGCGCCGCATTTTATAAAGAACCGCTCGCCGCAAAAGGACAGCTTACGAGCGCCGTACAGCTTCACGGCAAGGAGCTGTCGTTCAATAACATTAACGACCTGCACGGTGCACTGGAACTGCTGCGCGAGTTTGACGAACCGGCGGTTGTCGCGTGCAAGCACTCGAACCCGTGCGGCGTCGGAACCGGCAACGACGTTTACGACGCGTACATGAAGGCCTACAACTGCGACCCGACTGCTATATTCGGCGGCATTGTAGTAGCGAACCGCGAGGTGGACGCGCGCACAGCGAAGGAAATGTCGAAGATATTCTTAGAAATAGTGCTTGCGCCGTCGTTCACTGAGGAAGCACTCGCTATTATTACAAAAAAGAAAAACATACGCATCATGACGCTGGACGGCGTAACGCAGAAGCAGCCGTCAGACACGCTTGATATAAAGAAGGTTTCGGGCGGTATTCTGGTTCAGGGCATCGACAACGAGCTTCTGCCCGGCTACAAAGTCGTGACAAAGCGCGAACCGACTAAGAAAGAGCTCGAGGACTTAATATTCACTTGGAAGGTAGTCAAGTCCGTAAAATCGAACGGCATAGCGATTGGCAAGGACGGCGCGTCGGTTGGTATCGGAGTAGGGCAAGTGAAGCGCATCTGGGCTTGCCAACAGGCGATAGAACACGGCATCGAGAACCTCGGACAGGACGCAGTAAAGGGCTGTGTTCTGGCATCAGACGCGTTCTTCCCGTTCAGAGACTGCGTTGAGGCGGCGGCAGCCGCCGGAATCACGGCTATTATCCAGCCCGGCGGTTCTGTTAACGACAACGAATCGATCGAAGCCTGCGACAAGTTCGGCATAGCGATGATATTTACGCAAATGCGTCATTTCAGGCACTAAATAAAAGAGGCTGTAGCTACACGATTACTTAATCGTTAAGCTACAGCCTTTTTGTGGTCTTAGTTTAGAAAACTGATTGAAAACCCCATAACACCATGTGATTCCGATTTCATTTCGAAGGGAAATCAGGTAAACTTACGCTTTCTAGCGGCTTCAGATTTCTTTTTGCGCTTTACGCTAGGCTTGTCATAGTGTTCTCTTTTACGTACCTCGCCCATGATTCCAGCCTTTGCACAGCTTCTTTTGAAACGACGAAGAGCGCTATCAAGGGTTTCATTTTCCTTTACCTTTACCTCTGACATGAATTTCCCTCCCTCCGGTTGCCGAGTTGACCTTGAAATATATTCCGCGATACGCGTCCGCGCATTGGCGTAACATACTATAATATAATACACAAAACCATATATTGCGTCAATAAATTTTTCTTTATATATATGTTCGTCACTAAACATTTTAAAATTTGCGATTGGTTTTGTAAATACAAATATTATTATTGTCGAATATATAAAAAATATTTATGCCGTCTATGCGGCTACACGGCTTGCTGCTTTCTGGTCGAAAAATATTGCATAGCCGCAATCGCACCGATCGCGCCGATTCCGACGATGTCTGTGACTGTACCGGGCTGAATAAGCATTAACCCAGCCGCGATAAGCAGCGCGCGCTCCCAAATCGCAAGCTTTTTGAGCATAAAGCCCTCCATGCCGGATGCAAGCCCGACTATTCCGACGAGCGACGTTAATATGATTTGCGTAACGTTAATGATATTCGCATCGATCAGTAGCATTTCCGGGCTGAAAGCGAATACATACGGCACCAGAAACGCCGTAATAGCCAAGCGCGTCGCAGTCACGCCGGTCTTAAACGGATCAGAATGCGCAATGGCCGAACCGGCGTACGCCGCGAGCGCAACCGGCGGCGTGATATCCGCAACGATTCCGAAATAAAACACGAACATATGCGCCGCGAGCGTCGGTACGCCCATTTTTATGACGATAGGCGCGGTGATTGTGGCCATGATTACGTAGTTGGCCGTGGTCGGCACGCCCATGCCGAGTATAAGACAGGCGATCATCGTAAAGAACAGCGCGATTATTTTTATACCGCCCGAGAGCGCAAGCAGACTGGACGCCAGCGTAAGGCCGATGCCGGTAAGCGTAACGATACCGACGATCATACCTGCGACAGCGCAAGCCACAGCGACCGAAATCGTGCTTTTCGAGCCGTTAATAAGCGCGTCACCGAAGGATTTCGGCGTAAGGCGCGTTTTTTTGGACACCATCGAGACGCCGATGGCCGTAAGTATCGCAAGTACCGCCGCTCGAGCCGGTGTAGTCTGCGCAATCGATAAACAGTATACGAGAACAAGCAACGGCAGAAGCAGATAACCCTGCTTGGCCATGAGCTTGAAAAAATTCGGAATCTGATCCTTGGGCATACCTTTAAGCCCAAGCTTTTTTGCTTCGAACGTAATCATGACAAAAATACCGGTAAAGTACAGAAGCGCCGGAATAATAGCCGCTATTACGATATTGCTGTAAGGAACGCCGGTCATCTCCGCCATAAGGAAAGCCGCCGCGCCCATAATAGGCGGCATAATCTGTCCGCCGGTGGAAGCAGCAGCCTCGACCGCCGCCGCAAACTCCGGTTTGTAGCCGGTTTTTTTCATCATCGGTATCGTAAAGCTGCCCGAGCCGACAGTATTAGCGACGGAGCTGCCGGAAATCATACCCTGCAAGCCGCTCGCGATAACGGCAACCTTGGCGGGGCCGCCTTCGCTGCCGCCGGCGATGGAGTTCGCAACGTCGATGAAAAACTTGCCGACACCGGTCTTATCCAGAAACGAGCCGAACAGAATAAACAGCACGATAAACGTGGAGCATACGCCGAGCGGAGTACCGATAACCCCTTCGAGTGTGTAAAACAGATGCGATGTTATGCGAGTGTAGCTGTAACCGGCTGTGAAGGCGTAGATTATAAACGCGGTTACGACAATCAAAATCGGGACACCGACCACCCGACGGCACACCTCGAACAGTACGAGTATGGCGATGATGGCGATGACTATTTCGAAAGTTTTGTAAGCACCGGCGCGCGCCGCGAGATCGCGGAAGTTGTAGGCGTAGTACAAAAACGGAGCCGAACCCAGCGCGGCGATAACAACATCGTACCACGGGAGGTAGTTTACGCGTTTGTTCGTGCCTTTTTTTGCCGGATACAATACGATGGCAAGAATAACTACAAAGCCGAGAAAAGTAGTACGACGCACCTGCTCCGGGGCGAGACTGAACGTGTTGAGCCATAATGCGTAAAGTGCAAACGCGCCGAGCATTATGTTTATAATCGTTTTCGGGAGCTTGTCATAATGCCGTGTGGCAGATTCCTTGTCGAATTGTTCTAAAATTTCTGCTGCGTTAACCGTAAGTTCCTGTTCCATTTTATTCCCCCCGGGCATTTTTCAATTGAAAAAGCAACCGGGCGGCTTTGTCCGCACAGGTCTGTAAGACTGTAGCGCGAGCCGCCGATTGCAAGTATGTGGTCGTAAGCAGTGCCTACGCGGTAAATAAGATGCGGTATTACAGTGTTGATGTCGGTGATAATCATAGCGCCGTCGTCGTCGTATTCGAGCGACTGCCCATACTCGAGTTCCGTCAGGACGCCCGCGCCGAAGCCGTAGTATTTGCACGAAACCAGCTCGATTTCGCGCGCGTTACGGCGATACGTTTCCGTGACCTCGGTCTTGTTAACCGAATGTATGAACGACACCGAAAAGCTCGCGGCGTCATCAAGCGAGAACGCCGCGATAAATTTTTTGTTATAAGCGTCGCGCAGCACAAGCGCGGACGGCGAAGCGATATATGCCGCCCCTGCCACTACGCCCGCGGCTATAACCGCCACAACCGCTACTATCGCGGCTGTAGCCAGTTTATTTAAGCGCGCCAACTTCTTTGAAATATTTCTCGGCACCCGGATGAAGCGGTACGGAAATACCCTTTACGGCGTCTTCGATCGTAAGGAACTGACCCTTGGCATGAGCCTGAGCGATGTCGCCCTTGTAATCGAACAGAGCCTTCGTCAGCTTGTAGACGAGATCGTTATCCAAGTCCTTGCGGCAAATGAGCGTAGCCTTTACAACTATTGTCGGAACGTCGGCTGTCATGCCCTTGTATGTATCTTTGGGAATAGTGTATGTAGCGTAGTACGGGTATTTCTTAATAAGTTCCTGAGCTTTGGCGTCGTCGATAGGAAGCACGCGGACTGCCTTAGTAGTAGCAAGCTCGACGATAGCAGTAGTCGGCGTACCGGCTGTGCAGAAGAATGCGTCGATTTTCTGATCCTTTATAGCTGTTGCGCTGTCGCCGAAGGACAGGTTCTGCTGCTTGATATCGCTGAAGCTAAGGCCGTAAGCCTCGAGGATTTGCTGCGCGTTGGCTTCTACGCCCGAACCGGCGTCGCCGACCGATACTATCTTGCCTTTAAGATCAGCAACGGTCTGGATTGGAGAATCCGCCGATACGATGATCTGGCAAACTTCGTCATAGAGCGAAGCGATAGTTGAGAAGCTTGTGATTTTGCCGTCAGCTGTGAATGACATCGTACCTTCGGTAGCGTACTTCATGACGTCGTTTTGCACGAGCGCGAGGTCGTTCTCTTTTTTGTTGACGTTGCGGATGTTGACTGCGGAAGCTCCCGTTGATTCGACGGTTACGTTAACCTTCGGGCTGGTGAGCTTTTCGTTCCAAACTTTGGCGATCGCTCCGCCGTACGGGTAGTACGTGCCGGTCGTGCCGCCGGTTCCGAACTTCAGGTTCTTTGTGGCTCCGCCGGTGCATGATGTGAGCACTAAAGCAGCGGAAAGTAAACACATGAGCATTGCAAGGCATTTCTTTTTCATAAATACAGCTCCTTTTTTAGAAATATTATAGAAAAAGTATATTAGAGAGTGGAAGTTTATACAAGTATTTTTCAAAAAAAATGATTAAGAATGCCACGATTATTTACGCGGCGCTTTCTTAATCATTTTTTGTTGTCAGAAATGGATTACACCGCAGGGCTTGAAAAATTCGCATTCGCTTTGTTCGTGGCTGATAAATATAACGAGTTTGTTATTGCCGATGTGCTTTATGAGCGACATGATGTCTGTTTTCAGTGCCAAGTCAAGACCCTTGAATGGTTCGTCGAGTATGAGTATATCAAAATCAACGGCAAGCGCGCGGGCTATCGCGATACGACGCTTCATGCCGCCGCTGAGTTTCGAGACGGTTTCGTTCGCCGAATCCGCAAGACGCATCTGTTCGAGCAGCTTGTTGAAGTTAACCTTCTGCCCGCGCGCCGCTACGAATGTGATGTTTTCGGACGCCGTGTAGCCTTCCAGTAGCCTGTCCTCTTGAAATACGACGGACAAGCGTTTTTTTTCGTGACCGCGAATGTAACCGCCGTCGCTGTTCAGCAGTCCAAGCAAAATATTTATGAACGTAGTTTTGCCGCTGCCGGAGGCGCCTTCGAGCAGGACGACGCCGCTGTCGGGCAGTGTAGCGTTCAAGCCGTCGAAAACGAGCTTGTCGCCGAAAGCTTTGCGCAGATTGACTATTTCGACAGGCATGTTAATCCTCCTTACGTCGCAAGACGGCACTGAAAGCCCATTCCATTAACAGGCTGAGCAGAATAATGACGGCAGTCCACGCGAACAACGCGTCGGTTTCGAGATAGATTTTTGATTTGTAGATGCTTTCGCCGATCGTGCGGCTAGAGATTCCGATGACCTCGGCGGCGATGCCGGACTTCCACGCTATACCAAGCCCAACGCCACAAGTCGACGCCAGAAAAGGCGCAAGCCCCGGCAAATAAATATACCGCAGTCGTTTAAAACGCGTGACGTTAAAAACTGTCGCCATTTCGAGCAGCTTGACATCGATCGTTTTCAGGCCGTTGTAGATGTCGGAATAGATAACGGGCAGCACCATGAAAAACGAAATGAAAACAGACAAGCCGGAGGACTTGAGCCAAATGAGTGCGACGATCGTAAACGAAGCGACGGGCGTGGATTTTATTATCACGTGCAGCGGACTAAACAGTACGTAAAAAAAACGAAAGCGCGCCGACAGACAGGCGAACAGTGTCCCGGCGACCAGCGCGAAGAAAAAACCCGCCAGTATTCTGGTAAGCGAGTTAAAAACCGAAATCCAAAAGCCACGCCCCGTAACAAGCCCGGCAAGACGCAGCAAAACGGCGTAAGGTGAGGGGAGTAGTATGCTCATGTTCACGAGCTGACTTGCGACCTGCCACACCCCCAGCCAAAAAATACAGACCGCGGCGCGTTCGAGCAGTACGGCGAGCGCCCCGCGGGGTGTCGATTTATTTTTTGTAATAGAATCCGGCATCGGGCAGCTTACCTCCCGTGGACTGGCTGTCGGCGTTAAAAAGAACGGTTAAGTACGCCGAAACGTCGGCTTGCATTGCGTCGCCGTCGATGTACGCGATGTTGCAGCGCGGTATCGCTTCCTTCGCGACGGCGGCGGGGAATATATCAAACTTCTCGGATAATACGGCGCTTTCGGGTACGTTGGCGTTTACGTATTCGATTGAGGCTTTGTACTCGCGTAAGAACTCGTCAATGGCGGCCTTGTTTGTTTCGAGCGCCTTTGTCGTTAC
>CAZJLW010000081.1:4703-6358 GCA_964546895.1 uncultured Eubacteriales bacterium | reverse complement strand
TTAAATCATCTCCTAAGTTTTTATTCTATTTCAAGTCTAGTGCCGCGTATGCCTTCGATCGGCGGGTAGACGTTAAGTTTTTTAGAGATTCGGGCTTGCAACTCCTGAACATGGCTTATTACGCCTACCGTCAGGCGCTCGTTTCGCAGCCGTTCGAGCGCGTCCATTACTGTGTCAGTCAGCGACGCGTCCAACGTGCCGAAGCCTTCATCTAAAAAGAAGAATTCGAGCGGGGTGTTGTTGTTCATTTGAATCTTCGACGAGAGTGCGAGCGCGAGACACAGCGACGCGATAAAAGTTTCGCCGCCGGACAGCGTCCTTGGTGAGCGACGTACGCCACCGTTGTGGTTGTCGCAGACGACGAAGTCCGTACCGTCCAGTTCCAGTCCGTATCTGCCGCCCGTCATTTCGCGGAAGCGTATTGAAGCCTCGGCTGTTATATATTTTAGCTGTTTCTTGGCTAAAAATTCCGAAAACTGGTTGCCTTCGAACAGATTTGTTAAGTCGTAATACATGTCCAGTTCTTTTTTCAGTGCGTTGCGTTGGGATTTCAGCGCCGCGAGCTTCTCTAGGTCGCCGGACATTTTTTCGATTTGTTCCTTAAGTAGTGCTTCTGCGCGGGTTTTTTCTAAGCTGGTTGCGTCAAGGACGTCAAGCTCGGTTTTCAGCGCCGATAGCTGTAGTTCAAGTGCTTCTGTGTCCGGACTCGTGCCGTCCACTGTACCGAGAGCTGAAAGTTTTTCTTCAAGCATGGTTATGCTGCTGACGACACCGTGAAGCTCCGTTTCGTATGCCTTTATTGCAGATTCAGCTGCGCGCTGTGTTTTTTGATCCACTACTGATTTTTTAACGTTGTCGGCGGATGGAAATCCGCTTTCGGCAAGAGCTGCTGTCAGTGTACGGTTTGATTCCGCTATCATGTCAGAAATTGTAACGACTTGCTGCGTCAATTCGGTTTTCGTTTTTTCTGCCGCGGCTTTTGCCTCGGAAGCCGCTGTCAAAACGGATTTTAGCCGTTCTTCGTCGGCTGTAATCGATTTTATTCTGATTTGAACGTCCGTTAACGCCGCGTTTGCGTCTGCTCCGCCAGTTATAACGTTAACAGCTTCCGTCTGTTTTTCAAGTTGCATCTTCCGTTCCTTGCCGGTTGCCAGCAGCACTTGCATGTCGGTTTCAAGCGTTGCAAGCCTTGTTGTTATTTGCTGTGTCTGGGCCGTCGCTTTTTCCATTCCGGCTCGGGCGGTAAGCTCGTCCTTCTCCAACTGTTCTCTTTCCGAATCGTACTGCTTTATTTTTGTTTGCCACTGAGCAAAGTCGGTTGTGTTGGCGGTTTTAGCAGCCGTAGCTACTGCGTCGGCGAGTGCCGCCGATTTCTCACGCAGCGTCGTCAGTTCCGTATCAGCTTCACTTACGGCTTCCTTGTCTTTTGAGATGGCTTCCGTCAAAGCAGCTTTGCGCATATTCAAACGCTGCGAGGCTTGCCGTAGGTTTTCGATTGTGTCGGCGAGTTCTTGCTTTCTGCGATTAATTAGCTCGGCGTGATCGGGTTCTACAGCCGTCGCCGGGCTTGGGTGATGTGTCGAGCCGCAAACGGGGCAAGGTTCATTTGCTTTGAGTAACAACGACGCTTCGCGAAAAGCGCCGTCAAGCTCGGC
>CAZJLW010000081.1:3357-4603 GCA_964546895.1 uncultured Eubacteriales bacterium | reverse complement strand
GCTAAAGCTTCACTACCGACAGCGGACTGTTCTTTTTCGTGTGTTAGTGTGTCGATTGTAGCTTTTTGGGTTTTGTACATCGTTTGCAGCTTTTTTAACTCGGCGGATAGTGTGGTGATTTCCGCATGCAATTTTACGGCTTGCTTTAAGCCTTCTTCTTTCTGGATAAGCAGCGGGTATTCTATGTTTTTTGTGCTTAGTGCCGCGTCGTATGCGTGTTTTGCTGTTTCTTCACGCTCGGATACGGTTTTCAGTGTGGTGTTTTGCTCGTTCAGCCTCTTACCAAGCAACGTCAGCTTGCGTTCGTTTTCTTCTATAGCTGTGATAATCGGCATTACGCGGTCGGCTTTTACTGCGTTTTCCAGCAGCAACTTTTTACCGGCGATGACGTCGCATTCCGATAGCAGTAACTCACGCCGCGCCGACAGCTGCTTAAGCTGCCCGTTATAATCCAGTAAAACCGTCAGCTTGTTAAACCCAGCGCGTTTTTTTTTCACGGCTGCGTCCAGCACCGCAAGCTCGGACAATACAGTCGACAGCTGACCCTTCTTCTCTTCCAGCGCGTCCCGCGAGATATCCCCGAAAAAAGATATATCCCGTTCAAGCAGCGTGTCGGCGGATTTCAGCCGATTGTATCCGTCGCGCGTTTTGCGGTTAAGCAGCTCCCCATAGCGCTCGATTCTAAAAATCCGTTCGAGCATTTTGCGGCGGTCTTTGTTTTCAAGTAATAGGAACTCGCTGAACTTGCCCTGCGGCAAAATAACCGAGCGCGAAAAATCATCGTAGCTTAAGCCGATAAGCCGTTCGATTTCGGCCTTCATGCTCGTAGTTTTGTCGGCGATTACGGTGATTCCGTCCTCAGCTTTTTTATACAGCCGGTTAACGTCGCGCTTCGAATCGGACGTAAACGAGCGCTCCGCTACGTAACGCCCGCCGCCGGACAGCTCAAACTCGAAATAAACCGACGCGCAGTCGCACGATGTGTTGATAAACTGCTTGTTGTTGCGCGGGATTTTGCAGTACAGCGCCAGAATTATTGCGTCGATGATGGACGACTTACCGCTGCCCGTCGGCCCAAAAATGCCGAACAGTCCGTGCGACAAAAGGCTGCCGAAGTCGACGGTTTCTTCCTGCTCGAAGCTGTTTAGTCCTTTGATTTTCAGCAGTATAGGCTTCATAACGTGACTTCCTCCGTTTCCTCGACCAGCTCCGAAAACAGCTTAATCAGCTCCGGCGACGGCGGCGC
>CAZJLW010000081.1:0-3257 GCA_964546895.1 uncultured Eubacteriales bacterium | reverse complement strand
ACGGGCTTGTAGTTTTTTAACGGGATTTTGGTTATGTTGTTTTGTATGTGGGTTGCGTCGGCGTACAAGTCGGCTATGTAAACGTATTTGGCTTGACCGGCTTCGCTTTTGCTGTACTGAATGGGCGAGCCTGAGTAATAGACGTGAGGTGCGGTGCATTGTATTTTCTGCGGACGGTGCAAATGCCCGAGTGCTACGTAACCGGCGCTCTGCGGGAAAACGGCGGCGTCGACCAGATGCGCCCCGCCGACGGATATGTCGCGTTCGGACTGCGACTGTTCGCCGCCCGCTACAAAAAAGTGACCGGCGATTATATTAACCGTGTCCTCGCGAAAATTTACGGCCAGTTCGTCGAGCAGCTGTTTGATTTTGTCGGAGTAGCCGCGCTGCATTGCGGCGGCGTCCGTACTGACTGACATGATTTCGTTCAGGCGTTTTTCGCTGGGGTAGGGGAGTGTTAAAAGAACGGCCGTCTCGCCGTTTAGCTCGAACTCCGTGAACCCGCCGCACGAGCGTATGACGCGCAGCGCACCGTGAGTTCCGTCCGGTGCGGTGTCGTTTTGCAGCCCGAATATAACGATACCGTTCGCAGCGGCTATCGGCGCGCAAGCCGTCAGCCGTTCGGGGCTGTCATGATTGCCCGCTATAAAAATGACGGGTGCCCCGTTCGCGCCCGTCAGCTTCACTATTGCTTGGAAAAACAGCGTCTCGGCCTCGGCGGACGGATTAACGCTGTCGAATACGTCACCGGCGACGATTATTAAGTCGACGCCGTGGTTTTTTACGGTTTCGGCAAGCTCGTCAATAAACAGGCGCTGCTCGCCGATTCGCGGGAACGCTTCCAGGCTTTTGCCCAGATGCCAGTCCGATGTGTGTAATATGCGCATAGGCTTGCCCCCTACGACAATGTCTTATGGTAAACGACCGCTTCCGAAATATTACGGGCGTGGTCGGTTACGCGTTCAAGGTTTCTTATCGTGTCTAAGTATATTACACCCGTCGTAAACTGACATTCGCTGGACGACAGCCGCGAAAGATGCCTGTCGCGCGTATGCTTCTCAAGCGAGTCGAGCTGCTCCTCGAACGCCATAGCTTCCATAGCCAAGTCGGTTCTGCCGGTTTCGAGTGCTTCGATACTGCGTTTGTAGCAGGATATTGCTACGCGTATTACCTCCGTCAGCTCTTCAAGCGCCGACGGGGAAAACGTTATGTCCTCCGAGCAGTACAGTGTTGCAAGCTCAGCGATGTTTTCGGAATGGTCGCTGACCCTTTCGATGTCGCTGACGATCTGAAAATACGACAGCACAAGCTTATTCTCGCGTTTGTTCAGCTCGATATTGCTAAGCTTAATCAAATACTGCGAAATAGCGAAGCATAGCCTGTCCACAGCTTCCTCGCGAGTTGCGACGACGGCTATTTTTTCAGAGTTGCGCTCAACGAGTGCTTCTACAGAAGTCAGCAGGTTTTCAGTCGCGATATACCCCATTCTGACGATTTCCTTAAGGCAGTTCTCTACGGCGAAAGTAGGTGTCTCCAAGATTCTGTCGTCCAGATGCACGAGATCCGCTTCGTCCGGCTCGGAAGTCTTTGAAAGCGCCAGCTTCTGCGCCGCGATCATTATGAAACCGCTAAACGGGAAAAGTACGATGGTGTTTGCGATATTGAACGATGTGTGAACGATACTTATTTGCGTAAGGCCGATTGTTTCTATGCCAAGCGCAGGGTTGATAAACTTGAAATATAAAACAGCGAGTATGCTGAAAAAAACAGCGCCTATGATGTTGAATAGCAGATGTACGTAAGCGGCGGCTCTTGCGTTTTTGGACGCCCCTATACTGGACATGAGCGCGGTAACGCATGTACCGATATTCTGTCCCATTATAATGTAGACGGCGGCGCTCCAAGGAATCAGACCGGAAGCCGCGAACGACTGCAAAATACCGACTGACGCTGAGCTTGACTGAATAACTGCCGTAACGACTACACCGGCGAGAATACCGAGCAGCGGGTTATGTCCGAGTGTTGTGAACAGGCTAATAAGCGCTTGGGATTTTCTCAGCGGTTTAACGCTGTCGGACATGATACTCATACCCAAAAACAGTATGCCGAAGCCGACTATTATTTCGCCTACGAACTTGACGCGGTCGGTCTTGCCGAACAGCACCATAAGCGCGCCGATAATAATGGCGATAGGGGCGTAGCTTACGGGGTTTAGCAGCTTTGACCATTCCATACTGGAAACTATCCAGCTAGTCACGGTCGTACCGATGTTGGCACCCATGATGATACCGATGGACTGTGCCAGGTTCATTATTCCGGCGTTAACGAAGCCGACGACCATAACAGTCGTAGCGGAGCTGGACTGAATAATAGCCGTAACGAGTGCGCCGACCAAAATCCCGCGCAGTTTGCTCGTCGTCAAAACAGCCAACAGCTGTTTCATGCGTTTGCTGGCGGATTTCTGAAGCCCGGCGGCCATGACGTGCATACCGTACAGAAAAAGCCCGAGCCCTCCCGCGAAGGGGACTAAAATATTAAGCATAAAAACCTCCTCTTTAAATAAAAAACGAAACATGCTCACGCGAAGTATATCATTAAGCCGGAATAAAATAAAGAAATTGTCTGGAAAATAAGTTTACAAAATTTATTTGAACATATGTGCATTTGATGGTGAATTCGACTGGGTGTAGGAGGGGAATCGCTGGCGTTGTGCTATGGGGGGCGGGGTAAAAAAATAGCCGCCTTATCGTGTTGAGAAGGCGGCTGGGGTTGGTGCGTGGTTATTTATAGCAAAAATTCATCTCGTATTTGCCGGCGAGTGTTTGCATCGCTTGGCTGTAGTAGTTTGTAAAGAGAGATTTCTTTTTTTCTTTGTCGTCGTTCCAGAAATCCATAAAAGTTACAGGGATTTGGACTGGAGTTGATTGCGGCAGCTTGGAGTATTCAGCCTTGCTTCGCTTTTGCTCGTCAACATCCATTTTAATTTTTGCAAGCATCTCCTTCTTATATTTTTCGTCCGCTGCCATTTTTTCAAGCTCGTCAAGCCCTAACGAATAATCGCCCGTTCCGTAAATGCCGCTGCTCATAAAACCCCTTACGGAAATGGTCATTCCGTTTTCTTGTAGCTGGGGGACTGTTACCTGTACTTTCACTCCGCTTTCGCCAAGTCCGGCGATTATGTTTTTTACTTCGTCCAATACTGCTGTCTGCTCAAATGTTAGGGATGATAAGTCACGCAGCTTGGTTTTTTCTATGAA
>CAZJLW010000080.1:3167-15201 GCA_964546895.1 uncultured Eubacteriales bacterium | reverse complement strand
CCGATGGGTTCAACATCTCCAATGACCGCCGTACCACCGCGTGCAGCTTCTCCACAACCACCGGCAAAGGAAGTATTTTATAAGGAAACAATACGTAACGACTCCGGCAGACACTCAAAAGGCAGCTTCAAACGAACCGTAGCAGTCGCGTGTATCGTCAGTATCCTAGGCGGCTCGTGCATCGGGACATTTATCGGTGTCGGCTCGAAAGTTGCGGAAAAAATAATTTTTCCAAAGATGAGTATAAATTCCACAAGCAGCGGTAATAATAACGGTACAGAAGAAAACGGCTTTACATTTTCGGAAAGCGGCTTCGGCAGCGCGTATGCGAATACAGATATCCGGCCGGACAACGGCCTGGTATACGTAAGCCTGTCGGACGTCGTGAACAAAATCGAGCCGACAGTAGTCGCGATAACGTCGTCTGTAAAAACAGCGGCACCGCAGATACAGTCGCCGCTAGACCGGTTCTTCTACGGTAACGGAATGATAACTGATATTCCGCAGACGGGCTTAGGCTCCGGAATAATATTCCACGAGGACGAAAACAATATTTACATCGCGACGAACTACCACGTAATCGAAAGCGCGTATCAGGTAATGATATCGGTTTCGGGCAGCGTAGAAGTACCAGCAAAGCTGGTCGGTCGCGATCCGGAATCCGACTTGGCCGTAATCAGCGTTACGAAAAAAGATTTGCAAGATAACGGCGTCAACAGCATCATACTAGCCCGCTTCGGCGATTCCGACAAAATGCAAGTCGGCGACACGGTACTAGCCGTCGGCAACGCATTGGGCGAAGGTAATACGGCCACACAAGGTATCGTCAGCGCGAAGGATAAGCAAATCAAGGTCGAGAACAAAACGCTCAACGTAATCCAAACCGACGCGGCGATAAACCCGGGCAACAGCGGCGGGCCGCTCGTAAACCTTAAAGGCGAGGTCATCGGCATAAACACAGCGAAGCTTTCGCAGTCGAATGTCGAAGGCATGGGCTACAGCATTTCGGCTAACATAGCGAAGCCCATCATCGAGAGCCTTATGAGCCAATCATCAAAACCGTTCTTAGGCATACGCGGCACAACACTAACCGCGAACGACGCTAGAATGTACAATCTGCCACAGTTAGGCGTAGTCATAGTAGAGGTAATCGAAAACTCCAGCGCCTACAACGCCGGGCTTAAACCGACTGACATCATCACTTCCTTCAACAACACGCCGGTACTGACGTGGGAGGACTTGATAGAGTCAATGAAGAACTGTAACATCGGCGACGAGGTCGATGTGAAAATCATCCGCAGAGGTAAGACTCAGATGAACGTGAAGGTTAAGCTGATTGAGCAGGTCGGCAGTTTCTGATAGCTAGTTGTAACAAATTCGGTATATAGTTCATTTTTGAACTTTCATATACATTCATAAATTCCCCTCCTTTTTTAAGAGACGCTATGGATTTCCGTAGCGTTTCTTTTTTTACGGGTGGGCTACTGTTTTTACACAAATAGAAACCGCCCAACCTTTTACAGTTGAGCGGTTTTATTTGTAATATTATAGTACATATGGTATAATTTTCTCACTTGCACATGAAAGGAGGTGCGGTATGCTACATAAGATAAAGAATTTCAAAACCAGTGCGATACTAGCCATTGTTCAGTTTCTAGCCAACTTATTAGTAATCGTGCAAATCTTGCTTAATTTCTTTAAGTAAGGCGAAAGCCCCTAGAGCGGTCACTCTAGGGGCTTTCTGTTGCACATGATTAGATTTGCTCTGCTACATAAGCCTTACGCGTTCGCGCATTAAAGGAATTTCAAAGACTTTAAGCGCGTGCGGTAAATACCGGGTCAGCTGACAGTATGTCGCTAACTTGATATTATTATACCTCAAATTCCATATGTGTCAACCGTCATTCCAAATATTTTTAACCCCACGCCCCCACAACTACTCCACTTCTTCTAATCCCGTAAATCATTTTTATGTATTCAACCCGAAGCTTATCTGCAACGCCTTATCGACCTTGCGCATAATGTTTTCGTCGAGTTTGCAAATCTTTTCGCGCAAGCGCTTTTTGTCTATTGTACGGACTTGCTCGAGCAGTATTACGGAATCCTTTACGAGCGAATAGTTGTCGCTTTCTATTTCGATATGCGTGGGCAGCTTGGCCTTGTTGATTTGCGAGGTTATGGCCGCGCAAATGATAGTGGGGCTGTAGCGGTTTCCCATATCGTTTTGGACAATAAGCACCGGGCGTACTCCCCCTTGCTCCGAGCCGACAACAGGGCTTAAATCCGCGTAAAAAATATCACCTCGTCTGACTAACATCGTTTCACTCTCCACAACCGGCGACTGTTTGTATTTGTATTTTATTTTGTCTACCTGACCTTATTATTCCCAATTTTAGCAGCTATATTCAGTTTGGCAGCCGGTTATCTTAAAAAATTAATTGTTTTAAGTGTGACGTTGTCTTTTATATATACCCTGGGAACTCTTTTGCCGATGTTACACACGATTTCGTAGCTGATCGTGCCTTGGATTGCAGCCAGCTCCGCCGCGGTGATTGTGTTTTTGCCTTGCGTGCCGATTAGGACGATTTCGTCCTCGGGCTTGACGGTCTTTCTCGCGGCGATGTCGGTGATGTCTACCATGAACTGATCCATGCACAGGTTACCGATTATCGGCGCGTATTCGCCGCCGACAAGCACGCGCCCGCCGTTTGCCATGCTGCGCAAATAGCCGTCGCCGTAACCTACCGGCACGGTCGCAACAACAGACTCCCGCTCGGTAAAATAACGCCGCCCGTATCCCACCGATACCCCGGCCTTTAACGTCTTTATGTAGCTGATTCTTGTTTTAAAGCTCATCGCGGGTTTTAAACAAAATCCCTCGCCCGTCTCCCCGCTCCCGCCGGACGGGTCTAACCCGTAGAGCATAATTCCCGGACGTACGCAGTCGTAATTTAAATCGGGGCAGCTCATTATCGCGGCGCTGTTCGATGCGTGACGCATGAATCCACTAAGCGCACCGGCGCGCTCGCCAAGCAACCGCAAAAACCTCGAATACCGCTCATTCTGCTCATATGTAAACCCCTTATCCGAACTATCGGATGTCGCAAAATGCGTATAAATCCCGGTAATATTCAGATTCGGCAGCTCAGCTATCTTCATAATCTCGCCGACGGCGTTTAAATCAGGCATGAAGCCAAGCCGGCTCATGCCTGTGTCGATTTTTATGTGCGCTTGCGCGACGCGTCCCAATTTTTTGGCGGCGGCTGACAGCTCGCGCGCCATGTCGTAGCAGAAAATCGTCTGTATCAGATTATATTTTACGACGTCGCTCAGCTTTGTATTCGGCGAATAGCCCAGAATCAAAATCGGGACGCCGATATTATTCTCCCGCAGCGATATGCCCTCGTCGCAAATCGCAACTCCAAGCATATTCGCGCCGTTATAGAGCAGCACCTTCGCGGCCTCCACCGCGCCGTGACCGTATGCGTCGGCCTTCACTGCCGCCATAATATTTACGCCGGGCGCGATACTCCGCCGCACCTCGCCGATATTATGCGCTATGCAATCCAGATCAATTTCCGCCCACACGCGTTGGTATTCCATAAAGCACATCCTTCGAAAAAGTCGCGAGCGGCTTTTTCACCTCAGTTAGATTTTAAAAAGGCTGTCATCCAGTGTAACATTATAAGTAAACGTCTCATATGTAACAATAACCCGCTCGCCGCCGTCCGGGTCGTAAATAACAAGCTTCGAGGGCTTAAGCGTCTCGTTGTCAACCCACAGCTTTTCGGACGCGAGGTACGGATGGTTGCCCGGCACGATCGCTTCCAATACAGTATATGAACTCTTTCCGATATTTGATACGCTGATTGAAACTTCATGCGACTTTACATAGTTCTTAACGAACGTCGTCAGGAAAATCTCGTTACGCTCCTGATTCTCCTTAGTCCCGACGGACACCTTTCCGGCCAAGCGCGTGTTGAACTGACATATAACCTTGCCGTCCGACACTGTTATGTTACCCGAAACATTCTCAGGGCCTGTGACCTCGACGCGGTATTCGCCGGAGGATTTGCACTGCTGCAGCGTCGAATACACATTCGAACCCTTGTTTGAAATATACTGAACGCTTGCGTTGCTTTCGTAGGTCTGCATTTTTATGAGCGTGTCCTGAATACGCTCGTAAGCGCTTTCCTGTTTTACGGCCTGTTGTTTTTTCGAGCCGGTGACGGCGCTGCATCCGCCCAGCACTGTGCTTGCCGCAATAACCGCGACCGCCGCAATATAAAGCATTCTCTTCATAATAAAACCCCTTCCAAATATATTCATATACTTCACTCCGTATATGTATACTTGGAAAAGCAAAAATTATGACAAGAACCCGCACTCTTTAAACCTTAATCGCAGCCCATTTCTCAGAATTAAACCGGATAAGCGACAGCAACGCGCGTCCGGCATGGTCGAGCGACATAGCGAGCCACGCACCCATAAGCCCCATGTAGCAATACTTAATAAAAATATAGCTCATAAACGGCCTGACGAGAATAATACCGATGAACGAAATGACGGCGACAAATCGCGTATCGCCAGCGCCGCGTAGCGCGCCCGAAACCGTATGCTGCGACGATTGCAGCGGCTGTAGGAACGCGACGACCATCAGCACTCGCGCGCTCTGCTCGATGATAAACGGTTCGTCGTTATATAACATTGCTATGTATCTGCCGAAGAAGAAAAACGTCGCGGCAAGCAGTATCGAAACGTACATTGCGTATCGTCGGCACAAGAGGACGTAAGCCTTTCCGTGGTCGATGCGTTTTCGCCCGAGGCTTTGTCCGAGCAGCGACGTGGCTGCGATGCCGAACGCTTGCCCGTTCATGATCGACATGCTCAGTATATTTGCAGAAATTTGATGTGCGGCGTAAATCTGTTCGCCTAGCGACGTGACGGTCAGCGTGAAAATCAGCATCCCGGTACGCAGCACGATTTGCTCGCCCATCGCCGGCAGACCGATCCGCAGTACGCGCTTTATCAGGCTAAAATCAATATCTAACAGCTTTTTGTACTCAAGTCGCAGGTACGAATCCTTCCTGCTGATAACGGCCATCGCGATACAGAAAGCAGTCGTCTGACCGATAACAGTCGCGATAGACGCACCGGCGACGCCGAGCTTCGGCATACCGAGGTTGCCGTAAATAAGCGTCCAGTTAAGAAACACGTTAACAACGTTTGCGATGAGATTGTAAATCATCGAAACCCGCGTGACGCCGATACCGCGTAGCGACGCCGTAACCGCAAGCGTCAGTGCGTTAAAAACAAAGCCGGACATCTGAATCTGCATATAGGCTGTGGCGTTCGCGATAGTTATATCCGAGTCCGCGCCCATGAACTTTACAAGGCTGGTCGAAGCGAAAAATCCCGTAATAGAAAGTATAAGCGACAGCACAAAAACCATTACTATGCCTTGCCGCATGACGTTGTTGGCGAGTTCCTTATCACCCGCGCCCTTCGCCCGTGCGATGAGCGCCGTGCCGCCGGTGTTGACCGCGACGAACGCCGCTTGCAGCAGAAACTTCGGCTGGGAGCAGTACCCGACGGAGGCAAGCGCCCACGATCCGAGCCGCCCGACCATCATCGTGTCGACCATCGTACAAAGCTGGACTAGAAACAGCTCCGTCAAGGCCGGCCAAACAATATTTATTACGTCCTTTCGCATTGTCGGGACGGATAAATCGTCCGGCACTTTGTTGCCCTTGCCGAAAATCAGTGATAAGTCCAGCATGTAGATGCCCCCTGAAAATTTTATCTCGTTCTTTTGTTATAAACGTAAAGCATACAGAGCATAACGAATGAAAACGTAACGGTGACAAAAATAGCGCGGACGTCCTTCAAGGCTATGACGATAGCCAGCACGGCGGACGTGACGCTAAGACCGTAGAGGATGACGACGGTCGCTTTTGGCGAATAACCGGCGTCGATTAGGCGGTGGTGGAGGTGGCCGCGGTCGGCCCCGAAAATCGGGTTCCCGCTCAAAGCCCGGCGTATCATGGCGAACAGCGTATCAAAAATAGGCAGAGCCATAGCGAACACGGCGATAACAACTGCTAATAAAGCATATGATTTATATACGCCGATTATTGATGAAACCGCCAGAACATAGCCCAAAAAAAGCGCGCCGGAATCGCCCATGATGACCTCGGCGGGGCTGAAATTGCGCGGCAGAAAGCCAAGACAGCTACCGGCAAGGCAGACGGTTAACACGACGGCGAAGTTACTGCCGGAAAGAATACACAGCACGACAAGGCACAGCGCGCAAATCGTCGAGACTCCTGCGGCAAGTCCGTCGATGCCGTCGATAAGGTTAACGGCGTTCGTCACGCCGATTATCCATATGAGCGTAATCGGTATACTGAACGCATCCAAATAAGCCGTAAGCGGCCAAGTAACGAATTCAATACGCGTTCCCGAAAAAATAACGACAAGCGCCGAAATAATCTGAAAGACCAGCTTCTGCCGAGGCTTAAGCGGCTTCATGTCGTCGAGTACACCCGCGACACAAATAATGAGCGCGCCGATAATAAAACCCAGGAACTCAGACGTAAAAAACTCCGGCATGAATGGCGCTACAATAGCAATCGAACACATGAAACCCAGAATAATCGCGACGCCACCCATACGCGGGATAGGTTTTTTGTGCATACCGCGATCCTTGGGCTGGTCAATAGCGCCGACCTTGACGGACAGCTTACGCGCAAACGGCGTCGACACAAGCGACACGCCGAACGCGCACGCAAAAGCTACAATATACAGCAGCCAATTATGAACCACACTTTCCTGAACCATACTTTCACCTTCTTTTTCCTTCGTGGCGTTATTCGTCAAGCATTTTTATGCGGCTGACGTGACGCGCCTGTGCCTCGGAGCCGTCGAAAACCGTCTCCAGAAAAGCCTTCAATATCTCAATAGCCGGGCCTGGGCCGATTACGCGCCCTCCCATAGCCAAAATATTTGCGTCGTTATGCTGGCGCGTCGCCTTCGCGGAAAAAACATCGTGGCACAGCGCGGCACGGATTCCCTTGTGGCGGTTCGCGGCAATCGATATGCCGATGCCCGTCCCGCAAATCAGTATGCCCTTGTCGCATTCCCCGCGCAGAATCGCACCCGCGACTGCTCGCGCGTACAGCGGGTAATCCACCGTTTCGCCCTCGTTCGAGCCGAAATCCTTGTATTCTACGCCTTCCCCGTCAAGATACGCCATAACATGCCGCTTTAGCTCGTATCCGGCGCTGTCGCATCCTATCGCTATCATTACATTCGCTTCCCTTCATTTGTCAAAATCTCGCACAGCTTATCGATATATATTTTTATTTCCGCCGCGCACAGCTTATACGCGTTCAAGTCGCGCCCGTACGGGTCGTCGATTTCCGCGTCGCCGTCGCCGCAATATTCGCAGAGCGTGAAAATATTCGCTGCGTCCGGCGCGTCCGGTGCGACCGGTGCGACCGCGCGTACGAGCGATTTGTGTCCGGCCTTCATCGTGAGAATCAGGTCGGCTGATGCTATGTCGGCATCCGACAACTGCGTCGGTTTGTGCCCGCTCAAATCCGCGCCGAACAGCTCGCTCACGGCGGCGACGGCGTTTTCACACGCCGCGTCTTCGTAAACGGCCACTCCGCGAGAGATTACGTCGGCTTCGACGCCGTTCTCGGCGAATATTTTTTTGGCAAGCGCCTCAGCCATCGGGCTGCGGCACGTGTTGCCCGTGCAAACGAAAATAAGCTTCATTATAATCAATCCTTGTGGTGGCACTGTACTATGTTATTCCCGGCGGCTTTTTTAAGACGGTTCATAATTGCAAGCCCCTCGCCATCCTCCGCGAATCCCTCCGCGAAAACAACGTCCACGCCGTAATAATCAAAATTTCGCAGTATCTTAAACAAATTAGCAGCGACGGAAGCCGGTCTGTTGCGGTCGCCCACGACTAGCACCAGCACATCCGCGCCGAATTCGGCATAGCGTTCCTTCGTCTGTTCGGTCGCCATTACGCCCAGCTTTTTTCCGGCATAGACCGGATTCCCCAGCCGCGCACCTCTCAGCCGCGAGGTGATTTCGTCCGCGACTGCCGTCGCTTCGCCCATAAACACCGTCACGTCGGCAAGTGGTGAGTAATGCGTGTATTTCATGCCGGGCGCCCTAGGCGGCTCAGCACTGCCGATAACAGACGAGTCCAGCTGTATTTCGCCGATGACGTCCGTAATCATTTCTCTGGTTATCGAACCGGGACGCAGCAGGCACGGCACATCTCCCGTGAAATCGACTATCGTCGACTCAAGCCCGTAGTCACACGCCCCGCCGTCCAGTATCATGTCGATTTTCCCGCCCAAGTCGTACAGCACATGGCTTGCGCGTGTCGGGCTTGGCTTGCCCGACGAGTTCGCCGACGGCGCGCTGATAGGAGTACCGGAAGCCTTTATAAGCCGTCTGGCGATTGTGTTCTCCGGAAGCCGCAACGAAATCGTGTTAAGCCCGCTCGATACGAAGCCCGGCAAGCCCGGCTTCTTTTTTAGAATAACAGTCAGCGGCCCCGGCCAGTACGCCTCTGTAAGCCGCTCGGCCGCCTCCGGAAATCCGTCGCACACGGAAAACGCCTGCGCTTTTTCGTAAATGTGGAGGATAAGCGGATTGTCGGACGGGCGGTTCTTCGCACGGTAAATATTTTTTAGCGCCGCTTCGTTAAAGCTGTCCGCGCCTAACCCGTACACCGTTTCCGTCGGGAATGCGACTAGACCGCCCTCGCGGATGATGCGTGCCGCGGTGTTTATGGCGGTGTCGTCGGCTTGGGCAAAGATTGTTTGCGGCGCTTTTATTTCAGGCGCACTCATTTATTTGCACAGCATCTCTTATATTTTTTGCCGCTGCCGCACGGACACAAATCGTTGCGCCCGATTTTCTCCGTCTCGCGGAAGTACGTGCTGGATATTTTCTGCTCGTTGTACAGGCGCTTGCGGTCGTCCTCCGTGAAAATCCCGTCCCACTGCTTCAGCCGGAACAGATGCTCGGCCTTGTACTGCACCATTTTTTTGTAAAGCTCCTCAAAATCTATATCAATCGAAACGGCAGTATCCTCCGTCAGCTCGGCGATTTCGAGCGGGGTTTTGACGGCCTCGTTGATTCCGTCCAGAAATCCGCATATATACTCCGCCGACATATCGTAAGCGGCTCCAAGCTCCGCAACAGTACCGCTTATATTTGTTATTTTCTGTGATAATAAGCGCTCGTAAATCCTCTGCTCCTTCGGGACATACTCATCCCAAACCTTTTTTATCGTCGTACCGTTCTTATCGTACGCCATTTTTACCCAATTTTCGTATAAGCTCATAATAAGCCTCCTGAATTTTTACAAAAGTTTTTCTTAGTTTACTACAAAATTTTACGTTTGTCTACGAAAACGGAATGCCACATCGCGACGCAAAAAAGGGGCTGTATCAGCCGACATAATCGGTTTGATACAGCCCCGTTTCATTAGAATATAATTTATAACGCTTGCAGCGTGGTATTGCCGGCGTCAATCAGGCGGTTTAGGCTGGCTATTGCGTCGCGCTGATACGTCACGATTTCATTCAGCTCCGTGAAAACTAACGAATAATTCGTATTCGTATGTAGTATCTCGTTTTTTGTGTTAATGAGATTCTTCTTGTCGTCGATTTTTTTCAACCGATCTTGCAGTATTCCTCCTTCAATCCCGACATAACTCGTAAACCCCGAGAATTTGTTTATCTGTGCGTCGGTCATGCGTGTTTTGGTGTGCGCCTTCAAGTCCATAACGGTTTGTATTTTGCCCACGACGCTGTTTTTTTCCTTAAGCAGCTTGGTTAGCGCTCTGTTGTTGTCGTCAATGCTCGTGATCACATCGTCCATTTTTTTGTTTACGTCCGTCTCACCGTTAGAATTTACGCGGTACTTTATTTTTTCCTTGCCTGTTTCTTTTTTTATAAGTGTGGCGATTATTTTGCGTTCGGGCTTCGTGACCTCATAAGCCATGAGGTTCAGCTTGAACGCGGCCGGTCTTGATAATAATGTTACGACAAGCAAGCCCCCGATTATATTGTACATTGTTGTTCCTCCTTTGTTCTCCTCGTTGGTTCGGTATATTAAATATAACGAAAAATTATGAATTAAGTATGACCGTAACATTAAGATTAAGTTAAAGCCGTCCGCATCCTAAGACGCGGACGACAGTCACCCGAAAACGCATCCGGAACTACATTAGCGTTTTCCTAGCACATTCTTCCTCCGGAAAGCATCATGACAAGCAGCAACATCATCATCATGTTGTCGCCTCCGAGACCTCCGCCGCCACCGAGCATTCCGGGGCACATTACCATCAGTAAAATAAGAAGCATTGTAAGATCCATACCGGGTGCGTTGGGAGCGCAGCCTAAACCGCCCATTGTGTTCATACAAAAATACCTCCTTAAAAAATGTTTTGTAGCCGTCAAACCTTACGGGGCGCGCCTGCGACCGCCCGCCCTTTCGGCTATCCGCTATAGTTACATTTTATGAGGAGGTAAATAAATGTTGTATGTCCGAAAAAAGTTTCACTTCTTCCTTCCGTCAAGCTCCTTGTAAATATCGTCCCATGTCACGCCGCTTTGCAGCATAACTACGCTCAGGTGGTACATCAGGTCGGAGATTTCGTACGTTATTTCAGACTTGCTCTGGTTTTTCGCGGCGATGATGACTTCCGCTGTTTCCTCGCCGACTTTCTTCAGCATTTTGTCCAAGCCTTTTGTGAATAGGTAGTTCGTGTACGAACCTTCCTGCGGGTTGCTGCGGCGGTCTTCGATGACGTTGTACAGGTCGGCGAGCGGGTCACATACATTTGCGGCTGCACTTGCTTCAACGGCGCTTCCGTCCAGCGCACGGTAGAAGCACGTGCGGTTGCCCGTATGACACGCCGCGCCCGTCTGCTCGACCAAAATCAGCAGTGCGTCGCCGTCGCAATCGTACAGGATATTTTTCACGCGCTGAAAATGTCCGGACGTCTCGCCCTTCTGCCATAATTGCTGCCGCGAGCGGCTGTAGTAATGTACGAAGCCCGTCTCCAGCGTTTTCGCAAGCGACTCCGCGTTCATATACGCCGTCATAAGTACGTCCTTAGTCGCATAATCCTGCGCCGTCGCCACGATTAGGCCGCGCTCGTCGTATTTTAATGTAGTCAAGTCAATCATTGTCTTTCTCCCCCAAAATTTATAGTCTAACCGGCACACCGCTGTCACGCAGATATTCCTTAACCTCCGTAACGGTAAGCTCGCGGAAATGGAACAGCGACGCGGCGAGCGCAGCGTCGGCGCAGCCGTCTGTCAGCGCCTCGCGGAAATGCTCCTTAGTACCCGCGCCGCCCGACGCGATAACCGGAATACGCACGGCTTCTGCGATCGCCCGCGTAATGCCGATGTCGTAGCCGTTCTTTACGCCGTCGGTGTTCATGCTCGTCAGCAGTATTTCGCCCGCGCCCATTTTTTCGGCAAGCACCGCCCATTCGAGCGCGTCGCGCCCCGTATTGACGCGGCCGCCGTTCAAATACACGTCGTAGTCGGAATCGCCGCCGCCCTCGCGACGCTTCGCGTCGATCGCCACGACGATGCACTGACTGCCGAACCGCAGCGCCGCTTCCGAAATCAGCTCGGGGTTGCGCAGCGCCGCGGAGTTGATCCCGGCCTTGTCGGCTCCTGCTTTCAGTATGGCGCGGATATCGTCAATGCTGCGTATTCCTCCGCCAACCGTGAACGGGATGAACACCTGCTCGGCCGTTTTCTCAACGACGTCTAAAATAATGCCCCGATTGTCGGACGACGCCGTTATGTCCAGAAAGACAAGCTCGTCCGCAAGCGAGGCGTTGTAAAATTTCGATATTTCAACGGGGTCACCGGCGTCGCGCAAATTTAAAAAATTTACGCCCTTGACGACGCGCCCGTCGTTAATGTCCAGACAGGGAATGATGCGTTTAGTGTGCATAGATTCTCCTCCGTTTAAA
>CAZJLW010000080.1:0-3067 GCA_964546895.1 uncultured Eubacteriales bacterium | reverse complement strand
CACCGGTTTTTTTAACGGCGGCCAAATCCGCCATGCACGACACTCCGCCCGATGCGATTACGTTAAGCCCGGTGTTGCTGATAAGCGCGGCTGTCGCTTCCGTGTTCACGCCGGTGAGCATTCCGTCGCGCGAGATGTCCGTGTAGATAACCGTCTCGACGCCGAGCGCTTCGATTTTTTTGCAGAGCGCAAGCGCCTCGACGCCGCCGTCCTCAAGCCAACCCGATACGGCGACTTTGCCGTCGCGCGCATCGATGCCGACCGCTATGCGGTTGCCGTAAAGCCGCACAGCTTCCGCGAGGAAGTCCATGTCCCGCACCGCCGCCGTCCCCAGAATAACCCTCGCCGCGCCCGCGTCAATCTTTTCCTTCACGGCGTCCAGCGTACGAATGCCGCCGCCGGTTTGGATTTTCGCGTTCACGGATGACGCGATTTTTTTAATGATGCCCGTGATGGCGGGTACTCCTGTTTTCGCGCCGTCCAAGTCCACGATATGTATAAACTCTGCACGGCACGCGTCGAACCGCTGCGCTACGATTGAAGGGTCGTTCGCAAACACCGTCTCGGCGTTGAAATCGCCCTGCGTCAGCCGGACGCACTTGCCGCCTTTTATGTCAATTGCCGGATAAATCGTCATTTGAGCCTCCCGAAGTTCTTTAAAATATTAAGACCGGCATCGCCGCTTTTTTCAGGGTGAAACTGCGCGGCGAACACGTTGTCCTTTTGTATGGCCGACGGGAACCGCCTGCCGTAATCCGTCTCCGCGCATACGATGTCGGCGTCGGTTTCGAGACAGTACGAATGCACAAAGTACACGTACACCTCGCCGCCGCCGAAGCCCGTAAACAGCGGGTCGGGTTTTTTTATGTCGAGGGAGTTCCATCCGATGTGCGGAACCTTGACGGTTTCCGGCAGACGCGTAATCCGCCCCGGCAAAATACCAAGCCCCTCGTAAACTCCGTTTTCGTGGCTTTCGTCGAATAGAAGCTGCATCCCGAGACAGATACCCAGAAAAGGAACGCCGCGGGCAACTGCGTCTTTTATCGCGCAGTCCAGTCCCTTGTCGCGCAGTGCGGCGATTGCGTCGCAGAACGCGCCCACTCCCGGCAGTACGAGCTTCGCGCAGCCGTCGAGCTCGTCCGGCTCGGTTATAATTTTCGCGTCGCAGCCGATAAACCGGAACGCCTTTAACACGCTTTTCAGATTGCCCATGCCGTAATCAATAATACCAATCGTACCGCTGTTCATGCGTCAATCATGCCCTTCGTTGATAATGCGCCGCTCACGCGCCCGTCGCGCGCCACGGCCTCCGACAGCGCCCGCGCGAACGCCTTGAACGCCGCCTCGGCGATGTGGTGATTGTTTTCGCCGTCAAGCATTTTTATATGTAACGTGACGCCCGCATGTACGCTGAACGCCCGAAAAAATTCCCTAATCATCTCTGTGTCAAGCTCGCCGAGCCGCGGCGTCGTGAACATGCAGTCGAAGCCTAGAAATGGCCTGCCCGAGACATCAACGGCGCACAGGACCAGAGCTTCATCCATCGGTATGGTGGACGAGCCGTAGCGGCGGATTCCTTCTTTCTTGCCGAGCGCGGCGTTAAATGCCTGTCCTAACACGATTCCTACATCCTCGATGGTGTGGTGGCAGTCTATGTGTAGGTCGCCTTCGGCTTTGATTGATAGATCAAAGAAGCCGTGGCGCGCGATCGGTGTCAGCATATGGTCAAAGAAACCTATGCCGGTGGCGATGTCGCTGTGTCCGGTGCCGTCTAGGGAGAGTGTGACGGTTATTTTTGTTTCGTTGGTGTTGCGGTTTATGGTTGCCGTGCGGGTTGTGGGTTCAGTCATAGAGTGATTCCCTCTCTTTTTATGCTGTATTCAATGCTTACGGCTATGTCTTGATATACCATTAATCACTTCGATTGCCTAAGAGAACTTGCCTTTTTAAACAATTCCTCAACCGTCATATTGTCATATAGCCCTCTTTGCCATTCTGTATAATTAAACGGATTTCGAATGATTATCGAAATAAACCGCTCAGCTTCAACAATGCCAAAGTTGTCAATTAGGCATTTCATAGCGGACTGTTCTAATATTCTCTCATTCACAAAAAATCCTCCAATCTTGTAAAATTGACAGGGTCAATGATTTTTATTCTACTATCTTTATACTTTAGTAACTTGTCATCTGTGGTGATAAAATAATCACATTCGGCATAAATAGCACAGGCAAGATGTGCAGAGTCTTTTGTTGCTATACCACTTTTCTTAATTGTTGCGGCAATGCTCACAACTTCGGTATTCTCACCGACATACCCACTAGAATACTTGAAAAAATCATTTATCGCTTGCTGTCTAACTTTGTGGGGATTGTCGTTGTTTTCATACTCTAAAATAACAGATGTAATCAAATAAATATTTTTATCCACAATTAATTTTTGTATATAAAGCTTAGCTTTTGTCTCCAGCTCCACCCTTAGTTGAGATTGGTCATCGTAAGGTCTGTTATAACAACAATTATCAAGATAAATTTTATATTTCCTCAAACATAATCACCTCAACCACTGAGATTGTTTGTAAACACTGAACCCATACAAAATGCAGCATACATAATCCTTTACTTCATATCTTCCAAAATCCCAAAAACAACCTCATTCTGCTCCGGCAACCCGACCGTCAGCCGTATCTTACCGCCGCCGAAATCCCGCACCAGCACGCCGCCATCCAGCAGCTTCCGCGCAATATCTCTGCCCTCAGTCCCGAACCCGCTCTCAATAAAAATAAAATTGGCATCGGAATCATGCACAACCAACCCGGGCAATCCCCTCAACCGAGCAATAAGCGCATCCTTCTCCGCCGTCAACACGGCCGCACGCCGCTTATACTCGTCGCTTTCCTTCAACGCCTCAGACGCCAAAAACTGCGAGAACGTCGGCAGATTATAAGGTGCGCGCACAAGATTAATCGCGTCGATCATCTCCGTACAAGCAATAGCATACCCAACCCGCGCCCCGGCAAGTCCGTACGCCTTCGAAAATGTTTTCAAAATAATCATATGCGGGAACT
>CAZJLW010000079.1:0-15252 GCA_964546895.1 uncultured Eubacteriales bacterium | reverse complement strand
ATCGGGCTTGTCGGAGGGGTAGGGTGCTGTGCGTTCGCGAGCTACGCTTCCGTACAAATGGGCGGCACTATGCGTACGCGGCTGTTCGCGAAAATCCAATCGCTGTCGTTCGCGGAGCTTGACCGGCTGAAAACCGCATCGCTCATCACGCGCATGACTAACGATGTAATGCAGGTGCAAAATATGCTGATGATAATGCTGCGCGCAATGGTGCGCTCGCCGCTGCTGTGCATCGGCGGCGTGTTCATGTCGTTTATGCTCAGCCCGAAGCTGGCGATGATTTTGTGTGTCGTGCTGCCGGTGCTGATTGTTTTTACGGTGGCCGTTATCACGAAAACGATACCGATGTTTTCGCGAATGCAGACGCAAATCGACCGCGTGAACACCGTAATGCGCGAGAACCTGCTAGGAGTGCGCGTCGTGAAGGCGTTTACGATGGAAAAGAAGCAGTTCGAGCGGTTCGCGGACGTGAACGACGGGCTTGCCGATGTCAGTATCCGCGCGCAAAGTGCGACGTTTCTGCTCATGCCGGTCGTTATGCTGTTCATGAATTTAAGCATAGTCGCGATACTGTGGTTCGGCGGCAACATGGAAATGGTCGGTGCGCTCGAAGCCGGAAAAATCATGGCGTTCATTAACTACATGATTCAGATAACGCATTCGCTGGTAATGCTCGTGAACATGATCGTAAATATTTCGCGCGCGCAAGCGTCGGCGAACCGTATCGCGGAGGTGCTTGCAACGGAGCCGTCAATAACCGAACCGGCTCAGCCGCAAACGCCGCAGGGGTACGACGTGGAGTTCAGTCACGTCAGCTTTCGGTACAGCACGGGCGATTATGTGCTGAAGGATATATCGTTCACGCTGAAGCACGGGCAGAAGGTGGGCATAATCGGCACGACGGGCTGCGGCAAAAGTACGCTCGTGAGCCTGATACCGCGCCTGTACGACGTCAGCGAGGGCAGTGTGAAAATAGGCGGCGTTGACGTGCGCAACATTCCGATATCAGAGCTGCGGAAAAAGGTGGGCGTGGTGTTGCAGGAGAGCTTGCTGTTTTCGGGCAGCGTCGGGGAGAATCTGCGCTACGGCGATACCGAGGCCTCCGACAGCGCAGTACATAAAGCCGCCGCCGTTTCCGAAGCTGAGGAGTTCATCGCGCGGTTGCCGGGCGAGCTGGAAACGCGCGTCGAACAACGCGGCAAGAATTTTTCGGGCGGGCAGAAGCAACGGCTCAGCATAGCGCGCACGCTTCTGCAACAGCCGGAGATACTGATTCTCGACGACTCGACGAGCGCCGTCGACCTCGCGACCGAGGCGAAAATGCAAGCCGCCATACGCGAGAACATGGCGGGCAGCACGATAATACTGATAGCGCAGCGTATTTCGACGGTTATGGACTGCGACGTAATACTTGTGCTTGATCAAGGCGGGCTGCTGGCGTCTGTCGGCGACCACCGCCAGCTCATGCAAAGCAGCGAGCTGTACCGTTCGATTGCGGTATCGCAGCTCGGAGAGGAGGCGGAAATCTATGGCTGAACAGAAAGAAACGCAGGCGCAGCCCAACTTCATGGCGGGCAGAAGCCACGGCTTGCAGCTCACGACCGAGAAGCCCGTGCTTAAAAACACGCGGGCTACCGTAAAACGCCTGTGTACATATCTGCTTACGAAGTGGCATGTGCTGGTCATAGTATTCCTGTGTTCGATCGTCACGACCGTCATAACGATACTCGGCACGCGGCTTAACGGCTATACGATAGACGTAAGCATCGCCGGTAAGGATATCTCGGGGCTGCTAACGATTTGCGCGGTAATGGCGGGAATGTACGTTGTCGCGACGGTATCCACGTACGCGCAAAACGTGCTCATGATTCGCGCGGCGCAGCGCACATGCGCGGATATCCGGCGGGATTTGTTCGCGTGTATGCAGGTGCTTCCGCTTCGCTACTTCGACACGCACAGCAGCGGCGACCTCATGAGCCGCCTGACTAACGACATCGATAATATCAACACGACCATGTCACAGAGCGTCGTGCAGCTTTTCACGAGTATAGTCAGCATTACGGGAATGCTTGTCGCAATGCTGCTGCTTAGCCCGGTGCTGACGGTGATTGCGCTGCTCACGACGCTCATGACGTACTATGTATCGCGCACGATTGCGAAGACGGCGCAGCGGTACTTCGTATTGCAACAGCGGGAGCTGGGCAGTATGAACGGTTATATCGAGGAAATGCTTTCCGGGCAGAAGGTAGTGAAGCTGTTCTCGCGCGAAGCGGCGGTGCAGGCTGAGCTTGAGGGCATTAACGAGCGGCTCGTCAAAAGCGCGCTGAAGGCTCAGGCAATCAGCGGGCTTATGGGGCCGTGTAATAACGTCGTGAACAACATCGCGTATCTGCTCGTGTCTGTTGCGGGCGGTGCGTTTGTCATTATGGGTTTCGGCGGTATTACCGTGGGCGTTGTGTTTACGTTTTTGTTGTACATGCGTAATTTCTCGGGGCCTATTAACAATATCATGAACCTGTTCAATACGATTCAGTCGGCGCTGGCGGGCGCGGAGCGCGTGTTCGAGGTTATCGACGAACCGGCAGAGCGCGATAACAAAAATGCCGCCCCGGCTGGTGAGATCAGGGGCGACATTAGGATGGAGGATGTCCGGTTTTCGTACGTGGAGGGGAAGACCGTGCTGAATGGCGCGACTATTACGGCGCGTCCCGGGCAGACGGTTGCTATCGTGGGGCCGACGGGTGCGGGTAAGACTACGATTATTAATCTGCTTACGAAGTTTTATGATGTGGATAGCGGCGAGATACTGATAGATGGGAAGAATATAGACGGGATAACGCGCAGCAGTCTGCGGCAGTCGGTGTCGATGGTGTTGCAGGATACGTTCCTGTTTTCGGATACGATACGCGAAAATATTCGGTACGGGCGTGTGACGGCGGCGGACGCAGAGGTGGAACAGGCGGCGCGTCAGGCACACGCGCATGAATTTATTGTGCAGCTGCCTGACGGGTACAATACCGTGCTGTCCGATAACGGCGCGAATCTGTCGCAGGGGCAGCGGCAGCTTCTGAGTATCGCGCGCGCGATTATTTCTAATGCTTCGGTGCTTATTTTGGACGAGGCTACGTCTTGTATCGATACGCGCACGGAGCTGCTTATTCAGAGCGCGCTGTTGCGGCTTATGGAGGGGAAGACCAGCTTTGTTATTGCGCACCGGCTTTCTACTATTAAGAATGCGGATAATATACTTGTTGTTAGTGACGGGATGGTGGTGGAAGAGGGGACGCATGATAGGTTGATTGAGGCCGGAGGGTTTTATGCTGGGTTGTATAATAGTCAGTTTAAGACGGGGATGGCGGTGTAGAAAGGAGCGGTATCGGTACTCATCATGAGTTGCCGGTACCGCCCCTTTGTTTATTCCATCACATTCCTAAAACTTAAACTGCGGCAAAAACTCCTTATTAGCCTCAAACATCTCCTTAACCATATCGCTAATCTCCCGCAGCGACAGCATAGCCGAAGTCAGCGGGTCATAGCAAATAGCCTGATAAACAGCATGGGCGTCTCCCTTAAGACAAGCGTCAACGACCATCTCCTCAATTTGGGCAGACGTAGAGACAAGCAGCGCAAGCTGCGGCGGCAGCGAGCCGACATGAATCGGCGCAAGCCCGCGTTTCGAAGCCAGCACCGGCACTTCAACGCAGCAACCATTCGGCAGATTATCAATCAGCCCAAAATTACGCACATTACCGTTAAACTCGAACATAGTATTATCGCCGAAAATCGCATTAAAAATATAAGCGGCGTACTCATGTCCGCGTTCGAGCGACGGCGGCGTCTCCATCCACTTATTAAAATCATCAACCCAAGAACTGGCCTTCCTAGTATACTCATTCAAAATATAAGCATAATGCCCAGGATTCCAGCCTGTTCCGTTCGTACAATACTTCTCTATTAAATCAGGGCGCTTGCGGAACCATGCGTTGTACTCGCTGTTATGCCCGGACGACTCGGTAACATAATAATCCAGCGCAAGGTACATCTCGTTACGCACCTGCTCCTCGTTATAAACCTCGTCGCGTTCCATCGCCTTGCGGATTTGCGGATATGCATCCACGCCGTTTACCTTATACTCCAAATAAAACGCCTGATGATTAATCCCCGCGCACAAATATGTAACGTCCTTCATGTCGGCACCGATCCACTTGGCAAGCTTCTCGGCAGTACCCTGCACACTGTGGCACAGCCCGGACGTAGTTATATTGACCTCGCCTTGGATAATACGGCACAGCATCGCCATCGGGTTCGTGTAGTTAAGGAACACGGCGTTCGGGCAGTATTTCGCGATGTCGCGTGCGATGTCAAGCATAACGGGTGCGGTACGCAGGAAACGGAATATGCCGCTCGGACCGCGCGTATCGCCGACGTTCGTATCGACGCCGTACTTTTTCGGAATAAGGATGTCGTTCTTCCAAATATCCACGCCGCCGTTAAGTATCGTACACAGTACGCCGTCTGCGCCCTTTAGTGCGGTCGCGCGGTCGCTCGTGGCTGTTACGGTCGCCTTGTAGTTACCGTAGCTTACGATGTGACGGACGGCCTTTTCGGCCATTTCGAGCCGCTTCGGGTCGATGTCCATCAGGCAAATCTCACATTCCTTGAACGCATCAAACGTCAGCAAATCCCTGACCAGCCCGCGCGTGAAGCCGTAGCTGCCCGCGCCGATAAACGTTATTTTCATAGTTGCGCCTCCCTGAAGGTTTATTTTGCGTAATACAACAGTTGCCAGATAATACCGTACTTATCTGTTACCATACCGTACAGCTCACTGAAAAAGGTTTTTTGCAGTTCCTGATCGACTTTTCCGCCTTCGCTTAACTCGTCAAACAATCTTTTGATTTCATCCTTGTCGGACGAGCTGATAGTCGGGGTTATATTGTTGCCAACGGTGAGCGGCATACCGGTGGGCATATCCATAACCATGACGGTCATGTCGCCAACCTGAACATCTGCATACATAACCTTATCCTTGTCGGCTTCCGAAAGGACATAATTCGGATCCGGCGGCGTTTGCCCGTATGTCAAGAGATTTTTGACCTCCGACTTGAAAACCTTGGCGTAAAAATTCGCCGCTTCGAGACAGTTCCCATCAAAGTTGATAAAGATTTGAAACTGCATATAAACACTCCCTTCTCATATGTTGCCTGTATAGATTATACAACAAAATAATCCCTCAGAAAAGCAATTTATATGAAAATTACAGTAATTTACCGCACTTCGTTACGCTCGTCTATAATAATCTTATTAATCCCATTAACAAAAGCCATAGCACTTGCCTTAATTATATCCGTATCAACCGCCCGCGCATCGAACACCTTATTACCATAGCTCAGCTTAATGGAAGCGCGCCCACACGCGTCGAACTGCCCGGACAAGCTGTTAATCTTATACTCCATCAGCACAACCTTTTTCCCGCAAGCATTCTCGATAGCCTTAAACATAGCATCAATAGGCCCATCGCCCGTAGCAGTCTCGACCGTATCGCCGCCCGCGTGACGAATCTTCACGGTAGCGGTCGGATACAGGGTATTAGATATAACTTGGAAATCAACCAAATCAAACAAATCCACGGCCTCGCCGTTTTGGTCGGGCGATTTAATAACCTTCTGCACAAGATAATTCACATCAGTGTCGTAAATTTCCTTCTTACGGTCGGCCATTTCGAGGAATGCTTTATGCAGACGCTCGGCGTCACTCTCGTCGGATATGACGTAGCCCAGCTTCTGTACGGACGCCATAAGCGCGTGTTTGCCCGAACGCGCCGTCAGTATCATTTCCATGTCGGTCAGACCGATGTCGCGCGGGTCGATTATTTCGTATACGTCCTTGGACTTAAGCAGACCGTCCTGATGTATGCCCGACGAATGCGCGAACGCGTTCTCGCCGACGATCGCCTTGTTAGCCTGAATATCAATCCCCATCAAATGCGAAACAAGCTGCGATGTCTTCTTAATCTCCGTCGTGTTAATAGCAGTAGTCGCCCCGAAATAATCACTGCGCACCCTCAACGCCATTACGATTTCCTCCAGCGCGCAGTTGCCCGCCCGCTCGCCGATGCCGTTCAGCGTAACCTCTACCTTATCCGCGCCGTTTTTAATAGCGGCAAGCGTGTTCGCCGACGACAGCCCCAGGTCGTTATGACAATGGACGCTCAGCAACACATTCGGGTTAATATTCTTCACGCGGTCATTAATACGGCGAATAAGATCGCCGAACTGCTCCGGCATCGCATAACCCACCGTATCAGGCACGTTAACAATTGTCGCCCCGGCTTTAATAACAGCCTCGATAGTCTTCATAAGATAGTCAAAGTCGCTGCGCGAAGCGTCCTCCGTCGAGTATTGCACCTCATTCAAATACTTCTTCGCGTACTTCACGGACTCGACGCCCATTTCCAGTATCTGTTCCTTGGTCTTTTGCAGCTTCTTATCCACATGAATGCTCGATGTCCCAAGCACAACATGTATCATCGGCCGCCCCGCGTGCTTTACGCTTTCATACACAAGGTCGATGTCGGCCTTGACTGCGCGCGCCAGTGCCGTGACGATGGGACCTTCGCGCATTTCCTTAGCGATGGCTGTTATAGCGTCGAAGTCGCCCTTCGACGACGCCGCGAACCCCGCCTCAATATAATCCACGTTCAGCTTCCGCAGCTGCCGCGCTATTACGAGCTTCTCGCTCAAATTTATTTTCGCGCCCGGCGTCTGTTCCCCGTCACGCAGCGTTGTGTCAAATACCTTTACTGTTCTCATAATAATCTCCCTCTCAAATTTTTTAGCCCTATGCAGATGTCCCCACGCGCGGCTCTTTGTCCAACGCGCAAAAAAAACGGTTAAAAGCTATACATCATAGCTTTTAACCGTTTGTTATCGTAGGAAAAATTAATTTTACGCGTTTATAAAATCAATTCCGAACAACACGACAAAAGCCCGTTATCTTAAATAAAGAAACGAGTAGGCTAAGTAGTGTATTCGCAATAATTGTAAATAAACGTGTCATAAATATAACTCCTTATAAGCAGCTTCTGCCGCCACTGTTTTAGTATAACCCAGCTTTTGATTTTTTGCAAGAAAATTTATCGCAAGTTTACCGTCAGCTTTGACTAGCCGCGTCGCTCTGCGTGACCGCATTAGGCGAATGCAGTAGCTGGTGGCATTTTTTAGTCGCATTGGACTTGATTACGAAGGTCGAAAGCACGTTTGAGATAACGGACAGCTCGTCGATTTCCGCGCCGGTGAACTCGCGCTGCTTTTCGCAGTCGTCGAAGCCAATGAAGCCCATGACCTGCCCTTGCTCGATAATCGCAAAATGCAGCAGCGACTTAATGCCCTGAGGCTCCAGCGAATCTCGTATGACCTTCGGAAGCGTGTTTAAATCGTTGCAAAAATACATACCCTTAGAAAACAGCAAGTTAAGTTCGTAGTCCAAAATATTGCGCGAAATATTTTGCTGCTTGTCAATCTTCGGTTTGACGCCGTCTGCGCACCATTCGAACGTATTCGAGAAAGTTTGCATATCATCCGACGCTTCAAAAATATAGCCGCGGCTGAACTCGAAATGCTTCGAAAGCAGCTCAAGCACGGAGCGTATTGCCATAACCTCGTTTTCGACGCCGTACAGCATTTTGAAAACGTACTCGATGCGGTTGGTCTTGAAGCTTTTCTTCCCGGCGTCTCTCGCCGAATCGATGTTAGTCCGCGTGGATTTATATTCAGAAAACTCCTCGCCGCTGTATATCGTGAAGGTGTCCTTGCCCCTGTTTTTCGAAGCGTAGAGCGCGATGTCGGCGTTTTTGTACAAATGCTCGAAGCTGCGCCCGTGTACCGGCGATATAGCGACGCCGATGCTCGCAGACGTCGCGATAGCCTTGCTGCCGCTCTTGGAATATGTGTTGCGGAAGCAGTCGCATATTTCGGCGGCCTTGGTTTTGATGATATCGGTATGCTTGATGTTGACCATGAACGCGATAAACTCGTCGCCGCCGATACGCCCGATAATATCGTAGCCGCGGAATACGTTGTTGAGCTTTTCGGCAAGCTCGCACAGCACGGCGTCGCCGAACGTATGCCCGAGGCTGTCGTTTACGTCCTTAAAATTATCAACGTCGATAATAAACAGCGCATTCATCGGGGCGCTCCCGACATTCTTGGCGAGATACTCGCCTATTAGCTTGCCCGTCATGCCCTTGTTGTACAGCAGCGTGAGCGAGTCCCGCTCGGCTTGGAATTTCAGCTCGAGTTGGCGGCGTTTGTCCTCGTCGATGTCTTTGAGATACGCGAAGCCTTTTATCTCGGCCGTTTCCTCGTCGCGTACTAGGGTGGCGGTCGCGCGTGCCCAGATATAATCGCCGCTGCTGCGCAGTACGCGGTACTCCGCAGTCAATTCGCTTTTGCCGCTGTTGAAATCCTCGAGCAGATTCGTTGGCGCAAAAAACCCTCTGCACAGCTCACGGTCTTCCTCATGTACGAAGCCATCTACGAAAAACGACAGCAGCGAAGTGTATTTAACCGGCATGTCGCTTACGGGTACGTATCGCTCGGGTACGCTGGTGACTTGCCCTGTAGTGAGGTTGAACTCAAACGAGGCGAGAGCATCGCTTATTATCGCGCCGCGGTATTGGTGTTCCTTTTTTATTTCGTGGTGAAGCTCCTCGTTTTCTTTCATGTACCCGAGCAGTGCACTCGTTTTAAACGTAAAGAAAAGCAGCAGATAGCATCCTGCCAGCGACACGATGCCTGACAGAACAAGAAACTCTCCGAGTATCTTACTGGCGCTGCTCAACCCGTAAACACGCGTCGTATAAAACAAATACGCACAGAATATAGAAAGCCCGCCGATCAAAAACCAGAGCTGTTCGTCGTGCTGGCTGATGATTTTGACTTTATCGGCAGGAATCCATTTCATGACGATTAATATTGCGATGTCAAGCAACAGCAGCGTAATAATAGCGACGGTAATGTATAGGTAGGGGTTAGAGCTGACGGTGTAGAGTGTAGCGCCCGTATATTCGGCGTAGAACGACGTAACGATGCCCTTAAGGCTCATGACGTGAATCATACACGCAAGCGTAACGAACAGCACACCCTGCGGCGTGTCCTTATGAAACATAAAGAACTCCGCAAACAGCAACACACCTAGAAACAGGAATATAGCAGGATCGCTGCCGTTGGCGAAATAGAACACGACACCCATGAGCGCGGTATTCAAAGCGCCGAGCGGCAGACGCATAAATTTTTTGAGCGTGGGGCGCTGAATGAACTTGTCGACCAGCCCGAACACAAAATAAATATACGATATAAAGACAATAATCAGAGCAATAAGTAATATCGTGAAGTTAGATGTCATTGATGTCATTGACGGCTGCTACCCCTTTATATAGTATTTTTTTTCGAAATCGCTGAGTGTCATCGGCTTGGCGTAGTAGTAGCCCTGCGCCGTGTAACAGCCTAGGCTCACGAGCATACCTGCTTGTCTGTCCGTCTCGACGCCCTCCGTCACGACGGACATTTGCAACCCCTTGGCAAGTGCTATTATATTCGAAAGCACGAACTCGCCGCGTTTGTTGTCCTCGGCGTTAGTGAGAAAGCCGCGGTCGATTTTCAGCACGTCGGCCGTCAAATCCTTAAGCAGACTGAGCGATGAGTAGCCGCTACCGAAATCGTCTATACAAATCAGAAATCCAAACTCCTGCAATTTTTTGGTAATATCCATGAGCCACTCGACGTTCTCGTGAATAATCGTCTCGAGCAGCTCCAGCTCGACAAGGCTCGGCGGCACGTTGTATTTCTCGGTAACGGCGCAAATCCGCTCGAAGTAGCCGTTGCCGTAAACGAGCGGCTTCGACTGGTTCACCGATATCGGGACGGGCGTAATGCCCAAGTCGAGCCATTTGCGCTGAATGCGGCAGACCTCTTCCATGACGAACATGTCAATCTCGGCGATGAAGCCGTTCTTCTCAAAAATACTGATGAACTCGCCCGGCGGCACGACCATGCCGCATCGTATCCAGCGAATGAGCGCCTCCGCGCCCGTTACGAGACCGGTTGCGATATCGTTCTTCGGCTGTAAATATACTACGAACTCGCCGTCGCGCAGTGCCGCGCGCATCGAGTCTTCGATCGTTTTTACGCGAATCGCTTCGTTGCGCAGAGCGTTGTCGTAGAATATGAATTTGGGGTCGAAGTTAAGCTGCTTCGCGCTGCGGTGCGCCATCGTCGCGCGTTCCATGATTTGTACTATGTCGGTTTCGTCCGGTGGCACCTTGTATACGCCCGTCGTGAAGTTAAGCGTGTAGCCGTTGCCGTTACGGATGCAGTAATCGCGGAACTCGTCGCGGAATTTCGTGCCGAGGTTGATTACGCCGTCGTCGTCGGTGCAGTGTATGAGCAGGATAAAATCGTCGCTGCCGATTCTGCCGCAAATGCCGCTGTCGCCGATTAGCTTGCGGATTAACCTGTCCATCGTGCGTAGTACGCGGTCGCCCTCGGCGAAGCCGTACATGTCGTTTATAAGCCGGAAGTTATCGATGTCGATACGCATCATGTAAAGCGGGTCGTCTTTTTTTTGCGTGAGCATATCTTCGGCGAGCTGCGTGAACTTGTTCAGGTTGTTGCCGCCCGTGAGGGTGTCCACGTACGCGAGCTGGCGCAAATCGCTGCCGCTTTTCTGGTCCTGAAAAATAATAAACAGTGCGAGCAGCACGAACAGCAGTATTACACACACCGCGCCAAAAATATTGCGCCGCACAAGCCGCTCCGTGCTTTCAAAAATAATATGCTTCGGCACGACCGACACGACGAACCAATCGTTAACCCCGATGCGGCTGTACGCGCCGACACGCGGCACGCCGTCGCGCGTGTATTCGATAAGCCCGGTTTCACCGGCGTGCATCGCGTCTATTATGTTAGTGACGGCGGCTTCGGTCTGGCCGTTCGCGCGCATTTCGTCGAACAGGTTCGTGAATTCGACCAGCGCGTTTTTGTTTTGCGTGTAAACGACGGGCGTACCATCATGCTTTATTACGTACGAAAAACCCTCGCCCGAAAACGTCGTCACGTTGAGCAGCTCGGAGAAGATATCGGTGCTGCTCGTGGCGATGATTACGGCCACTATGTCCTCGCCGCGGTACATCGGCACGGCGTAGACGTTGATGTACCCTCCGTCCACCTTGTCGATGAGTCTGTCGGAGACGTTGCTTTCGCCGGCGAGCGCGCGCTTGTAATAGTCGCGGTCGAGTATGTCAAAATTGCTATTATCGGTAGTAATCGCCACGCCGTCGGCCGGTACGAAGCCCAGCCTTTTGAACGACGATCGCTTGCTTTCCAGCGCAAGTATGTCCATCGCCCGATCGAGCGAAAACTCCGGCTCGCTTCCGACGATGTTTGCGATCGCTTGCAAGGTTTCAAGCTCGTAGTTGACGGTGCTTTTTACCAGCTCGGCGTTCTGTACCGCGGTTTCCTGTAAGTAACGGCGATTCTGCTCGTTGACATCGGTTGTCGTGTTTAAAATGAAAAAATATGCACCCGTAAACACAAGTACAGAGAATATAAGCAGTATCAAGATCGGAATCGAAGCAGGATTGTTTTTTATTTTTTTGAGCATCATACACCTCTTACACACGCCGCCAATTCCCGCGGTGTTTACAACGTATCAAGCGTGCCGAAAACCGGCGCTTTTTCTTCGATTTCCACGTCGATGGTGTTGCATATATCGTTCGGCAGAGCGGCGGGCATCGTCACGTTCAGCCGGTATTGACTGGACGCCTTCGCGAACGTGTGCGTGTACGCAAGCGGCTCGCCCGTCGCCAGTAGCCGTACGCTTTTGATTTTACTGTTGAACAGCGGAATGTTGACGGCTTTCTTTGCGGTGTCGGTGACGTTTATGTACACGTGATTATCACGCGACGTAAAGTAGCACCAGTCCAGCTCGTACGGATAACCCCAGACGGGCTTAGTGGCGTATATGGCGTCGCCGTTCGCCTTTACGAATTCCCCGACGCGTTTCAAAATATCAACGCTCGCCTGCGGGATTTTTCCGGTCTGGTCGGGGCCTACGTTCAGCAGATAGTTGCCGCCGCGGTTGTTGATTTTTAACAGCAGCTCGATAAGATGGCGCGGGCTTTTCCAGTTAAGGTCGTCGGTTTTGAAGCCCCACGTGTCGTTAAGCGTGGCGGGTACTTCCCAGTCGCCGTCGAACGGATAGGCCGGGATAAAGTTGTCGCCCGTACTCATGTACTCGCCTAAAGCATTTCCTATACGGCCGCTGACTATGCAGTTCGGCTGTATCTCCTTTACGAAACGTTTAAGCTCAAGGCTATGCTCCACCGACATGATCTGCGGCGTGTCGAACCAGATAAGCCCGATGTCGCCGTATTGTGTCAGCAGCTCGCGAAGCTGCGGCTTACATTTTCCTTCGAGGTATCCCGCGAAGTCCTTCTGCTCGTCCGGAATGGGGCCGTAGCCATAGCCGCCCGGCTCGTGCCAGTCCTGCGCCTGAGAATAGTAGAAACACAGCTTGATATCGTTTTTGCGGCACTCGTCGGCAAGCTCCTTCATCGGATCGCGTGCAAACGGCGTTGCGTCGACGATGTTGTATTTCGAACATTTCGAATGATACATCGCGAAGCCGTCGTGATGCTTCGCCGTGATGACAATGTACTTCATACCGGCGTCCTTCGCGACGGCGACCCACTGCGCCGCGTCGAAGTCTACTGGGTTAAAATCGTCCGCGATTTTCTCGTACGCGTCGACGGGTATCGACAGCCGCTTCATAATCCATTCGCCTATTCCCTCGACCTTCTGCCCGTTCCACTCCCCGGCCAGCTTCGAGTATAGCCCCCAATGTATGAACAATCCGAACTTTGCATCCTTCCACCACTGTTGCCCGCAATCCTTTTTCATAGTGCGCCCTCCTGTTAGAATCCCAGCGTTTCGCCGACTAATATGACCTTGATTCGGTTTTTCTTATTGCTTGCGCGTGTTATTACGGTGTGACTGCATATGCAGTCGTCGACGTGGCAGCTGTTGCACAGCCCCGTCGTCACGCACGGCGTCGCACGTTTCAGCCGCATTGCGTTAAGCGGCGCGGCGAAATTACGCGCGCGCGATATGCCCATGTCCTCGTTCGACACGAGCTTATTCATGCCCGCCACGACGATTACGTTCTTCGGGCCGAACATTAGCGCCGCGAGCCTGTTGCCGCTGCCGTCGATGTTTACCAGCTTTCCGTCTTTTGTTACGGCGTTCGTACTCATTAGATAATAATCGCTGCGCATCGCTTCGAAATGAATTTGCTCGTACTCCTCCGGCGTCTGCGCCTGAGAACGATCCAGCGCGACATAGTTGCCGGTGTTCAGCGCGTCGATTATGCCCACTTGCAAAAGAGTTTGTGAGCCGCCCCATGATACTTTGCTGCCTTCGGGTATGAGTTCCAACACTTTTTTCAGCGCGTCTTCTTTCGTTTCGCAGTAGTAGCCCTCCATGTTGCGCTTCGACAAGGCTTGAATCGTTTTGTGCGCCGCCAGAGTATTAAAGCTGTCGATATGCTCCAAGCAATCATCTCCTTAATAATATTAGAGTATCCCTATCATATGCCGCGATATGTCCTCAAATGTATCCCTTTCCCTCACGAGAACGGCTTCGCCGTTTTCGCACAGCAGTACCTCCGCCGGGCGCAGTCTGCAGTTGTAGTTCGAACTCATAACGTGCCCGTACGAACCCGCGTCGAGTACGCCGAGCGCGTCGCCTTCGAAAATCTCCGGAAGGAGCCTGTCCTTCGCGATTATGTCGCCGGATTCGCAGATGTTGCCGACTACGGTGACGGTTTCGGTTTTCGTTGGGATTGCGGCAGATGCGTCGCCGTCGCGGTAAACCTCTATGTCGTGGTGCGAATCGTACATAACCGGGCGTGCAAGCACGTTAAAGCCCAAGTCCGTGCCGATGAATTTCTTTTTGTCGTTGTATTTGACGGCGTGGACTGTGCCGAGCAGCACACCGGCTTCGGCCGGTACATAGCGTCCCGGTTCGACCTTGAACTCCAGCTCCTTGCCGTATTCGCGGGAGAAGGTTTCCATGTATTCTGTCATACGCGCGCCTAAGTCGTTAAGATCAAGACGAGCTTCGCCGTCCTGCTTGTGATACGGTATGCCGAAGCCACCGCCGAGATCGATAAACTCCAAGCCCTCGAACTGCTTCGCTATCGCAAGGAGATTGCTTGCGCCTTTTACGTAGTTCTCGCCGCTCATGAATAACGAGCCGATATGCTGGTTGATTCCGATTAGCTTAAGGTCGTAAGCTTTCAGTATGCGCTTTACATCCGGGACAAGCTCGGCGTTGACGCCGAATTTCGTGGACTTACCCGCCGTGACGACCTTTTCGTGATGACCCGCTCCTACGCCGGCGTTGAAGCGTATTACGACGCTGCCGCCGGGGTTGATTTTGCCGTACATCTCAAGCTGCGCCAGCGAATCTACGCTGACTTTGATGCCTTTGTCGATCGCGTAGCGCATTTCGTCGGCTGAGACGTTGTTCGGTATGAATAAGATTTGCTCCGGCTTGAAGCCCGCCATGAGTTCTAAGTGGATTTCGCCGACGCTCATCGCGTCTACGTCAAGACCTTCGCTGCGCACGATTTGCATTAGCGCCAAGTTCGTGTTCGCTTTTGCCGAGAAGTTTACTTTGAAGTTCTTATATGCGCACATATTCATTAATTCGCGGCAGTTTTTCCTAAGAATCCGTTCGTTGTAAACGTACAGCGGACTGCCGTACGAGTGCAGCAGCTCCAGCGGGCTTGCCCCCATAAAAAAATCCATGCCGTCCGTGACGGCTCCGTTTAACTTTATCATGTCAATCATTCTCCTAAATTCAAGGAAACGGTGAATGGTTTTGTCGGCGTTTCCTTGGTAAATTTCTTATAAAAACCGACAATGCGATTATACAGTTACGATGTGCTAAAAGCAATGATAAATTGGAAGTGGCACATTCGTCTCAATGAGATTTAGAAAGTCATTGAATGTTTATACAGTTTGCGATATATTCGATTAAGATTGTTTATATAATGGGAGGTAGAGCATGAGTAGAATTGCAGAAATTGCCAACAGTAAAAATTCTATGATGGTATTACACTTGCAGAGCATATGAGTTTGGACATGGCGGAGATAACATCGGTTATCATTCAAATATGGTTTTTTGTCCT
>CAZJLW010000078.1:12900-15274 GCA_964546895.1 uncultured Eubacteriales bacterium | reverse complement strand
TTAAAAATATTTATTAGTGCTGCAACAGGACGACGTTATCTATGTGTTTACAAGAAAAAAACTAGGAGATTTTTTAACTATCGTCTTGATCATATAAAATCAATAAAAGCGATTGGAGTTTATGAAGAATCAGAAAAACTTAAAGCTCAATTGGAAAAAAATTTAGCTAACGTATGGGGAGTAGGTTTTGGCGGAAGAAGCCGCACGGAAATCATCTCTATAATGTTATATATAAACGAAGAAAGTGAGCAGTACATAATTGATAGAATAAACCGCGAAGGCCGTGGCGGAAAATTAATTAAACTAAAGGAAAATACCTTTATATATACAATAGAAGTGTTTGATTCCAGCGATATGTCGCCGTGGATAAAGACTTTTATGGGCAGAATTATAGAATTGGAAGGAACAAATAAATCCGTAGTAAACCGCTTTTACAATGACATTAATAGAATGAAGGAAATGTATAATGACCAATCTTAATTTGTTTTCTGAAATTTACGGTTGCTACTTTACTGTTGTTAAAAAAATCATTAAGGAAGCTAAGGAAGGTGCGACTAGAAAAGAAATCGAAGAACTTATACAGTCAAATGCCTTTTACGATAGTGCTTTTCAATTGATGCCGAAAATATTTTCTTCTGAATGGAACTTTTTAGAAGAAAGAGCTAATAATAAATATTACACAAAAAGTTGTCTTTGCGATAAAGCACGTCCTTTAACAAACTTAGAAAAATCATGGTTAAAAGCCATTCTTTTGGACAAACGCATTCTATTGTTTTTAACAAAAGAAGAATTGGAAGCCTTGCAAATTATATTAAAAGATACGGAGCCATTATTTAAATCTCAAAACTTTCATGTATTTGATTCGGCTAAGGACGGAGATCCATACCAAGATGAAAACTATTACAATAACTTCCGAACTATCTTACGGTCGTGTCAATTAAAACGGATATTAAAGCTTGAATACGAAAGTGTAAAGAAAAAAAGATTGTCTAAAACTATAGTACCGTACAGAATTATTTATTCTAATAAGGATGACAAATTCCGTTTGTTGGGCGTTTTACTTCAAAATGGCAACCGTTATAAAGAAATCACTTTAAACATTGCACGTGTTCGCTTTGCAGAAATAACCGAATTACAGCTTCCAAGCGAATTTGATATATCAAAACATATTGGTCAAAAAATCTATTCTGAACCTATTTTACTTTCCATTTCAACCGAACGTAATGCCTTAGAAAGATGTATGCTTCAATTTGCGTCATGGGAAAAAGAAACCGAGTATGACGAAGAAAACAAACGCTACATTTGCAAAATTTATTACGATAAACAAGATGAAACAGAATTATTGATTCGTGTTCTAAGCTTTGGACCGGTGATTAAAGTGCTTGGGCATAAAGACTTTTTAAATCAAATAAAAGAAAGGATTTTTAAACAGCACTTACTAAATGGCAACCAAATAGAGTCAAAAAAATAGTCATCGGGTTAAACCCAATGGCTATTTTTTTGTTTATCAAATTTCTTAATTTGAGCATGTGCCAATCCCGAAAATTGAGCAATCATTCTCCCGAGCAATCTTCGCTAAATCATCGTACTCAGGTTTTTCCCTTTCAACACCCCAGCCCTCAGCTTTTTTGATACGTACCGTACCGTATTGCGTATCGACAGTGCGTTCTGTGCGCGTCAATGTGTAGCGATTACAAACATATTCCCGTATACCAAGCGTCGTAGTATGCTTGAAAATCAGCCGTATCATCGCTTCGCGCTGTTCCTCTCTGCACATGCATGAAAGCAGAACGCCGGGACGGTTTTTCTTCATGCCGATGGAGGTCGTGTAAACGTCCAAAGCACCGCCGTCGAATAGACGCTCAAATGCAAATCCGATAGCTTCGGGTGTCATATCGTCCAAGTTGCAGCATAACTCTATAACATTTTTATTAGTATCGCCGGACTCACCAAAAAACGCACGAACCAGGTTAGCCCTCTCGAAATCTTTTTTACCCATGCCATATCCGGTTTTTTGTACACGCATAATAGGAATCCCAGCGAATGAATGCGCGAAAGCCTTCAGAATAGCGGCGCCAGTAGGTGTACACAACTCACCCCGGATATCTCCGCCGTAAATGGGTACATCACGAAGAATGTGAGCCGTAGCTGGTGCGGGGACGGGTAGTATTCCGTGCTGGCATTTTACGTTGCCCGAGCCGACGTGAACAGGAGAAACTATAACTCTATCTGCCTTTAAAATATCAAGAGCAAGACAGCAACCTACTATATCGCAAACAGCGTCAAGCGTACCGACTTCGTGAAAGTGTACTTGCTCGACCGGTTTGCCGTGTGCGTGAGCTTCGGCGTCAGCTATAAGGTTATATACAGCACA
>CAZJLW010000078.1:3934-12800 GCA_964546895.1 uncultured Eubacteriales bacterium | reverse complement strand
TGTCCGTGGTCTGAGTGTTCATGTTCATGTACATCATAGCTTTCCTCCTCAACACCGCCAACAGAAACCTCAATTCTATGCCCATGTATACCGCATTTTTCGGCGGCCACAGCACGCACATTCACACCCTTCAAACCCAGAGAGTTCAGCTTTTCAATAAATCCAACCTGATCCGGCAACAACTCATACAGCGCCGCCATCAACATATCTCCCGCCGCGCCCATATTACATTCAATATAAAGTGTTTTCATCTTCTATTCTCCTATGTGGTTAATCATACTAGCAAGATACCCAGCGCCAAAACCGTTGTCTATATTAACAACGCTTATGCCGCTTGAGCAAGAATTTAGCATTGACAGCAGCGCTGCGACGCCGCCGAATGCCGCGCCGTAACCGACAGATGTAGGCACGGCAATAACGGGGCAGTCGACAAGCCCGCCGACAACGCTTGCCAATGCGCCCTCCATACCGGCGACCGCCACGACTACCCTGGCGCCCATCAGCACATCTACCTTGTCAAGAAGCCGGTGCAATCCGGCAACCCCTACATCATATAGTCGCTCAACGCGGTTACCAAGGACTTCCGCGGTAATGGCGGCTTCCTCCGATACAGGCATGTCGCTAGTGCCGCCCGTAGCGACGACAATGTATCCCTTCCCCGTTATCTCTCCGGTTTTTCCTACAATCCCGATTCTCGGGATAGGTTTATATTCCAGCGGCAACTTTTTTTGCAGCTGTGCGGCGCTGTCCTCGGCAAGTCGCGTTATAAGGATATTTGTTCTACCATTTTCAAGCATTTTATTAACAATACCGTCTATCTGCTCAACGGTTTTGTTTTGTCCCCAAATCACCTCAGGAACTCCCTGCCGCAACCCTCTGTGGTTGTCAATTTTAGCGTAGCCGAGGTCGGAGTATGGCGCGAGCTTTAACTTTTGGAGCGCTTCATCAGGTGTGAGACTGCCGTTCTTTACAGCATTTAGCATTTCTAAGGTTTGTAACTTATCCATCATGAACCCCTCACAGTTTTAAGATCAAGCACAGCATCATCAAAGTTACGAAGCAGTAACGCCGACACTTCCTTTTGCTTATCAATGAAAAGCGGCATATCGGCAACTGTAAGCTGTAATCTCGCACAGCTACCCAAAACCCTAACACGAAAATCACTAAAACCAAGCTCAAAAAGTCCACGTTCGGAATCCTCAACCTTCCGCAACGTTTCGGCAGTTATCATCTGCCCTGATGAAATCCTAGTGGCAAGACAGGCGTATGCAGGCTTGTCCGCAGTAAAAATACCAAGCTTCCTTGATTCCGTACGAATATCAGCCTTCGTTATACCGCATAAACGCAGCGGCGAAACCACGCCGTATTCCTGCAACGCCCTAACGCCCGGACGGTCGTTTATATCGTCGGAAGCGTTTGTTCCGTCGCATATAAGCGTAAACCCATCTGCATGTGCCTTTTCAATTATTCTATTAAATATCAATTTCTTACAATGATAACAACGGTCAGGCGGATTCTCACAGACAATTTTGCTCGACAGCACATCGGCTTCAATAACCTCAATATCAAGTGAGTATTCCCGCGCTAATCTCAGCGCATCTTCTGTTTCAAAGTCCGGCTGAAAAGCAGACTTGACATAGTATCCCTTTGCCTTGACCCCGGCCAGCTTAGCGGCACATATAAGATATGAAGAATCAACGCCGCCAGAAAAAGCAATTGCAAACGATTGGTTTTGTTTAAAAAAATCATTAAGTGTCATAATGCACTCCCTTTATAAAATTTGTATTGCTTCAACTCCGCATTCGTCCATCAAATTCTCGTCAAATAAAAGCTCTCGCGACAGACCATCGGCAAAAATCTTGCCGTCCTTCAAAAGCACCGCCCTTTTGCATGTTTCCAGTGCGAAGGTAAGGTCGTGGGTGGCGATGAGCTTTGTATGGTGCAGCCCATTCAATGTGTTAATGAGCGTTCGCCGAGCCTTAGGATCAAGAAAAGCGGTAGGTTCATCAAATATCATAACAGACGGTTCCATAGTGAGTACGGTTGCTAAAGCTGCCATACGCTTTTCGCCGCCCGACAGCTTGAGCGCCGTTTTATGTTCCAAATGCTCAATATGTAACAGTTCAAGGCACTTCCTAACGCGCCGCTGTACCTCGTCTTCAACCATTCCCATATTGCGAAGCCCGAATGCGATGTCGTCTAATATAGTAGGCATAAACAGCTGGTCGTCCGGGTTCTGAAGAACAACCCCAACACGCGAACGTATTTCGTTAAGCGTTTCTTTCGCAAGGCGCACGTTATCAACATACACATCACCCTGCGATCCGATAATACCCATAACAGCCATAATCAGCGAGGTTTTACCCGCTCCGTTTTCGCCAATCAACGCGACGCTCTCACCGTCGCCAATGGTTAGGTCAATACTCGATACCGCCTGTGTTTTGTCGGGGTATACAACCGACAGGTTTTTGATAATAAGCACTAAGCAAGTCCCCCTAACCACATAGAAAATAATCCGAATATATCAACAATCCGCAAAAACACCGACGGCAAAGCCACACACAGAAAAAAGACCAAATCCGCGCCAGTCAGCTTTTTTCGCATAGCGAATCGCGCGCTTGCCGGATATCCGCGGCACTTCATAGCATTATAAACGCGCTCCGCACGGTCAAAGCTTCGTATCAAAAGCTGCCCGACAAAGCTACCCATATGCTTCATCTCTAATCCCTTTTTGCTCCGGCTTCTCAGGCTGTAAGCGGTAAACATCGATGAAGCTTCGCCGAGAAGCGTTCCAATATACCGATACGTCATTTCGAAAAGCGATACAAGCATATCCGGGACACACAGCCTACGAAGCTGCGCGGTCAATTCTGAAAAAGGCGTAACGGCCACAAGAATCAGCACGGCGCAAATACAAAGCATAGTACGAAGCATTATCGCCAAGAAAGACACCCAGCCGAAGCTTATACTTACGCTTCCGTAGGTTATAGCTACCTTGTTGTCAAAAAACACGTTAGACAGCCCCGCAAACAAAGAAAAAGGCAATGCTATCAGCGCCCGTTTCAAAATCATGCGATACGGTATTTCGGCAAGAGACATAACAATTACGGGGTAAAAAACAAAAGGCACAAGCGGCGATAAAGCATATCGGTCAAACGACAGTATGCAAATCATGAAAACGAATGTCGAACCCATTTTAACAAGAGGATGCAAAGCGTGAATGCAGGAGTTACCCGAAGAAAGTTGCTCCAGCGAATAAATTTCATAAACCTTACTGCGAATATCCGCCATACAATCCCCCATCAAAAAATCAAATCATCATGCCGCTTCACCGGCTCTTTTCTTTTTCTTAAGTATCCTTATGCAAAACCCGACTGAACCGGCCAAAGCAAACGTAATAGCCGAGCCAACAATCCCAGCCACAGCCGTATAGCACGACGACGCTCCACTATCAGTCGCACCCGCAACTTTTTCAATAGACCATTCCAACCCGTCCGGGTTACCGGAAGCGAACAAGGAAAGCGCACCGGCCGCAAGCAGCGTGACAACCGAAAGAATAGCCACAACCTTTTTCATTGAAACAGCCGATGCAATACCCGCCCGCTCACGCGTACTTTCCATAATCTCAGGACGCATTTTGTAAACAAATACAAGAATAGCAGCGGTAACAACACCTTCAACAGCCCCTATAGCAAGGTGAATAAGCAGCATGAGCAAACCGAACTTATCAAACGGAAGCATCGTAACACCGGAAAGCACGGTTTCCACGACGACGCCAAACGCGCCAAGCTGCAACCCGACCATAACGGACAATACCGTCGCAACGCCGATCGTTTTAGACGTAAAACCTTTCCTAGTAAGCGGCTTAAATATGAGCGGATAGGCAACGAGACAGGGAATAACTGCAATATTAAAAACATTACAGCCAAGCGCCAACAAGCCGCCGTCCGCAAAGAACAGGCATTGAATAATAAGCACAGCCGAAAGCGTTAAGCAAGCCGGGAACCCGCCAAGAAGCGCCGCGAGCAAAATCCCGCCGCCAAGATGCCCGCTGGAACCGGTCGCGGGGATTGTAAAGTTAATCATCTGCGCCGCAAAAACAAAGGCACCGGCCACCGACATAATGGGTAGCTTTTTTTCGGATAGCTCGTCCTTCTTTATTTTTGAAGCGGAATAGCCTAGTGCCGCCGCGCTGACTGCATTCATAGTCATGCCGACAGCCGGGGACAGCAGTGCGTCTGCCATGTGCATACAAAACCCTCCAAAAAAAAATACCATAAAGGCAGAACCGGTTACGACCGATTCAATCACCTTCATGGTAATTATTGTTTAAAAATAAAACTTAACGAAAACGTAAAACCTATCGCCCTTCTGGACAATCGCGCTCTTTCATAGAACGTAGAGTATTGTACCGCAAATCAGGAAAAATTTCAATAATCTACGAGCAAATTAATATCTTTATGAAGTTGGCAAGTATTGAAGCCACTTCTGCGCGAGTCGCCGTATCGTCAGGTACGAACTTGTTTTGTTCCCGACCGGCTATTATTCCGTAATGCTTCATCGACGAAACTGCTTCGGTTGCCCACCAGCTGACCGAGCCGATGTCACTGAACGTACCGTTGTTTACTGCCGTAAGGCTGTAGTTTTTATACTTGATGTAGTTATACAGCATAGCAGCCATTTCTTCTCGTGTGATAGGATCGTAGGGACGGAAGTTTCCGCCTGAAGTGTTGGCCGCGATATTTTTGTCAGCTGCCCACGCGATGCTTTTGCCGTAGTAGGCGTTAATATCGACATCGCTGTAGGCCGAGTTCTTGTAGTCCGCAATGCCGCCTTCCATGTTAGCCAAGACCATCGCGAACATCCCTCTGGTCATTTTGCTTTGCGGTGCGAAGGTTTGGTTGCCGACGCCTACATAAAGACGGCGAGCCGTGACGAACTTAACATAATCTTCAGCCCAATGTCCGGCGATGTCATCAAATCTAACATCGTTATTAATTATGTCAAATGTACCGATCGAGCTGGACATAACGACAACGTTGTTATCTTTAATAACGCTATACGGAAGAATCGTATCTTTTCCTTTAAATTTTCTTACCGCAACAATAGTCGAAGATTTTGAAGTCGTGGGCAGTTCGATTATGAGCGGCATATCTGGATTGTTGTACTCAAAAGCCTTCCCGTCTGCCTTCATTTCTACTATGAAGCTTCCCTTCCTTACCGTTACCGTAAGGTTACTGTAAGACTGCGCTTTAATCCAGCTGATAACGCGCTCAGGAATACTAAGACTGCCAAAATTACTCTGAATAACTACGTTAACATCGCCGTTGGCAGCGGTTTGATTACTTGTCAAAGCATCTAAGCTTAACGAAACTACCGCATGTGTTTCGCTGCCGATATTGACATTAATAGTTCCCGCGCCGGAGTTAGCCGAGCTAACAGACGGTGTACTCACACTGACTAAAACCGAACCGTCCGGCTGCTTTACAGCGGGATGACTGTTGTCGTTAACTGTGACACCTGACGATTGACCTGCTGTGGTCTGATTGCTTGGCGCACTCTGTATTGAATGAGAACCGGAATCGCTGTCACTGCTGCTGCCGCCGCTACCCGAGCCTGTCGGATTATTAACGTATGGCGGGTTCGGTATTATGGGCTGCTGAATAATACTCCACTTAGCATAAAACATTTTATTACCTGACGCCCCAGTTGGAATGTACACGATAGGGCTTCCGGTAAATGCAGAGTTTTCATACCAGCCGTCAAACGTATATCCTTGCATAACAGGAACCGGAAGTGTCACTTGCGTACCGGTAGTGTATGTAGTAGGAACGTTTACATAGAATATACCGCCATTCGGAACGTAGGAAATATTATAAGTAACGACTATAGCACTCCACTTCGCGTAGAATGTCTTGTTGCCGGAATCCGCAGCAGTGATAATGCCGACGGGACCGGACATAAAGCTTGAGTCGTAGTACCACCCGTCAAAATTAAAACCCTGCCTTGTCGGAACGGCTAAAGTCAGCGCCGAGCCTGTAGTGTAAGACGTTGGCACGTCGGGCGGTAATGTGCCGCCGTTTGTATTGTAGGTTATGCTGTAGCTTATCGGCTGTGGGGGCGCAACGGCCGCCGGAGTAGCCTTAACAACACCCGAATAAAGCGGCGTAGTTGAACCGGCTTTGACAGCCGCGACTACAAAATAATAATCCTTGCCGTTCGTAAGCCCGGTAATCTCTGTCGAAAGCGTTGTGATATTCGACAGTTTATTGTTCAAGGCTATAACGTCCGCCGCCGTTTTCGGCGTATCGCTCTGTACAAAATAAACACTGTAGCTGTCCGGCATCGGGCTTGCGGCTGTCCATGAAACCGTGACACGTGCGTCACCGGCGGTTATAGGATTGATAACCGGTGCGACAATCGCCGCCGGTGTAGCCTTTACGACTGCAGAGTAGAGCGGGGCAGCAGAACCTGCCTTGACCGCTTCGACTACGAAGTAGTAATCCTTGCCGTTCGTGAGATTAGTAATCTCTGCAGTAAGCCCGCTGATGTTTGCCAGCTTAACATTGGCAGCGACGACTTCTGCTGCTGTTTTGGCTGCGTCGCTTTGCAAATAGTACACGGAATAGCTGTCCGGTATCGGGTTAGCGGCAGTCCATGCAAGCGTAACGCGTGCATCACCGGCGGTTATCGGATTAATAATCGGCGCGACAATTGCTTCTGGAGTAGCTTTTACAACGGCCGAGTAAAGCGGGCTGGTTGCCCCCGCCTTAACCGCTTCAACGACTACATAATAATCCTTACCGTTCGTAAGGCTAGCAATATCTGTCGTGAGGGCAGTAATACCTGTGAGCTTAGTGTTCCCAGCGACAACTTCTGCCGCTGTTTTAGTAGTGTCGCTTTGCAGATAATAAACCGTGTAGCTGTCCGGTGCCGGGCTGGCGGCTGTCCATGCAACCGTTAGACGTGCGTCACCGGCGGTTAAGCTTAATACCGGTGCAACGGGAACCTGCGGCTGCGACTTAATTACAGACGAGAACAGCGAAGCATATCCGGTTTTTGCCGCTTCGACCACAAAGTAATAATCTTTATTATTGGTAAGCCCAATAATCTCCGCGGTAAGCGCCGTCACTCCGGTGAGCTTCGTGTTGGCGGCTATTACCTCGGCGGCTGTTTTTGCCGTGTCGCTTTGCAGATAATAAACGCTGTAGCTGTCCGGTACGGGTGTAGCCGCGCTCCATGTGAGCTTGGCTTTACCGTCGTCCGGGATTATTGTGCTGATTACCGGTGCAACGGCCGCCCCTTGATTCTTCGGTATGCTCAGGGCTTTAGCGTAGGGCTGCATCAGCGATGCCGTCGGATCGATTCCATCCCAAACCATAGTCTTTGCCGAGTAACCGTTAACGCTTGCCGGAAGGGTTAGCCCGGTCGTTAAATCGACGGAGGTAAGCGGCGGCACATTACCGGTCACGAAGCTCATGTCAACCATTGTTCCTTCGATATTGTACAGCGCAACAGCGTACATAAGTTGCTTAGGCGCGGTATCGAAGTTTCGCGTACTAAAATATCCGTCCAGCCGCTCCGCCGGGGTTAAAGCCTGCGCGCCGGGCGTTGCGCCTACCTTAAGGTTTAGAGCGCGTATGTCTTTTACTGAAATGTCGTCCGTGCTGAAGTCGGCTAGGCTTAGCGGGCGGTTTTGCCCTGTCGTCCTGTCAACAACCGTTACATTTTCAAACGATAAATTCTTGATGTAATCTGCGGCGTTACCTCCGTAAATCTCGCTAAGCTGAGACATAGGCGACGTAACGGTGATGTTGCGGAACGTCATGCCCGATATTCTGCCAAAACCCGACTGATCTGTATTGTACGAGGTTTTTTCGAATTTGAGCTTGAACAATCTGTATGTAGAATTTTCGATGTAAAAATTATCGAACACATAATCAGTAAGGTGTCCTATACCACCGTGTATCGAGTTGAAAATACCTTTATTCCTGAAATCCGAAACATGCTCCGTGCGGATTACATAAACGTTACTTACGCGCACGTTGCTGGTTCTGACACGCACGTTCCATGTAAGCTGGATAGGAGCGCCGTTAACAAGCTGCCAGATTGTAATGTTTCTGACGGTGATTCCCGACTGGTAAAGCTTGATTGTGTCGTCGTTTACTTTGAAGAAGCAGTCCTCTATTAATGAGTTCTCGCCCAGAAGAATGCCGTCGGTATTATGAAACCATGCAATCATTTTGACATTTCTGACGGTGTTGTTCGTGCCGTAGATACGGATATTCGTCCACGGAGAATCTGCTATTGTAATGCCCTCTATCGTTAGATTGCTTGATGCACCCATTATTTCTATGGAATGGTGCGCTTTGTGACCGTAGTTTGAACCTGCAAGCACGCCGCGTCCGATTATCTTGACGTTCTGTTTATCTACGCCGCCGTCGAAGTATCCGTTAATATATGCGCCACCGGCTACGTAGTACGTATGGTTTGACTGAACCTCTATTCTGTCTACGTTATGCACGCCGGGGCCAAAATACGTTACGTTGGCTGACGAACCGCTATAGACCTCGGTCTCCATAGGATCTGCGAATATAAGCAGCGGATGTCTGTTGCCGCCTTCTATGCCGCCGTTAATCTCTACCGAGATTTTGGCGGGCGATTTCAGCTCGAACTCGACGTAATTATTGCCGCCCGTATTATATATCGTAGGCACTATGCCGAGCGGTGTCGGTAATATGTTACACGACGTAATGGGTGTGCTGCCGTCCCCATTAACGCGTACCTTAACCGTCCCGGAAAACGAGAACGTAGTCCATGACGTATCACTGTGGCTCGTTACATTAGAGTTTGTAGTGCGCCCGTT
>CAZJLW010000078.1:0-3834 GCA_964546895.1 uncultured Eubacteriales bacterium | reverse complement strand
TGATATGTTCCGACAACACCGTTCGCAAGTCGGTAATTAAACGAGAATGAACCGTTCGTTCCGCTTGTGGTTTGGTTTATGTAGTTAATATTGTTGGCGGGGTCTTTAACCCGTATCGTTACTTCCTGTCCTTGACCGGAGCTGATTACGCCCGTGACAGTTACGTTTCCGCCGACGGCATCAAAACCCGCCGCAAGCCCCGATATAACCGCCGGATTCGGGGGAAGCGCCTGCGAATTGAAAACCGAAACCGTATACGCCGCGGTGTTGCCGGCGCTAAATACAAATGTAAAAAACAGTATTGTATCGTCCGGGAAGCCGCTAAGGTATTCCTTTTTGAAAGATACAACGTTGTCAGTAACGGTATATTGAACGCCGCTTACAAGCGGGGTAGTACCGTTAAGCAGTATTGAGCTTAGCGTGTTACCCTTAAGCGTCATCGTAACATTAGCGTCGCCGGTAGCGGTGCTGCTGTCGAAGGATAACGCTGTCGGCAGCACAGTGGAGTTATATGCTGTTGTCGTGGCGTTAACGGACGGGCCGTTGACCGACCATTTGCCGTTTGAATCAAGCGCTTCGACTTTGAACGCGTAGGCCATACCCGGGTTAAGGTTCTTAATCGGTACGGTGTATGTGTTCTCGATGGTTGGGGTTATTGATGCGATTAAATTGTTAGTTGCTGTGTTGATAATGGCGTATTTGCTTATGTTACCGGTTGTAAGTCCGGTAAATGTAAGTGCGATTTCTTCGCTGCCGACGCTTGCAGTAGTAAGCTGGCTGCCATTTGGCCACGTAGGAATTGTCACATCGTTTGGATATTGAAGATTTACAGTGACTTCCTTAAAAATCGCCGGATCTGTGGACAGTTTGGCTTTAAGATTAAAGCTTGGAGCCGTAACGGAACTGTCAACGGTAACAACGCCAGTTGAACCGTTTACCAAAACTCCGGTAACAGGACTGTCGATTGACCAATTAAATGCGGCAGGTACGGGGTTCCCGTTGGAATCCTTTTTGATGCCCGTGTATGTAAAATTCTGTGGTGAAGCCGGTGCTTGAATAAATTGCGGGCCGACAACTTCAATGGGTTCGAGCGATGATACCTTAAAGTAATCAATCTTAAAGGTTACAGCCGGGTTGCTTGCTTCGTTTCCCCTTAATGAAACGTAGCTGACGTTCGTCATATTGGCGGGCATATCAAACTCCTCAAGATACGATGTTTTATTATTATTTGCAACATATAGCCGCATCTGTTTCATGCCTGTTCCGTCATCTATAAATATCTTGTATTTCCTTCTGCCGAAGTCTAGTTCTGCTTTTATGTCATACCAAGTATTGGCCGTGAAAGTCATTATATTGCCATCGGGCTTATGATAATCACTGGCGTAACCAGATGGGCTGGGGCTGGTAAGAATACCGCCGCTTCCGCGCAGAAGAAATTTCAAGCTGCTGTTTGTGGCGGTACTCGTAGAAAATATTTCGTAATAAGCAGCAACACCAGCCTGCTGCCTGAGTACCTTAATCCAGACTGTAGCTACTCCGTCGCTAATCGTATCAAATTCACGTATTAACTCGGAAGCCTTAGTGTTGTTTGGAGTAGCACCTTTGTTGGTAACAGCGTGCTGCATTATGTACTGACCAGAACCTACGGGTGTCTCTAATATGCTTGTTGTTTGCACAACACCCTTATCAGCCTTTTTTATCTTCCATTCGTTAAATGCGGATTCGGCAGTATTAACCGCCTCCGTTCCGTCAAAAACTAATTCCAGTGTTGTGTTTTCATCCGGAGTAAACGTATCGTTCACAACCTCTCCGGCAAAAACCACCGACAAACTGAACAAAAAACAAACTGTTACAACCAAAGCATAAAACAGACTTACCTTTCTAATCATACCTGTCATCCTTTCTAAAAATCGTTAACGTACACGGTAACAAACCCAATTTCAGTATATCACTAATAAATCCCTTGTCAACAGCATTTTGGGAGCATTTGCCACAATTGAACAGCTGTGCAATAAACAATTAAACCGACATAAAACGTTATCGCACACATAAATTTGGTACTTATGGATAAAATGCTACGCTCTGCCATATAGAACCAAAAAAGTAGTGGCGTTATATCGCTGGTTTATATTATAATAAGACCGTTTTCTTGTGTTTTTTCACGGCGAATATAAGTGCCGGTTAAGCGGCACGGGGGTGGGGTTATGTCGGTTACGATAAAAAAAATAGCGGAGGTAGCGGGTGTTTCTATCGGGACGGTAGACAGGGCGTTACACGGACGCAAAGGGGTTAACCCAAAAATAGCGGAGCGGGTGCTGTCAATCGCGGATTCTTTGGGCTACAAGCCAAACATTCACGCTAAGGCGCTTGCAATAAAAGCTTCGGCTGTGAAGCTTGGCGTTATACTTAACGTTCAGACGAACCCGTTTTATAAAACGGTTTTGGACGGAGTGGCTGCTGCTGCCGATAATTTTATGGACTTCGGGATTACTGTAAGTGTTAAGTGCAGCGTGGATTTCGATCCGGATGATCAGCTGCGACTTATTGACGAGATGGTTGACGAGGGTATCAGCGCGTTGATTATTGTGCCTATTAATAATGAAAAGATAGCGCGTCGTATTAACAGCCTGCGGGAAAATAATATACCGGTCGTGTTTTTGGTGTCGGAGCTTGAAAATACGGAGCGGCTTGCGTATGTGGGGTGCGACTTTAATAAGGTAGGGCGGATTGCCGCCGGGCTAACCGGTATGGTAAGTGGCGGAGCGGGCAATGTACTGTATGCTACGTCATCGCTTTCTATGCTCAGTAACAAAAACCGGTTGCAGGGGTTCAGAAACACATTGCAGGAGCGTTACCCCCGGCTTCGGCTTATGGACGTCTGCGAGTTTGAGAACGATGATATCATAGCATATAAAAAAGCCGTGAATGTCTTTCGTGCCTGCCCTGATATCGACGTCATAATGCTTGTGACAGGATCGGTGAAGGGTATATGTCAGGCGCTAGACGAATCCCCGCTGTCCGGTAGGGTAAAGGTTATCGCGCAGGATCTTGCCAAGCCCGTACTGGACGGCATACAAAAAAACAAAGTAACCGCCAGCATCGTGCAGCACCCGTATTTGCAGGGCTACAACGCAGTAAAGCTGCTGTGCGATTACTTCGTCTTTGAAAAAAAGCCGTCGCAGGACAAATGTTATGTGGACTGCGAAATTAAAATTTATGAAAGCCTGTACTAAGCTCGTGCGTCACCTGCGATCCCGGCGACACCGACAATATCGCGCAGTATAAAGACAGCCGCATAACTGCCGAAACCGTGGTTACAGCTTTTCTTACCGTCGGCGTCCTCCCAGAGTGAACCCGTAGTTTTGGCCATGTGGTAGAACATGGTTAGAATATCGTCGCAGATGGTTTTTGTCTCGCCGTATCTGGACAGCAGCTCGAGCCGTAGGAAGTTACCGATAAACGTAGCGGCGTAGTAAACATTGGGGTAGGGGTTGTGTTTGCTACGAGCAGTGCCGAACTGCCGTACGAGGGCTTCCCACAGCTGTGGGTGTGTCGCGGGTGTTGCGATGTCAAAGAAAAACGCGTAATACTGACACGTCTCGGTTATGTTGGTTTGCGTGATAATCCTGCCGTCGCTGACGAGGGCGTTGTCGGCGAAAAAGCTGCCATTCCATGAGTATTTGAGGACAGCTTGCTTTACTCTGGCGGCTTTGTCGTGAAGCTGCGGCAAGTCATAAAGCTCGGCGGCGGCTCGGAGCATTCCGACATACAGCATATTCGTTGGGAAGCTTATGTCGTTAACAAAATCGTTGGCGGCTGAGAAATCAATAAATA
>CAZJLW010000077.1:2371-15513 GCA_964546895.1 uncultured Eubacteriales bacterium | reverse complement strand
TGCGCATTCCACAACTCGTAATACTTCCCACCCACATCAGCAATCAACATCTCATGATTACCCCTCTGAATCAATTCGCCCTCATGAAATACAGCGATATCATCGCAAAATCTACACGACGACAGACGGTGCGAAATATAAATGGCAGTCTTATCACCAACAATCTCATTAAACTTAGAATAAATCTCAAACTCCGCAATAGGATCGAGCGCGGCGGTCGGTTCGTCCAGCACGATAAACGGCGCGTTTTTGTACAGCGCGCGGGCAAGGGCTATCTTTTGCGCTTCGCCACCCGATATTTCCACACCGTCCTCCTTGAAATCTTTAAACAACGGCGTGTTAAGCCCAAGCGACATAGAAGAAAAACGCTCAGCAAACCCAGCTTTCACCAAGCTATCCACGGCCTTCCGCTCGTCAACATCAATACCGGCCGCCACATTCTGCCCAAGCGTAAACGCAAACAGCCTGAAATCCTGAAACACGACAGAAAAAATATTCATGTACTCGTCATATCTATACTTCTTTATATCTATACCGTTAAGCGTTATCTCACCCTCCGTCGGATCGTACAGCCTACAGAGCAGTTTAATCATCGTTGTCTTCCCGCTGCCGTTCATACCGACTACGGCCAGCCGCTGACCTATATTTAGCTTCAGGTTGAAGTTTCTAAGCGCGTAGACTTCCGCGCCGGGATATTTAAACGACACATCACGAAACTCAATGGCGTATTCGTTATCATCACGCTTTTCGACGGGGAGCGTCCCTTTATATTTCACATCCTCAATGCCCAGAAAATCAAACGTATACTGCATACGGTTACATATAACGCTCAGTGTGTTAAGCGAGTTAAGCAGCGTCGACAAATTATTCATAAACTGCGTTACGCCGCCGGTGTAGCGTACAATCCCGCCGATAGTAAGCGCGCCCGATACAGCTTTTAGCGCAACAAATAAATATATAATCCCACCGGTAACAGATGTTACACCGGCCTTTGTCGCTTTCAACGAGCCGTCCAGTACACTGAGGCGTTTAAACATCGCGAAGTAACCGTTCTCCCCGCCGAATTCTCCCTGCACTGTGTTGTCGATAAGCCCCGATGCGTTATATATACGAATATCCTTTCCATTTTTGTAAGCGGAAATAATCCCGGACAAATGTGAAAACACGCGGTTGGACTGCGTCATTTCATCGATGGTGGCATAAATCCGTTTGAAATACCGCTTATCTATCGGAAAAGTCAGGAAAGCCGAAACGCAGACCAACACCACGAATAACACTGAGAATACAGGCGTTCCCCAAAAGCCGCTCCCCTCGCCCATCGCAAAAAATAACCCGCTTGTTATAATAACCGAGTACAAAATCCCGACAAACGCCTTTATACTGCTGTTGATAGGATTAATAACCTGATACCACCAGCTGCCGGTGTTGTTCTCAGTGGCTTCTATTTTCGCCAGCAGCTCATGCGTCTTTGGATTCTCAATGTGTTCGTAATCCATCCCGGAAATTTTGCGCATGAACATGATGTGGTAATGCCGTGAGAATGTGTAGATTTTAATCAAATAATATTGTTGCGATGCTCCCACCACTAAGGTCAACAAAACATTTACAGCCACGACAATACCCGCCAGAGTAATCAGCTCCCGCAAATCCGCCTTGCCAAGCCTATCGATAATAACCCCCGTCATAATAATGTTGAAAAACGGAGAGATACAAGCCAGCAACGCATTGAAAATACTTACGGGAATCACCGCGCGGGATATGGAATGGCAAAGCGCAATTACCTTAATCATCTGTGCTATATTTGATTTCAGCTTATTCATGGCTTCCCTCCCGGTAATAATGACTTTGCAGCCGGTACATATTCGCGTATCCGCCGTTCTGTCGAATCAGCTCGTCATGCGTTCCAAGCTCGGTAATCTTCCCGCTGTCTAAAAACGCCACGCGGTCGCAGAACGACGCACTCGCCAGCCGATGCGAAATGTATATTGATGTTTTAGTTTTGGAGAAATAGTTGTAACGCTGATAAAGTATGCTTTCGGCTATCGGGTCGAGCGCGGCGGTCGGTTCGTCCAATAGCATGATAGGCGCATCCTTATACAGTGCGCGCGCAAGCAGCAGCTTTTGCTGTTCGCCGCCCGACAGCTCGACGCCGTTTGGGTCGATGATTTTTGTGAGCGGTGCATTAATGTCCGGCAAGCGCTGCGACAGCCCGGCTTCGTCCAGGCACTGCCGTACGCGCCGCGCGTCATATGTTTCTGCCAACGCAACGTTTTTTGCGGCGGATACAGGCATGATCAGTATGTCTTGAAACACAGCAGTCATCATTGCGTACACGGCTTCACGCTCATAGTCGTTCACGGACACACCGTTTATCCTGATCTCTCCGCTTGTCGGCCGGTAAAACCCACACAGCAGTTTGATTATAGTCGTCTTTCCTGCGCCGTTTACACCTACGAGCGCCAGCTTCTCGCCTCTTTTGATTTGTATATTAAGCCTGTCAAGAATCCACGGCTCATTCTCGCCATATCGGAAGCTCACGTCACAAAAGTCGATGCAGACAGGCAACTCACCGGGCGTTTTCACCGCACCGCGCGCGCCGTCCGGCATATCCAGGAACTCACGGATAACAGTAATATCCAAGCTGGATTTTATGAGGTCGTTAACACCTTGTATTATCGCGGAAACAAACGCGCCAAACCCGGTTATCGCACCGAAGTACAGGACAAAATCCGATACGCTGATTTTGCCATGCACGGCATAGCTTATCAGAAACGCATACGCAATACCGTCACGCAGCAGCAGTATAACCGCATCTGTTATCGTGGACAGATACTGAGCCGCGGCAGCTTCCCACAGGCGAACACGGTCGCGCTTCAAAAGCCCGTCGAACACAGCCATAAACCACGGCATCATATTAAAAACCCGCACGTCCTTACCCGCGGTAAAATCCCGCAACCGGTAAGAAAGATACGAAAACTTCCCAAGCATATAGCTGTTTTCGTCGCGAAAGCGTTCCAAGTGGCGCGTAATCCTACGCAGCACAAAAAAGTTCGCGCCCGACGTAAACAGCAGCAGAATAAAAATAATCGGATTAAGCCGCGACAACACGCCGCCGTACAGAACAAGCCCCGCAAACCCCGACGTTATGCCGGGTAGCGTACGCAGAATAAGCTGCGGCCCTCCGGTGTCTTTGTTAATCGCCGCGTTTAGTTTATTGCGCATTTGCTGACCGGCGGCGCTTTCAATGCTTTCGTAATCACAGTGCATTGTTTTTTCGTTGGACATAAACAGATATCGCATTCTGTTCGACATAGCCGAAGCGTTGACGTATCCCGTTGCGTATTTGTTAACAACATTAAGTGCCGTTAGTACAAACGTAAAGCCCGCAACTACGCCGACAATCGCGGATGCCGTCGGTGTATGCGTAACTACGTCTATCACCGCCTTCGGCATATAAATACCGCCAAGGGGTATAAGCGCGCCGGTTATCGCCGCGGCCGTAATAAAAAACAGCACCGCCCTATCCCATAGCCACACATTACGCAAAACATAGCTGATGTTATCAGAAATAACCTTCAAGTCTATCGCCTCCTTCCCGTACATACTACCACATTTTTCAGCTGATAATAAAAACGCGCGCGAATGGTCGAAATTCGCGCGCGAGTGGTTCACAGAAACAATAGCTCCGTTTTTATAGTCCGTAAATTTTTAGGTAGTTCAAATATGCATCGCGGCACCAAGTTGCCCCAAGCCCGTTTCTCAGATGCTCAAACCGCCCCAGCTTTTCAAGCGGTTTTGTCATCGCCTCGAGCCGCTCGGCATATACCCGCGCGTGTCCAAACGCCGCACGTGCAAGCTCCGGTTCGCCTTTATGCCTTAAAATATTAGTCCTCGACATATAATATAAATAACGAACCATATCATGCCCATATGAAAAACGCATATCGTCCTCGATAAGCCGCGCCGCAACAAGCTTGTCGCTTGTTAAGAGTATAGCAGCGTCTAGCTGCATCCGGCACTTATCGAACAGCTCAACTGTTTGAACGACACTTAAACCCGCGTTAGGATCATCGTTCACCGAATCATACCGCATGTGCTTTAACGGGAAAAGCTCGGGGATGTCATTGTTAAGCTTATGAGCTAGCGAATGACGTACACCTTTATTATACTGGTAATGCTTGAAATACTTCATATTGCGACCGGCGCGCTCAAGCGTTGTATAAAACTCCTCCATTTTACCGGCGGCTGTCCCGTAGAAAAGCTGATAGAACTCCGCCACAAGAGCGTCGGCATCAAGCTGATGATTCCACAGCATTTTACTGAACTGATAGTTGGTCAGCGACTGTTGTCCCCAGTTAAGCGCAGTCCAGTGCATATAATACATGTGCCGTACCCCGGTCGAATAATAAAAAGGAATATCACGCTTCATGTTTTCTATATTCATTATCGGGCAGGCTGCAAAGCTTGAGACGTTGTAATATTCACCGAGCACTATCTCTCCGCGGTAAGTTCTGTCGGCGTCGGTCGTCCACTGCCTGTAGCTTTCCATCAGCTCCTGATTGGTTTCGGTACAGGCGGGGTCGTCGATCGTGTGTACATAGCAGCGCTCTATCGGAAAATACGTGACGACGCAGTGCTCGTAGTCAAAATCATCCGGCAGTGCTTTATCGGGAATAGGCAGCGTCTCGTGGTAAGCAGGATACAGCACCTTGATTTTCCTTTTCAGTCTTCCGTCGGCGACTGCGGCTTTTATTGCCTTTGACAGCGCGTAAACTACCAAAGCCAGCCTATGTGAATAATTACCGCTCGCCTTACACTTATCGCACGAGCACCATTTCCCGTTGTCGAGCATCCAGAAGTTAAGATAGTCCGTCATGCGAAGGTCGCCCGATACAAGGCAGTTCACAACGTTCTTACATAGTTCGGCCGTCGCATCCTCATTCGATGTGCAATAATTATCCCCAGCTCCTTCATGCCCGGCCAGTCCGATGTTATCACTGCGTTTGCCGTTTACAAGCCCGAACCATTCGGGATGCGCTTCATAGTACGACAGCTCGCCGTTTCCGTCGGCATCACCGAGATACTCGCCGCTAATCGGGTACGGGTCGACCGGGCCGTCTCCGCCGAAAATCTCATGACGGTACGGATAACGGTGATGCGGGTTAAGAAACCGTTCAAGCATTTCATGACCGCCGACGCACAGACGTACGCCGCGTTTCTTGAGCGCATATGGGTCGTGTATCTTGTCTAAGTAGGCGAAATTAATGCGGTTTCTGCCAAGCCATTCGACAAAGTCTGCGTCGCTGTCGTCAATCAGCTCTGAGTAGCACCCACGGGTTTTGAATGACGGACTCTCTGTTATGTCAAGCTGCGGTATGCAAAAATTTTCGATCGACGGAATATGCGCACCTTGTTTGCCTGTGCCGAACCAACGAAAGCCGAGCGCTTCTAAGAACGAGTAAACAGCGTAAAGCGCACCTTCCCGGCCTTTTCCGGTAAGTGTCAGATACGAGATTTCGCCGGATTTTATTGTATTGATGGAATAGCTTTCGTTAGAAAGCCCGTCGAGCTTGCCGTCATACTGAGCGGCAAGCGGAATCGTTCCGGCTAAGCCTATAACGATAGCGTCAGCTTGCGGCAGCTCGGTCGTGAGCGGAAAATTACCCTCGTCGCCGGGATTCAGACCTGTGGCAGCACATAGATGATTTCTCAGCTCGACGGCTGCAAAGCATAATGTAGACACGGCGGCGTCGGGGTTTAATTCGTCCCACCAATCGATGACGTGTTCGGCGCGAGCCGCAATTTCTATCGACGCGAAGCGCCCCTTGTCTACAACTATTGAAATATTTTTCAAAGTTACAAAACCTCCTTAATATTAAACCTGGTAATGCATTAGTTTACCACAAAAAAACACATTCCGCTATAACGGGAGCATTACCTCCGTCGCAAACACGCCCTTCTCATGCTGCCGATCAACAAAGCCCTTGTATTTCTCGGAGATTTTGTCTATACGGATCAGCCCGAACCCATGCGTGGCCGACGCCTTCGTCGACAAAAAGCTTTTACCGGATCTTTTGACATCGCCGCCTACGGAGTTGGATATAGAGATATAGAGCAGTTCCTTGTGAGTACCGATGTACACCCGAATAAACCGCTCATTTTCGTTAAGCTGTTTCAAGCACGCTACAATCGCGTTATCGAGCAGGTTGCCGATGATTACGCACAGGTCGACATCGTGAACGCTTAGCGTTTTCGGTACGACGGCTTTTGCATTGACGGCGATGTTTTTTGACTGCGCGAGCGATATTTTGCTGTTAAGTATCGCGTCTATCATTACGTTCCCGGTTTTAAGTATCGTATCGACGCTGGTCAGGTCGGCGTCTAGCTTGCCAAGATAATCGTTAAGCTCCGCTGTCTGGCTTAGTGCGATATACGCCTTCATCGCTTGGATATGGTTGTGATAGTCATGCCGCCAGCCGCGCATTTGCCGGTAGATGTTTTCAACCTCGTCACAGTGTCGTGCGACGAGGTCGTTCTGGTACGTCGCGATTCGCCGCTCTACAATGTAGTACATGTATTTCCTAAGCAACAGCAAAAACACGGGGACTAACACGACACCGCCCGCCGCAATATACGCATACATCACTCGCCATCGCCTCCCGTAATAATTTTTATCATTGCCTTATTAACGACGGCGTACAGCCGACGCGAGAGTGGCAGGGTCTGCCCTGAATCCAGCGTTATCTCCGTCCTCGTTATTTTTTTAACGTAACGCATATTAACAATACAGCTACGGTGACAGTGAACGAAATTATCGGTGAGCTTGCCCTCGAGTTCGCGCAGAGGCATTTTTACGGTATGCTTTTCGCCGGTCGTGTTTATTTCCAGCACGTGATTGAACGCTTCGATGTATACGATGTCGTCGGCAAAAATGCGCGCAATGCCGCCATCAACAGGCAGACCAATCATACTCCCGCGCATAGATAAACGCTGCACGGCGCGGTCAAGCACCTCGAACAGCTTGTCCGCCTTGACCGGCTTCATGAGATAGTGAAGCGCCGATACATCGTACCCGTCCGCGATGAAATCCGCATAACCGGTAACAAAAACAATCTGAACGCTATTATTATCACGCCGAATCCGTCGCGCAAGCTCGACACCGTCCATGCCCTTCATCTGAATGTCGAGCAGTAAAACATCCGCCGACATATCATCGCCGCAGTCGAACAAAAAATTCTCCGCGCTCTCGTAGTCCGACAGCTGCACAGCGAGCTGCCGCTCGCGCGCCCACTCCCGTACAAGCTCTGTAAGATACACCGACTCGACGCGTTCATCGTCACAGATGGTTATCTTAATCATACTAAGCCTTTCCTTTGTTCTCCCCTACTCTGAACTCCACGATGCGTTGTATCAAATCCCAAGGTAGCGGTTTATCAATCGGAAACTGCACCGCACCTTTCGAGTATTTATAACCCGCGGCATCAAAATCGGAAATAAACTGCTCGATACCGTTAGCACCGGGATAAAACCCGATGTGTTTTTTATGTGCCATGAAATGCACTAAATTACCGTGATAAAAAAATGTAGGCATAGCCCACGATATTTTTTCCGTCGCCTCCGGCGCGTACTTTTTTATAAACGAGCGTAACTCCTGCATAATATTTTGCACCGACGGCTCGCACGTAGCGATGTATTCATCAATGTTGGCGTATTCTGGGCGTGGCATAGTCTTCCTCCGTGTTTGTGATTGGCGTTACAGCTTCATAAGTTTAAGCAGACGCGGGCGGTAAATCTCTACAGCCTTACGCGGGCAAAGTTCCTGACAGCAGAAGCATCTGATACAGCCGTCCAAATCAGGCAGCGGCGTCCGGCCTTTCATTTTGATGATTTTTGCCGGGCAGCTCTCGGCGCATGTACCGCAGCCGGTACAGCTTTCCAGATTAAAAACGGGGCGCGGCTGCAAATGTTTTTCGACGAACCTCTTCATAAATCCCGGCAGTTTATCCTTCGACGGGTATTTTGTCTGCGGTATTTCAAAGCTCTTCGGTATAAACGCCGTGTACGGTTCACCCCGAAATGTTATGTCGCTAAGGTCGTTCGACGTTATACCGCGCTCGTACGCGCGTGTAATAGTCGGCACGTCGGAGAACCCGAGCTTGATAATAGAACACGCGACTTTATCCAGATGATACGGACTGTCCGAAGCCAGAACGGCGTTAAGCTTAACAGGATTACCGCCGGAAGGTCCATGTCCTTCCATACCGACTATACCGTCCATAAATGACAGCACGGGTTTTACGCACAGGCATATATCTATGAGCGCGTCCGCGAATTTCATATAGTCGGGCAGATTAAGGTGATACTCGGCTTTTATTACTCCCGGCACACAGCCGAACATGTTCTTGACCGCTCCGGTGAACGTCATCATTCCGTGGGTTTTTAGCTTAGACACGGAGATTACCTTGTCCACGTCGTTTATCATGTCCGTCAGCGTTATGCGTTTTAGCAGTATTCCGTCAGGATTCTCCTTCTCACATGATTTAAAATTACTGTTAAGCGTAGCGACTGTTCCTGACACTGCTTGCTCCATTCCCGTTTTCTTGTACAGTCCTTTTAGCATAAGCTCGTTAAACGGCCCACCGGGACTGTCGCCGATTATTACGGCCTTCGCGCCGTGTTCAAGGAGCACTTCGACAAGCGCCCTGATGAAAGCCGGGTGCGTCGTGGCCGCTTCCTCCGGTTTTTTGCTGATTAGCAGATTCGCCTTTAATAAGACTCTGTCGCCCTTTTTGATATATTTGTCCAAGCCGCCGAGGTTTTTGCAGCTCTGACGTACGGATTCCTTTACGGCGTCAGGCTCATAACCGTCACATCTTAACACCGATACTATAGCCGTCATTATGTCCGCTCCTTTTACGCGTTGGAAATATTCCAATTATTATGCTATCATTATACAGCATAATACCGCTTACGTGGAAAAATTTTAAACTTGCGGAGAGAATTGAATTGGCTGATTTTTTTGAGACAGACATGTACGAACCGATTAAGGGTTTTTTTGTCAAGCTGGGCTACGACGTTAACGGCGAGGTCAACGGCTGCGACGTCGTCGCGTCGAAGGACGACGAGCTTATCGTCGTGGAAATGAAGAAGAGTTTTAACATGACGCTGCTGTTTCAGGCGATTGACCGGCAGAAAGTCAGCGCAAGCGTTTACGTAGCCGTGCCGCGCCCAAAACGCAGCGACGCCAAAACGATTACGAAAATGAAGCATGTCGCCAAAAGCCTAAAGCTCGGGTTAATCTTCGTCGCTATGGACAGCCCGATTAAAACCATTGACATATTAGTTTTTCCGGACGAAGCGAATACCGCCGGACGACAAAAAAGCGCCCGAAAGCAGCGGGCGCTGAAAGAAATAAACGGACGTACCGCCGATGTGAACAAGGGCGGCAGCACGAAGGTGAAGCTGAACACGGCGTTCAAGGAAAAAAATATCCGGCTGGCTTGTATACTGGAACGCTACGGCGAGATGTCGTGCAAGACGCTGGTCAGCGACTTCGGCTTCGGCAAGGAGGTTTATTCGATGCTCAGCCGGAATTATTACGGCTGGTTCGCGAAGCGCGATAAGGGTATTTACATACTGACGAAGGTCGGTGCGGATGCGTTAGAGGATGCTGGCATCGCGGAGCTTACGGATTATTACAGGCGGCATTCGGATCCTGTTATTTAATATAACTCTTTCCATTCCTCCAAATTATCCACCGTCATACGTTTGTACGTATGATTATTAACGGCTTCCGCTATGGCGTAATAAGCCCAATGGTTGATTGTTAAATCGGAAAACTTAATTATATTGTTGGCGTTGTATTCAATAAAATATTTGTCGGGAACCCGTTCGGTTACGTTGTTCGTAAAAGCCACGACTTCTGCGCGGGTTATAAACTGATCCGGTCGGAACGTCTTGTCATAGTAACCTTTGATCCAGCCTTTTTTAACGGCTAAATAAATCTCGTTGGCGGCTTCGTGATGCATTGGAACGTCGCTGAACACAACATCAGCCGTACCGGACAGGTCGCTAAAACGCGCCGCCAATACTGCAAACTCCGCACGCGTAATTGCTTCGTTAGGACGGAAAAATTTGCCGGTATCTTTAATTATTCCTTGCTTTTGAAGATAACCTATGGAGTTAGAAAACCACAGACCGGGCGGGACATCTTCAAACGTTGATTTATAGTCCTCCGCAATATACATTTGGTTGTTTAAAAGCCTGGAAAATATGCTCGCGGCTTCCGCTCTTGTCATATTGCCCTCCGGCTTGAAGGTTTTGTCGGGGTATCCTGCCATATATGCAAAGTGACTGTAAAACTCCGGAGGTACATCTGCGGGAACGCAGCAGTTCTTTTGCTCGGGGTTCGAGAAATAGTTACTGCCACTTGAACTGTCGCTGCCGCCCGAACTGCTGCCGCCCGAACTGTCGCCCCCACTCGGCGGATAAACAATGTCCGGCGGAATAATCGGCACTACGGGAAACAAAACCGCAAAAGGCGAAAACCCGGTTACCGTGAAGGCTAAACCATTGTCCAGATTCGTAGTGGCAAGCACATCGTAATCATACCGGATTTGTGTACCTACACCTCTGTTCAGTTCGTAAAAATGGAGTACCGTAAACTCCGTATTTTTATTTGTACCCCTTGGATACGGATACACTACTGTTATAGGCTTGTCAGCATTAACGATTATGTTTCCGTCCTTATGGTCAACCATGTTTAAATAAACTGTCTCGTAATTTTTATTTTCCGATAAGGAAAGCTGTTTTATTGCGGTATCAAGGCCGGTCTTTACCGACGGCAATACTGTATCCGCCATAAGGCGTACATCCGGCGCAAAAAATAGCGCTTCTAACGGGATATTAGCCGAATTGAAAAACTTCGTACCGGGCTGCACAAACGGAGTAGGCGCATCGGGAACAAATCCTGCTGGCGGTTCGCCCTCGTAATAAGGAGTAAAGTGTGTAGGGCTATTCAAATTTTGCTGCCTAATTTCTAGCTGAGCGGTTTGTACAAATCTAAAATCATAAATTTTGCCTGTTTGATCCATAGCGTTGATGTAGTGAGGACGTCCGTCCGCTCCTGTAGTCGTAAGTCGGATGTCGTATAGCCCCACATCTTCAATGCTTGTTTGTTCAGTCGGGTTGTTGTGAACCTCTCCCGTTTCCTTATTAATAAACAATGCCCTAAACGGGTACTCGTAAATAAAAAACTCGTGTCCATTCGGTGTGTGACGGTTGCCGTTAATAAAAAAAGTTAAGTCGTTTATTTCCTCCTGAGTCAGCTCACGGCCGTCATCGTATTTTAATGAAAAGTATGGCCGCGGAAACGTATTGCCCGAGGCCGACGTTCCGCCTTGATAAGCAATCATGTCAAGCGGTGTGACGTGCAGAAAATCTGTTACGGTAGATATGCCAATGACCTCCGGGACTAAAAAATCTACCGACTTTTTTACGCCTGTGGCTAAGTCATCGCCGTTAAGGTAATCCAGGGTTGTTTTTAGGTCAGTGAGATAAGGAGTATTGTTTTCAAACCCTTCGTCGTTGGATTCCAGCTTTATACCGTAGGAAAAGCTGTATTTATATTTGTCTGGCGCCAAAATCTCCGGTGTAACTCCCGGGTCACGCAAGCTCCAATGCAAAGTTTTGGTAGCCGCATCAAAAACAGCACCGGCGGTGTTAGTGCCGGGTTCGGCCCCCTCGTAGGTAATAAACGGTGCCATAGGGTCTGTTACCCTCCAAACCTTCGCACTGTTAATAATATCCTGTTCTATTTCATAAAAAATATTTATAAGCTCTAAAATGTCCTCTACTTTATGATAATGGCCTCTGCTTGCCAGATTGGACATTGTAAAAATACCGTCTTCGTATTCATGGTCCGTCAAGCGTGGGTTATGAAAGAAAACAGTATGAATGTCAATGCCTTCCTCCCTGGCCAACAAACCCTCTGATATTGTGGGAATGTATTTATTATTGACAGTGTATCCGTCAAGTGTGTAGAAAGAATTATAAATATCGAAGTAATTAAAATCAAAAAGCCTAAACGTCATATCCAAGAACCTACCGGATAATGGTCCAACGTATGGAGTAATAACCGTGTTTCCTATAGGCGTGGCTTTTGATGCCTTGTGAACACTGTTTGCCGCACCGTCACTAAACAATAAAATGTACTTATCATTGCCGGATGTATCCGTCGCCAAAATTTTTCTGGCCTTGTTGATTGCCGCTTGAATGTTTGTGTCGTTAAAGGTAGCGTTTATCTTACCAATAGTATCCACATATTTATTCAAATCATTTGTAAGCGAATCCTTCGGTTTTGGATTATAAGGGTCTTGAAGCTCGTCCGCAGCAAGAGCGCCATACGTTACAAGCCCCATTAAATTTTTTGTCCCGGGGGTTTTCAAAAATTCCTCGGCAAATTTTTTAGACGATTCTCTTGCGTGCTGTATTAGCGATTTACCGTCGGAGCCTACATAACTCATGGATTGCGATGAATCCATTAGTAAAATTACAGTGGCTCCGCTTGCGTTAATCGGTTGAATTAGCTTATTTGTTATAACGTCAAGCGTTATGGTGAAGCTGTCGATGTCTTTTGCTACGATTGATTTTTGATACTTAACCAACCCGTCATCCGTTACCTGCGCCGTATACTGTTTATAAATCTGGCTTGATCTGATTTTGGTAGAAACAGCGGTGCCGGGTATTAATATTAGCATTACAAGTATCAATAGCTTAAATATTCGTTTTCTTTTTATCACAGTGCTCCCCGCTTTCTAAGATGCTATTTGAGTAGTTTCTCTCTTTTTGTGATTTTAATCCATAGTTGGTCTACTCTAGCAAATAAAAAAAGCTGATACATGTCGTAACAGCTCAGGAGGAAATCTATGAACGTATTTATATTCGCCTTACCCGTTTACATATTGTGGAACATCATTGTGTTTTCACTATACGGCATTGACAAAGGCAGGGCGAAGCGCGGCGAATGGCGTATAAGCGAAAAAGCGCTGCTACTGCCCGCAATATTAATGGGCGGCATCGGTGCGCTGCTCGGAATGTACGTGTTTCGCCACAAGACGAAGCACTTGCTGTTCAGAATCGGC